>DPJP01000161.1 GCA_003542955.1 Armatimonadota bacterium
GGCGGCGATGACGCCGCCGCCGATCATGATGACGGGCCGCTGAGCCTGCGCGATCATCTCAGCCGCCCGCTTGATCAGCTGCGGATCGATTGGCCGCGACTCCTCCCAGGCGTCGAGGCGCTTGATGTCGCGCTCGGCCCAGGGGACGTCTCCGAGGCTGACGTCGAACGGCACGTCGATCAGGACCGGGCCCGGTCGGCCCGATCTCGCAAGGTAGAACGCCTCGCGGGTGATGTCCACCAACTCGGCAGGATTGGTCACCAGGTAGTTGTGCTTGGTGATCGGGATGGTCACACCCGTCGTGTCGGCCTCCTGGAACGAGTCCTTGCCGATCAGGTTCCTCTTGACCTGCCCCGTGATCGCCACGATCGGGATCGAGTCCATGTAGGCGTTCGCAAGGCCGGTGCAGAGGTTCATTGCCCCGGGCCCGCTTGTCGCCATGCACACCCCGACGCGCCCCGTCGAGCGGGCGTAGCCGTCGGCGGCATGGATGCCCCCCTGCTCGTGGCGCGGCAGGATGTGCTTGATCCTTGCGCTGTAGAGCTTGTCGTAGATAGGTATCACTGAACCGCCGGGGTAGCCGAAGATGTACTCGATGTTCTCCTCCTCGAGGACCTTGAGCATTCCCTCAGCGCCGTTGATCATCTGTTGGGTCACAGCTTTCCCTCCTTACGCAGGTATGGGGTCGGTCGCCGGCGCGGCTGCCGGTGGGCCTGCCGCACCGTTTACAGCGGCCGGTCTACTCCATGACTGCGCCGGATGCCGCCGACTGCACGCTGCGGGCATACCGCGACAGCCAGCCGGTGGTGACCTTCGGCTGCGGCGCCTGCCAACCGGCCCGGCGACGCTCGAGCTCGGCATCGTCGACGAGCAGTTGCAGCGTGCGTGCATCCAGGTCGATGGCGATTTCGTCGCCGTCCTGCACGAGCGCAAGCGGGCCTCCCGCGGCTGCCTCAGGCGATATGTGCCCGACGCACGGGCCGCGCGTCCCGCCGGAGAAGCGGCCGTCAGTCAACAGCCCAACGGACTCCTCCTTGCCCATCCCCGTCAGACTTGCCGTGGGGTTGAGCATCTCGCGCATGCCGGGGCCGCCCCTCGGGCCCTCGTAGCGGATGATCGCCCACGAGCCGTCGGGGATCCGGTCGGCGATGATGGCATCAAGCGCTTCCTCCTCCGAATCGAAGCAGACGGCCTTACCACGGAACTGCCGCATGCCCGGCGAAACGGCGGACTGCTTGATAACCGCGCCGTCTGGGCAAAGATTGCCCTTGAGAACGGCGATACCACCCTCTTTCCGGTAGGCCCGGTCGATCGGGCGGATGACGTCATCGTTGATGATCTGCGCCTCCGCGGCTATCTGGCTGACGTTCTTGCCGGAGACGGTGATGTTGTCCTCGAGCATGTCGGCGAGTACCGAAAACGCTCCGGCGATCCCGCCGGCCCAGTGGAAGTCCTCCATCATGTACTCGCCCGCGGGTCTGAGGTGGGCGATCTGCGGGGTTGCCTGCGACAGCTCGTCATAGACCTCGAGACTGACCTCGACACCGGCCTCATGAGCAATCGCGGCAAGGTGCAGGCATGAGTTCGTCGATCCGCCGAGGGCCATATCCATGCGGATGGCGTTGCGGATGGCCGCCGGGGTGATGATCTTGCGGGCCGTGATGTCCTCGGCCACCAGTCGGCAGGCGGCGATTCCGGAGTCGTAGCCGATCCGCTCCTTCTCGCCGCTGCTGGCCAGCGCGGTCCCCGCGCCGACAAGGCTCATCCCCATCGCCTCCGTGCAGCAGGCCATCGTGTTGGCGGTGTAGAGGCCCTGGCACGAGCCGGGCCCGGGGCACGCCCGCTCCTCGAGCTCGTGGAGTTCCTCCTCGGTGATGAGACCACGCTGGGCCTTGCTGAAGGCCTCGAAGGTGTCCCGCACAAGCGACAGGGATCGTCCATGATAGCGGCCGGAGAGCATCGGGCCGGCGGTGACGACGATCGCCGGGATGTCGAGTCTGCCGGCAGCCATCAGCATGCCGGGTGTGATCTTGTCGCAGTTGGTCAACAGCACCAGGCCGTCGAAGCCGTGCGCGATGGCCATGCTCTCGACGGTATCGGCGATCAGCTCGCGGCTGGGGAGCGAGTAGAACATCCCCGCGTGGCCCATCGCCACACCGTCGCAAATAGCCGGGATGCCGAAGCTCATCGGCGTGCCGCCGCCCGCGGCGATGCCGAGCTCAATCGCCCGGTGCAGCCGCCCCATGCCGATGTGGCCGGGCACGATGTCGGAGTAGCTGTTTGCGATGCCAATGAACGGCTTGTCATCGAGTTGCTCGCGCGTATAGCCACATGCATGCAGCAGCGCACGCGCCGGGGCGCGCGAAAAACCCTCCACAACCGGTCCGGAACGCTTCTTCATGGTCCTGCCTCCAGATTCGTGCTCAGCAGTGTCAGTTGATTGCGGTCCATGGCCCCGATGGTGATGAGGCCCGACTCCGCCGCGAAATGCCAAAAAAGCCCCTTATCCACATAGGGACAAGAGGCTGCATCTCCTGCGGTACCACCCTGATTCCCGGCCTGATGCGGCCGGGCACTCATTGACGCTGTATCGGGCGCTCCCGGCCGGGCTTACTGATGGTTGCCCATTTCAGCCCGGCGGCTCAGAGGCGACATTCGGCGAAGTGGTGGCGCCCGTTTCTCAGCAGGTCAACGGGCTCTCTGTGCCCCGTGCTGCGCCTACTCTTCCTCGTCAACACCGTGTGCGGTATCCAGTTTCTGACACCAGTATAGTCCCAGCCTCCGATTTCGTCAAGGACGTGACGCATCCCGCAGCCGGGCCGCCTTTCCCGGACGTCCGTCGCTCTCTCGCCCCTAACCCCACATCCCCCGACCTGCGCTGCCGCCGCGCGAAGCGTGGTCCCGCGACTGCGGGATT
>DPJP01000096.1:0-7348 GCA_003542955.1 Armatimonadota bacterium
TCCCATACCTGGGCGTAGTCGATGTCGGGTATCTCGCTCAGCGCGCGGTCGATGAGCGTGATCATGAAGTCGGTCACATACTCGGTCATCTCCCTGACGAGATCGGGGCAATCGTAATACCACAGCGCCAGGTGTTCCATGCCGACCCAGTTGCGGATCCAGCCGTAGAATGAGCCGATGCTGATCTGCAGCGGGTAGTCGCGGTCCTTGACGGAGCGCTTGTAGTCATCCCAGTACTCGGGGTAGCGCACCGGCGCGTGCGGGTCGAGGTGCTGCTTGAACCTCTCCCAGGTGTCGCGGTCTCGCACCGGGTACGAGAGCCACTGNNCTGCGGCATGCCGATGCCGCGGTCAGTCCATATCTTGCGCTGGGAGCCGAGTTCGTCCTCGACGATGCGCCACTCGGCCGTCTGCTCGACTATCTTCTCTTCGAAGGGCGGCCAGGGGCCGGTGACGATAGGGATTGTCGCGAAGCGGTCGAAATCCCAGTAGGTGTTGAAGTGCTGATCGCGTGGCATCCCCTCATTGAGCCAGCGCTGCCGGGTCTCGGCGAAGACCCATTGGGGCATACGCCAGACGCGGTCGGGCTGCCCGTAGCGGAATGTGGCATGGAAGCGCTCGCGTGACGTCATCGGCATGGGTGTCCTCCCCGGCAGTGACGGTGATGGTCGAGTACACTGGGCTACTCCTGCGTAGTTATTCGATGCCGGCGTGTCATTGCCTGCAGAGGTAGGGCTGCAGGCGACCGGAGGCGAACACTTCTCCGGCGGCGACGGTAGCCGCGCGGGGGCGGGGGACCGACTGCCGGCAGACATGCGGGAGAGATCAGATGCCACAGGCTCAGGAGACCACAGGGGGCAACTCGGGGACGAGCTTCGGCAGGCTACGGGCGGTCGTGGCCGTGCTGTACGCGCCGGCCGGGCTCTTGTATGCCATTATGCTGCTACGGGATGCCCCGCCCGAGCACCCGCAGAGCGCCACCGTCTCGGCCGCCGTCATCGGGCTCGCGATTGTGGTCTGCTCGATGTGGGCTCTGCGGATGGGCGGCATCTACTGGATGACCGCCGTGCACCTGTGGATTGCGGGCGGGCTGGGGGCGGTCGCGATGGCGTTGGCCTTCACCGGCTGGTTCGTCCACCTGCGTGAGATGCCGTGGGGCGTCATTGCGCCGACGATGGCGGGTGTCATCGCCGGCGCGATTGTGTTCAGGCAATACGCAATGGTCCTGCTGCTGGCGATCCCGGCCCTCTTCATCGGAGCCATGCTGACGTCGGGCCGCTAACGCGCGGCCTACTTCTCCCGCAACGCCTCCGCCATGATCAGCACGGCGCATGCCTGCTGATCGGCATACCACCAGGCGCAGCGCTCCTTATAGCACTCCGTGGGGTCCGTGGAGCCCGCCATTCGCGATGTCACGGCGCCACCCGCGTGTGGTGACGCTGCCAGCAACGGGCATCGGACTATCGCTCGGCGCTCTTTCTTGCCGCCGGCCTCTTCAGTCATGGTTGCTCTCCTCGGCTCTCTATCGTTTTCGGTGAAACACTCCGCGCCTACAGTTTCTGCATCCGCGACCCTACACCTTCAAGGTGCCCCGCAGCCATGGTACGAGGTCCCCACGATTGGTTGCGCGAACACTCCGACATGCCGATCTATCGAGGAGGTCCGGACTATGTCTGACGCATTCGCCCTTGTACCGCTCCCCCGGCTGCTCATCGCTGTTGCATGCATGCTCATGACCGTCTGTATCGGCCGGGCTGCGGGTCTGCCCGACCTGCCGATCGAGGATGCCACCGCCATTGACGAGATCCGCGTGCCCTTCGGTGAGACGCTCGAGCAGTCGCTGCCTGCGTTCCCGGCGCGCCCAGGCAAGGTCGTTGTGATGCGCTTCGGTGCGGTGGCCTACGCTCCGCGCTACGGCGGGTGCAACTACAACATGCGCCTGAGCATCAACGGCACGCCTGTCGAGCGCCGCGCGCCCGGTGGGGCAGAGCGCCTCATCGGCCGGCCCCCCGGCTTCCGCCTCGTCGGCCACCCGGGCAACGACTTCCAGGTCTTCAGCGGGCCCCGCTTCATGCTGCTCTACGCCCCCGATGCGGCGACCGCGGACGCCTCCACCGCTGAAGGCCTTGGCGGCAGCTTCATGCTCGATGTCAACGACCTCGTCAGCGGAGTCGACGGCAACACCCTTTCCATCACCAACACTCGACCCGCGAAGCCCACCGACTACGAGGGCGATGTCGTGCTCGAGAGAGTGCAGATCGGCTACCTGGACCGCGCACTGGTGCCGGCGCCCGCCATCGAGGCGCCGGAGCGCGGCGAGATTGGGCGATCGGTGAGCGCTGACGGTATTACGCTCAAGCAGGCAACCGGCGGCGGCTTTGCCGTCTCGGTCCAGGGCGGGCCGGAGATGCTCGTCGAGACCGGCATCGGGATGCACTCCGACGCCACTTCAACGCTGATCGCCGACGATGTGACTCCCGAAGATGCTCCTGTCCGGGTAACCATCGAGCCCCTCGGCTCCGCGGGGTTCCGCAGCATCGCCGAATGGGAGGGCCTGCGGCTCACGCGCGAAGTCAGCATCGCTGCAGGTCTGCTCAAGTGGGAGGAGGAGTGGTCCAACACCACCGATCAGACCCGCGCGCTCCCGTTCAGGCATCGGCTCTTCCTGCGTGACGGCAGGGCTGCTTTCACACTCGCCGGCGATCCCGATGCGACCGGACTGGCGGGGCTGGCAACCAACCCGACAGTCTGCCTGCAGTCGCAGGCCGACCCGCGCTACGCCTACGGCATGACCGCCGAGAGCGACTGGCTGCGGCTGCTGATGGCTGCACGTTACTCCGGCGGGCTGGGCGAGGTCTACTCCGAGACACTCGCACTCCCACCACACGGCAGCATCGACTTCGACATGACGATCACCCCCGTCACCGACGGCGGCGGCTACTGGTCATTCATCAACAGCGTCCGCAAGCGGTGGGGGGTCAACGGGACACCGGCGGAGCGCCCGATGTTCTGGGGCTGGTACCGCGCCCCCGACGTTGACGATGCCGAAGAGCGCTACCGGAAGTCCCTTGGGCACCTCGGGCCGATTATGCTGATTACCGGTGGCTGGATGCGCCTCTCCGCCGACGTCGGCCCTGCCCGGGGCACCAACTACCCGAAGCTGCCCGAGGACGCGCCCCGCTCGCCCGGTGGCTGTCCTGATCTCGACCTCGCCGCCTACCTCAGATTCGAGCACCGAGACGCATGGTGGCAGGCGCGCGCCGAGGAGATTCAGACCATCAGGCGAGCATGCCCGCGGATCACGGTCATGCACATGACACACCCGGCCATGGAAGTCGTCTACGAGCCGATGGCCGAGCAGTTCCCGATCGCCGGCGAGACGATCCGCACGCCAGACGGGTCGGCGCTCGAGGTTCGCCACTACAGCACCGCACATCTGTACTCCGAGGCCGTCGAGAGGGGCTGGCGGGTCTACTACTACACGCCGCGACCCGGCTCCGAGTACCTCGAGGCGATCCTCAACAGCCTCCGGCGCAGCATGGATGAGGCCAATAGCGACGCCGTCTACTGTGACGAGTTCAGCTGGGCGGGCCGCTCGCGCGGCTACAGCCGCTATGACTACAGCCGCTGGGACGGCCACTCGGCAGACATCGACGAGGAAGGCAATGTCGTGCGCCTCAAGTCGGACAACGCCTACACATCAGAGTCGTGTCAGCTGCGGATGATCCACGAGTGCCTGCAACGCGGCAAGCCATTCCTGGCCAACGGCGGGTCGGCGCTGCGGAGCATCAACTCACTGCCGATCCACCGCTTCATCGAGGGTGGCAACGGGCACGGCACAATGGCCGGCGGGCACCTCTCAGCCGTCCCGCTGGTGCTGGGCAACATGGGAGATGAGCGCAGCCGGCAGGGCGTCTTCGACTCGGTCAGGCAGTGCCTGAGCATCGGCTGCATCTACTCGCCGACCGCCGTCAACCTCGTGCTGGAGGGCTCTGACAACTTCGTCTGCAAGCTCTACCCGATCACTACCAGGGAAATCGGGCCGGGCACGGTGAAGGGTGAGCAGCGGCTGATCACGATGCACTCGGGTGAGTACGCCTGGCCCGGGCGTGATGCGCAGGTCCGCCTCTATGAGTACAACGCCGCCGGCGATCTGGTGAGCAAGGACACCGTGGTGAGTATGACCGCCGCCGCGGCACTCAGCGTCACCGTGCCCGAGAAGGGCCTGGTTATTGCGGAGGTGGTCGAGTAGAGGCTATGGGCTCTCTTGGCCGACTCACTGCACGGCCACTGCGCAGAACGCGATCTGCTCCGGCCCCAACTGCGCCGCGGGCGTTGACTGGTCCGTCAGTCCGCTCGCTCCCGCGAAGGCCACGAGGTCGCCATAGACTACGCCGACGAGCACCTCATCGAACTGCGGGAAGACGGCCACTGCCACAGGCCAGCGGTCGGGACTGGCGCCGATGCCGCCGACGGCGGTGACGGCTGTCACGCCTTCGGCCGCCGAAGCGTTCGCGATGACGATCAGGCGATGCTGGGAGAGCAGCTGGTCTCTGCTGGCGGCATAGAGTCTGTCCCGCCCGCTGTCATACGCGAGGCCGCCGGTCGCCCCGGGCTCGGTGCTGATGATGCGATCGGGCTCGACGGTGCCCCGGACGGCGCTGATGGCGTCGAACACCACGACACGCCTGCCCGCGGCGCCGAACATGATGTCGCGGTCGCCCGCGCCGGTTATCGCTCCAAACGCGGGAGCGCCCAGGCTCGACACGTGGATGGTCCGGTTCGCGACTGCGTTGGCCGCCATCGTAGAGGCGCCATGCCAGGCGTAGATGTCGGCTCCATCGGCGCAGTAGAGTGCATCTTTGGCCGGGTCATACCACAGACAATCCGGGATGAAGCCCGACTGCTCGACGCCCGAGGGCGTCAGGATGAGGTCTGGGGGCCGATCCCCGCCGGCCAGGGGGTTGTCGTAGACAAACACGCCGCCGACACTGGCGGCCCACAGCCGCCCTGCGTCGGGGCTGAGCGCGATGGTCTGCCCGACCAACTGGGCAACCGGGTTGTCCGGGCCGCCCAGGTAGACTGTCTGCGCCTGCTGGGGGGTGACGCCCCCGGGCCACAGCGGCGTCGTGAGCCTGATCCTGTGGGTGTAGTCGCCGCTCGCGCTCGCGACGGTGTAGCCGTTGTGCGGGAGCACGACGCACTGCGCGCCGCCCTGTCCATCGACGCCCTGTGTGAGTTGCGCGCTGCCTTCGGGTTCGCCCTCGCCGCCGCGGGCAATTGAACCCACGGACCCGTTTCCCGCGCCGGGTGGATTGCCGTTGCCGCCGTCGCCACCTTTGCCCCCGGCGGCGACTGCATCGCCGCCTGCACCGTATCCCGAGATATGCGGATTGTCGCCCAGGACCAGTTGGCCGCCGCCCTCGCCACCCGCGGCCGTTGCGCTCCCTCCCTTCCCGCCATCCCCGCCCTTACCCGAAGGGTAGCAGTTGGCGCCTCCATTGCCTGCGTNNTCGCCGGCAACAGCCGTCGCATCGCCGCCGTCTCCGCCGGGGTAGTGTTGCGGATCGGCGCCGGTCGGGCAATACGTGGCGCCGCCGCCGCCGCCGGCTGCGTGGGCCCAGCCTCCCCATCCACCATTCTGGCCGGGGCCGCCGCTGTTGCCCGCCGAACCGCGCGCGAGTGCGTGTCCGCCGTCGCCGCCCTTTGCGCCGCCGGATTCGGGCTGAGCCAGCCAGACCCAGATCGAGTCATTTGGACCAACGACACCAGGCTCGACTCCGACCTCGCCGCCCTCACCTCCTCGCGCGCTCGCCCTCCGTCCCTCCGCTCCCGCGCCTACGGCGAGGGGAGCCTCCGCCCGCACCGAGGCTCCGCGGCCACCACCGAACTGCCCCCATCCGCCTGAGGTCCCGACAATCTCTGTCTGCTGCGGCAGGTCCTGTGCCGCCTGGGCCGTCGTGGCCATGCTCGGCCACGTCGACCCCCCGGTGATGGGGTCGACGCCATACGAGAAGTCTCCCGCATCTCCGCCGATGCCGCCACCGGTAACACCATCATCGAACACGCCGCAATGAAGTGGAGCGCCCTCATGCAGCCCACCGGTATCCTGGAAGGCGATGCCTGCGAGCGCCGAACAGTGGAAGCTGAGCACCCCGGAGTTGCCGCCGCCGTTTGACAGCTCCTCGGGGACTGCGAACGTCAGCAGATCGTCACCCGCGACAACGCCGTCGCCGCCGTCGCCGCCATTGCCCAGGTGCAGCAAGCCGGGCTGCTGGTTGATGGTCAGGGCGCCGTTGGGGCAATCGAGCACGAGCGACCCGCCCGTCCCGCCCGGGCCACCCAGCAGGCCGGCCCCGCCGTCGCCGCCGTCGCCGGCTATGGCCCTGGACGGGACGCCCTGCGCGGACGCCACTTCGGTGCCGCCGAGCGTGATGCTGCCGTCGGCCGAGGTAATCGCCAATGTGCCGCCGTCGCCGCCGGCTTGCTCGGGGGCGCCCGGCGCGCCGTCGCCCGCCTCCAGGATGCCGGTCACGACCACATCGCCCTGTGCCGCGATGGTGATGCTGCCACCGTCTGCCCCTGCGCCGGACGCAGGCAGCGAATACACTTCTCCGGTGATGGTCGCCGAATCGCACTGGACCGTCACATCGCCGACGCACTCGATTCGCTCGTCGGCATCGACGACGAAGTCAGTTACCACGTGCACGCCGGTGATCTGGCTTGTGGGCGGCGGGCGGAAGCTGCCGATAGGCCAGGCATCAAAGCCCACGACACAGCGCAGCACGGCAATCGCGTCACCGACCCCGGCCGAGCCGTCCTGGTCGACATCGGCCGCCATGTCGGCAGGGGCGAGCCCGACAACCACACGCAATATGGCAATCGCGTCGCTTACGGATGGGTTGCCGTCGTTGTCCATGTCACCCAGGAGTTGGACTGCCGAGGGTGTCACGATTCCGTCGCTTCCGCTGCCGTGACATGAGATGAGGGCGGTCGCGAGGCAACAGGCCATGGCGAGGATTGCGCCAGCACGAAACAGTGCACGTGAATCCATAGCTCCACCAGCCCCCTATGAACTCCATGTGCCTACAGGCAGTGCAGCAATGACACCGCTCTTGTTCGCTTGAGATGACTCTTGCTCCTGCCGAAGCCGTCGGACGGGTGGGGAGCGGCGGCATGTGGGGCTCTCTGGCGCCGCATGCAGCCACCTGTTATCCGGAGCCGTGCTGCGCAGACGCTCTACCCGCACAGATCGGCCCGCGCGCGCTCGACAATCGCCTCGACCTCGCGGATCATGTCCTCATCGACATCGGGCTGCTCGTAGGTCTCCACCAGCGCGCGCCATTTTT
>DPJP01000096.1:7404-7534 GCA_003542955.1 Armatimonadota bacterium
ACCGCCACTCGGTCGCTCCGTCGCGCCACAGGCCGCGGGTGATGTACCCCGGCTGCCAGAGCGCCTCGCGCCAGTTCCGCAGCGTGTGGTCAGTCTGCAGGAAGCTCCTGCCGTCGACATTGCAGAGAGA
>DPJP01000003.1 GCA_003542955.1 Armatimonadota bacterium
TGATGTACGTGCAGGACTACGACGAGATGTTCTTTCATCGCTATTTCCCGGCAGTGTCATCGATCACCGTTGGCAGGGTCAACTGGATCGACAACAGCGGCAACAGCCTTCTGGGGCCCTACATCAAGAACACGCACATCGCCAAGTGCCCCAGTGACCCCTCCCTGGCCTACGGCTATGGCTACAATGCGGAACTCAGCTATACCCTCAGTCTTGGCAAGATCCAGAGCCCGGCCGACATCCTGATGTTCGTGGATGACACCTGGGGCGGCCGCATCGCCTATCTCCCATCTTCGGGTGGTGCGCCAAACCTGGCCAACTGGGGGGCCAACTTCGCGAGTCCCGCGGCCGCTCCCTTTGTGTGGGGCCAGAACACGCCCTATGGACGGCACAACAACGGCGTCAATGTCGGCTTCGTAGATGGTCACGTCAAGTGGATGCAGCCGGCCACGCTGTGGGCCGACGCCACCAACAAGTACTACAGAGATTGGTGAGCAGTGTCAGGGAAGTGAGGTCTTCCCGCCGCCGGGGGCATGGAGCCTCCGGCGGCGCTGTCATCCACGCTGCTGGATTGGGCACGTGTGTGGCTGGAGAGCATGCCGTACTCGGGCGCTCGGCCCGCAGGCCGCGGCAAACCGCCGGTCTCACCCATCCAGCGGCCAGATCGGGCGCCGCACCCGCTTGAACTCCATCTCCGTCAGCGCCGGCCGATGCACGCCGGGGGTATCCACCTCGAAGATCGCCTTCGCAATCGGCTGGAAGTCCGCGCGGTAGTGCACCGCCGACTTGAGCCCGATCAGCAGCCTGTCGGTCGGCTCGATCCCCACGCACCGCAGCGCCTCCATGTCGAACGGCTGGATGCGGTTGGATGTCAGGATGATCTCGACGCCTCCGACCACGAACACAGCCGTCCTGCCCATCCCCACCGCCATGCCCGTCATCATCGAGCCCTTGTTCTTGTACAGGCCATCCGAGAGCAGCCTGACGTAGCCGGTCAGCTCAAGCGGTCTGCCGTGCCGGTCGTCGGTTTTGCCGCCGACGGTAAGCGTCACCTCGCTGCCCACACCTGCGGCAAACGCTCCCTCGACGGCCTCCGGGTCGGCGATGATGGCCACGCTCGAGCGTGGCGCATCTGCCTTGATGAGCGCCTCGAGCATCACGGTGCCGTCGCACGGTGCGCCGCCGCCGGGGTTGTCGGAGCCGTCGGCCATGATCACCGGGCCCTCACCGGTCTGCAGAGCATAGGCGATGGCATCCTCGACCGGTGTCAGTTGCAGGCTGAACTCGTCCTTGCGCACCCAGACCGCCTCGGCCAGCTCATCCGCGATCGACTGCGCCAGATCGGCGTCACCGGCGGTATGCACGACCACGGAGGCGCCGACGTCGTGAATGTCGGAGAACGGGAAGCCGCCCGACATCGTGATCGCCAGCACCCCCAGGCGACGCTCGGCGGCATGCACGAGCGCAAAGATGTCGCGCATCGGGGAGATCAGCGTGCACTGCTTGGGCGGCGGCAGCAGCATATCTATCTGCCGGTAGCCGGTCACGGGCTCAACGCGGCCCTCGATGGTGTCGACCATCAACTGCGCCGCCTCCGTGCCCCGCTCGACGTGATCCACGTGCGGGTAGGTGTCGTAGCCGAACAGCGCCGTGGCGGCCTCGACCATCAGCGGGGTGATGTTCGCGTGCAGGTCGAGCGTTGCGATGATCGGCGCATCCGGGCCCACCACCTCCCGCACGCGGGAGATCAGGTCGCCCTCGGCGTCCTCGATCTGCTCGGTGACCATCGCCCCATGCAGGCCAAGCAGCACGCCGTCGACGGGCATGGCGTCCTCGAGCCGCGAGATGAACTCGGCCGAGAGCGCGTCGTACACCTCCTGGGCGACGAGGCCTGAAGGCTGGGCGAAGGTCCATAGGAGCGGCGCCAACTCAAAGCCGAGTTTCTCGGAGGCGGCGATGAACGCCCCGGTGCATGAGCCGGTTCCCGTCAACGCCTCGATGACGCCCTGACCGCGCAGGACGCCGGGCACGCGGCGCTCGAAGTCCTCAAGTGTGGTGAGCGTGTCGGCGAAGGTGTTGGTCTCGTGTGAAATGCCGCCTGTTGCGATGCGCATGAGAACCTCCACGGAAGCGGCCCGTTGGTTCGGTCGGGCCGGGCCTGATGATATCGGGGGTGGCTTCGCCACGGAGGTCGAACGTACCTCCGCGCGCGGTTCAGCGCCGGATTGTCACAGGTGTCCCGACTGCGACATTGCGGGCGACTTCGACACCGTGCTTGCGCTCCATGGCGATGCAGCCCTGTGTCCAGTTGGGCGGGTTGATGCCGCCGATGTGGATGCCGACGCCGCTGCCGAGGCCGGTGTCATCCGGGGGCTCGTCGCCTCGTGCCGCGGTGTCGAGGATCGCCCGGTACTGGGCTCGCGTGATGATCCCGTCGCGGAGGCCGCGTTCGGCGTCCTCGCGGTTGGGGTAGTCGATCTGCAGCCAGACGTCACGCCAACCATGCGGGTCCGCCTGGACCACGTGCTCACAGAGGGTGAAATCGCCCTCCGGGGTGCGCCCATCGTCTCGGCGGATCTTGTCCTCGATGTCGCCGAAGCCGCGGGCGACGGGGTAGCTCTTGAGCAGTACCTGCCCGGAGTAGAACTGAAGCGTGAGGTCGGACTTGTCAATCAGGAGGCGGGCGTCGGGGATGGGGTCAGTCGGCAGGCCCAGGTCGGCGGCGATCTCCGCGAGGTGCAGATCAGGTTCCGCATGGCGGTCTGACGGGCGCAGCGCCGCAGGCTCCTCGGCAGCGACGGGTTCGCGGTGCGGCAGCCTGGCGAGTGCAAGGACAGAGGCCGCCGCCAGGCCAATCAGGACCAGACCGAAGCTGCGCCACAGATGACCGCGTGCCCCACGGGGAGAAGTCTCCCCTGCACTCATGCTGTCCGGTTCGGAGTTCATCTCACGCACCGGTTCTGGAGATGTTGTCGGCACTCTGGTACAACACCAGCGCGTGGACCGGTGTTCCAGTCTCGCGCCGCAGCTTCCTACCAGTGCAGACGGATGGCGGCGATGAAGGGCAGCATGGCTGTGAGCGCGAAGGAGACGGCGTCACCTGAGATCCGTTTGCCGAGGAGCATGGACATGCAGTATCTGCCGTTGCTCGTCATCGCTCTCTTCCTTGTCACCGCCCTGACCTGCTCGGCCCAGCAGGTCACCCTCGAGTCTCTTGCGCTCAGGGTCTCACCAGTGCTGTCTGACGACTTCGCGGCCCTCTCGGATCAGTGGACAGTGAAGGGCCACGTGCAGGCCCGCGACGGCAGACTGGTCTTGAGCGCCACGGATGGCGGGGCGGCCGAGGCGTGGCTGGGGCAGGCCATTTGCGGCCCGCACCTGGTGCGCTTCACCATGCGCCTCACAGAGTGCGGGGATGATGCGCGGGTGTCGCTGTTCAGCTCCGCCGAGCAGCCCTCGACGGGGGTCGACGGGACCCCGGCGTCCGGCGCGTACGAGACACGCTTCATCGATCGGGTCGCGGGAAGCCCGGTGCGGCTGGTCTATCGCCCGGATGGAGTTGTTGCGGCCGAGAGCCCCGACTTCCCGACGCACGTGGGGCAGGAGTACCAGGTTGCGCTTTTCAAGACCGGTATCCGCTACTTCCTCTTCATCGACGGCGTCTGGGCGCTGGACCTGTGGGATCACGGTGAGCCCGGCGGCGACGGTGGGCTCGGGGGAGGGTATGTCGGGCTATCCGCCCGCGATGCAGCCTTCGAGATATCCGAGTTCCGGGTGGATGAGAGCCGCGGCGTGAAGTGGTCCGGGATGCCGCAGTTGCGCGACATGTCACTTCAGACCGAGCTTTCGCAGGCCCGCATCGTGCGCGGGTCGGCGGGCTCGCATGAGCAGGCGGCCGCGGCGATTGCCGACGCCATCGAGCAGAAGACCGGCACACGGCCGTCTGTCCTCACCGATCCCGACCCCTCCGGGCTGCTGCCTAACGCCGGCCCACTCATCTGCATCGGCAACATGGCCAACAACCCCGTCATCCGCAGGCTCTACTTCGAGCTGTACACCATCGTCGACCGGCGCTTCCCGGGCGAGAACGGCTCGCTGCTGCAAACGATCCACGACCCCTATGGGGCCGGAGGNNAACATCGTCATCGTCGGCGCGAGTGACGACGCGGGGCTGGAGACCGGTGTCGAGCGCTTCTGCCGGGCGATCCCGGAGGACGGCGTGCTGGGTCGGCTCTACGACCTCGAGCCCGCGCCGGAGTACGCCGCGCTGGGGGCTTTCACGTATGAATCCGGGCGGCTGCTCATCCCCTCCGGCTGGCCTCAGCACTTCGGGCTCGCCAATTACGGCTCGCGCGACGACCCGCGCCACTCCGGCATCATGTACCTGCTGACGGGCGACGATACCCACGCGGCGAAGTACCGCGAGCAGATGCTCCGCTGGATCGAGCAGGGCATCCAGGCTCACCTGTACGTGCCCGGCTGGATGGAGCTGTATGATCTCATCGAGGAGCACCCGGTCTTCACGGACGAGGACAGGCTCAGCATCACCAACTGGTTCCTCGAGCAGGTGCGCTCGCAGGAGTGCATCGGCGCATTGCACATCCAGAGGTACGGCTGGGGCATGCCGCATCAGAATCACGGCACGCGCCCGGCGATCGGCGCCTTCTACATGGCCCGCTACCTGCGCAACCACTACCACCTGCCTGAGATGGATGTCTACCTGACGAGAGTTGCCAACTACTTCGACATGCAGGCCGACTGGTCAAAGCCGATGTGCGATTCGTGCATGCACCAATGGGAGGCGACACTCGAGAACAAGGCCAACTACGCGCTGGCCTCCGGCAACGACCGCTTCTTCACCTCGGGCGCGGCGCGGCAGGCCGCGGAGCGGGCCCTGCGCAGCAGCGACAACAACGGCTACCTGCCGACTTTCGGCGACGGTCAGTGGGGCTCGAACGCCAACTCGCTGTTGACCAAGGCCGCCGAGTGGTACGGCGACGGCCGCTACCTGTGGCCCGCATCCGTGCGCCCCGACGTGCCCAGGGCCGATACCGATGAGATCATCCGCGGCTTCAGCGGCGATGTGAAGCCGGTTCCGCCGGAGGACATAGTAGGCATATCCGTCATTCCCTACGATGCGGGCTTCTGGCAGGGGTGGCGCAACATCCCGCGCGCCGACAGGTTCCAGGCCCCGAATGTCCCCTATGAGAGGGCATTCGACAAGATCGCCCTCCGCACCGGGCTTGACCGCAATGATGAGTTCCTGCTGCTTGACGGTATGCTCGGCGCCAGCCACGACTACGATGACACGAACACCATCCATGCGTACTCGAAGAACGGGCGGGATTACATCGTGACTTACGACGGTCTGCCCTCCAGCACAATCGCCTGGCACAACGGCGTCAACATCATCCGCGACGGCATCTCGAGCCGGCTGCCATCGGCCGCGGAACTGATCCACTCGGCCGCACTGGGCGACACGCTCGTGACGCAGACGCGCCTGAACGACTTCGCCTCCGCCGACTGGACGCGCACCATTGTACTCGTGCCCGATGCGTTCCTGGCCGTCATCGACCGCGTCGGGGCGCGGGAGGCGGGTACATTCAGCCTCACGGGCCGTTGGAAGACGCTCGGGGAGCCGACCTTCTCGAGCGATACGCTGACCGTGCAGCAGTGCCCGAAGGGCGAGAAGCCGGAGCAGGGCAACGCGACCTACTTCCACATCCAGGCCTCCGGCCACGCGACGACTCACCGGCGCCTCGAGGTCCGCTATGGACTCAATGCCCGCGAGTACCCGTTCGCCTCGCTGCTGCCGAATATGCTCGCCCATGCGAAGACGTCGCGGCTGGAGGCGGGGGGCTCGGAGTACCTGTACATGCTCGGGCATGAGACCGGGGATGAAGCTGCGGGGCGCTTCGCATTCCACGAGGTCGCCGACGGCGTGATGCGCGTCACCGACGGGCAGACGAGCGTCTATGTCGGCGCTCCGGCCGGGCCGATGCAGGTCGGCACGCTGTCCATCGACGCGGATGTCTTCTACCTGAATGCCGAGATGCTGGCAGTCGCCGGCGGACGTACCGCCACGATCGGCGGAGTGCAGGTGCTGAAGGCCGCCACGCCGGTCTCCGTTACGCTCGACCTGCGGACCGGCGCCCTCACCCCGGCCGACGACGGGGTCCAGACCCAGGCCGTGGGCGGCGAAGCGCTGGGCGCACTGGCCGCAATGCTCAACTCGACCGAGTTCGACCGTGCGCCGGCGACAGCGGCCATCGGCTCCACGCCGGCGGAGTTGCCGGTGCTCTGGCAGCATGATGCCGGCGGGGCGGTGAGCCACTTGCGGGCATGGCTCGGCAACCCGGGCGCGGAGGTCCGTGCGGCGGACAGGCAGCAGCTCCCCGAGGGCTTCGGGATCGTCGCGGTCCCGAGCCAGGCCGGCCATGTGACCATGCTCGACGCCAACGGGGCGGAGGTCAGGCGCATCGAGGCAGGGGTACGGGTCAACGATGTCGCGGTTGACGACATCGACGACGACGGCGCGCATGAGATACTGCTCGCGCGCCACGACTGCAGCCTGCAGTGCCTGGATGAGGCGGGGCAGGAGCGCTTCCTCTTCGCCCCGGAGAAGGAGCAGGCCGTCAACTCGACGCTGATGCTGTCGACCAACTCCGCGCTGCACGTGTTCACCGCGAAGACCGCGCCGGACGCGCCGAAGACGATCTGCGTGACCACGGGAGACCAGCGCCTTCACGGGGTAGACCCTGCCGGGGTGCGGCAATGGCTCTTCTGGTCGTATGCAGGCTTCTTCGCCACGCACGGCCTCTATGACCTCGATGGTGACGGGGCGAAGGAGATAGTCGGCGGCAACACGGAGATCTCCGACGCCGACTCGCTCTACTTCCTCGCCGGGGAGAACACCTACAAGAGGCGCATCCTCAACGACGGCTGGGGCTCGACGCTGGCCTCGATGGTAATCGGGGACATCAACGGCGACGGGCGGGAGGAGATCGTCATCGGCACCGGCCGCGCCAACCTCCACGCCATTGACCCCTCCCGCGAGGGATACCTCTGGAGCCATGCGCTCGGTGACAGTGTGCGCGGGGTCGAGCTTGTCGACGGTCCCGACGGCCTGCCGCTGGTCGTCGCGGGCGGGTACGGGGAGTTCATTGTTGCCTTCAACGGGGCGGGGGAGAAGCAGTGGGCGACACCGATGGGCGCGCCCGTGAAGTTCCTGACGACGGCGGCCCCGGAGGGCGTTGAGGTCATCATCGCGGCGCTGATGGATGGCTCCGTTGTCACGCTGGATGTGACCGGCGCGGTGGCCGGGAAGGCTGCGACGGGCGTGGAGCCGACTGCGCTCACCGTCGCGGGAGCCGAGCAGCAGCTCATCGTCNNTGGCGGGCGCGGACAACACCGTGCGGGGGATACGCATGCGCTGATGGCCACACCGCACCGTCGACGCGGCCTTGACATCTATCCGGCGATTGCCCATCATCTGACTGTCCGACATCTGCTGCCCATTCCTGTGTGCCGAACCCGACGGCGGTCGCACAGCCTGACAGACCATACATGGCGACCGACCAGCCATACGAGGGAGACTCCCTGATGAACCAGTCCTACTGGGCATACGTGAACCCGTCCACTGTCCCCAATATCGTCACCGAGGCCGTTCCCGGGCCGCAATCGGTTGCCCTCAATGCGCGCGGCATGGCCCACATGATCGGCTACTCGGGCCAGGTGAAGCTCTGCCCGGTGGTCTTTGAAAAGGGCCACGGGGTTACGCTCACCGACGTCGACGGTAACACCTACATCGACTTCTCCAGCGGCATCTACGTGACCACCCTCGGCCACTGCCACCCGAAGGTCTCCGAGGCCGTCGCCGAGCAGGCGAAGACGCTCATGAACTGCCATGACTTCAACACACCGATCAAGGTGGCGCTGCTGGAGAAGCTCGCGGAAGTTCAGCCCTGGGACCTGACGGGGATGCAGCTGTACGACAGCGGCACCACCGCCGTCGAGGCCGGGATTCGCGTGGCCAGGGCCGCGACCGGCAAGTGCGAGTTCCTCTCCTGCTTCATGGACTTCCACGGCAAGACCGGCCATGCGGTCAGCCTCGGGAAGATGAACTCGACCAACGGCGCGGGTCGCGCACAGGGCTTCTACGTCGTGCCGCGGCCATATCCGTATCGGCCGATGTTCACGAAGGTCGACGGGAGCATCGATACAGACGCCTACATCAACTTCTACGCCGAGTTCATCGAGTACGCTACCACGCAGCAGGTGGCGGCCTTCGTGCTCGAGCCGGTGCAGGGCTGGGCGGGCTCGATCTTCCCGCCGGATGACTTCTTCCCGAAGCTGCGGACGTTCTGTGATGAGCGCGGCATCCTGCTGATGGCCGACGAGGTGCTCACCAGTATGGGCCGCACGGGCAAGTTCTTCTGCATGGAGCACTACAACACCGCGCCCGACATCGTCACCGTCGGCAAAGGCTTCGGTAACGGCTTCCCGGTCACGGGGATGCTGGTTTCCGAGAAGTACAAGGAGAGCATCGAGGCAATATCCGCATCCACAAGCTACGGCGGCAACCCGATGGCCTGCGCGGCGGCGCTGGCGAGCATCGTCGCCATCGAGGAGGAGGGGCTCCTCGATCATGCCCTCAAGCTGGGCGAGTACTTCGAGTTGCGGATGGGGCAGATGAAGGCCGCCCACCCGATTGTTGGCGATGTGCGGGTGAAGGGCTGCTTGTGCGGCATCGAGCTGGTGAAGGACCGGGAGACGAAGGAGCCGTTTGCCGAGGCCGGCAAGGCGGTCTATCAGCGGGCCTTCCGGAAGGGGCTGGCATGGGTGCCGGCGGGGCACATCCTTCGCATGTCACCGCCGATTGTGATGTCGGAGGAGATCGCCGCCAGGGGCATGGACATCATCGAGGAGGCCATCGCGGAGGTTGAGGCGGAGCAGGGGTACTGAGGCGTTCGGCCTCACCCCCGGCCCCTCTCCGGCCTGAAGGCTCGCTTGCGAGAC
>DPJP01000005.1:0-2917 GCA_003542955.1 Armatimonadota bacterium
CTCAGTGACACCGTCCCAGGCGTGATCGCCGACATGCTCGCGCGGCTGGAGGAGCCCGCCAACCACGGACGGGTGCTTGTGGAACGCGCGCTTGGATACCTCCGCGCAGCCCGACACGGCTTGGCCGAAGATGAGGTGCTGCAGGTGCTTTCGGCGGACGAGGAAGTGATGGCCAACTTCCGCGAGCGCTCGCCCTTCTCGCCGGAAGTCGCCGGCCTCCCGGCGGTGATATGGTCGCGGCTCTGCCTCGACCTCCGACCCTACCTGGCCGAACGCGCAGCCGATGGCACCTCGCTGCTCAGCTTCTACCACCGCCAGGTGGGCGCGGTTGTCGGTGAGCGGTACCTCGGAGACGAAGGCGCCCGCCTCGAGGCCCACCGGAGGCTCGAGAAGTACTTCAGGGGGCAGCCGTCGTGGCTCGTGACGCAGGGAGCCGAGCGGGCAACCAACCTCCGCAAAGCCTCGGAGTTGGTCACCCAACAGGTCGGCGGGGAGTGTTGGGACCAGGTGGAGGGCACGCTTACGGAGTTGGAGTTCCTGGAGGCCAAGGTGGAGGCGGGCCTGGCCTTCGACCTGGCGATGGACTTCACGCGCTGCAACCGCGCCCTGCCGCAGGACCGCACATGGGCGCGTAACCTGCGCCTGCTGGAGCAGGCCCTGCGTAATGATCTATACTTCATTGTCCTCCGTCCCTTGACGCTGTTCCAGTGCTTCTGGAATAGCGCATGGTGGTACGACAGCCCGTCGGCAGCGGGACACCACGACCCGCCGGAGGACGGCTGGGGCGAGCCGGGGCCGCCCTGGGAGCAGCCCGAAGCGAAGCTGTGTACGCTGCTGGAGCGCTGGAGGGAGGGGAAAGAGGCCCGCCAACCAGGGTTCTGCTGGGTGCGATCGCTCCGCCCACCCCGGTTCGCACTCGGGGGGCCTCATGTGTCCTGCATGCGCGGGCACGGAGCCGAAGTGACAGGCGTGGCATTCGCCCCAGACGAACTGACGGTCGCGTCCGGGTCATCGGACGGCACCATACGGCTATGGTCTGTTGCCAACGGCATGGAAACCGCCTGTCTGCGCACTCACAGTCCTCGGGGCCAAAGCGTGGCTTTCTCGCCGGACGGCGCCCGCATCGCATCTGGGGCCTGGGACGAGAACGTCCGCGTCTGGGATGCCGCGACAGGGGAGGAGCTCGCCTGCTTGCGCAGCCACCGTAGCACTGGGCTGAGCGTGGCATTCTCCCCGGACGGCACCCGGCTCGCGTCCGGCTCATCCGACGGCACGGCGCGGGTGTGGGACACCTCGACGGGGGAGGAAGTCGCATGCATGTTTGGCCATGAGGGGGTGGTGCGGAGCGTAGCGTTCTCGCCCGACGGTGCGCGTCTCGCTTCTGGGTCCGATGACAGGACCGTGCGTGCATGGGACGCTGCAACGGGAGAGGAAGTCGCCTGCATGCGTGGCCACGAGCGTCACGTATGGAGCTTAGCCTTCTCGCCCGACGGCGCCCGGATCGTGTCCGGGTCCGAGGACGGGACCGTGCGGGTGTGGGATGCGCGCGCGGGGGCGGAGACCGCCTGTCTGTGCGCCCAGAATGCTGCAGTGCACAGCGTGGCTCTCTCGCCAGACGGCGCCTGGATCGCGTCCGGGTCATCCGACAACGCTGTGCGCGTCTGGGACGCCGCGACAGGGGTGGAGCTCGCGTGCCTGCGCGGACACGAGGACGAGGTTCGCAGCGTTGCCTGGTCATCTGACGCGCGGCTTGTATCTGGATCAGACGACGGCACGGTTCGGCTGTGGGCCTGGGAAGCAGCAGAGACGTCGGGGCGCCTTCGTGGGGAAGGACGAGAGGTAACCTGCTGGGCGCTGTCTCCCGATGGCAGTTGCGTCGCGTCCGGATCCTCCGATGGGACGCTGACCCTGTGGGATGCCGACAGCGGGGAGCAGCTGAGCGTGTTCGTCGAGGATTGCCCCACCAAGTATGCGGACTGGCGACACGTTGAGCGTGTGGCGTGGGCCCCGACCGGCCTCAGGATTGCCTCCGGAGACCGCGATGGGTTCATCCGCCTTTGGGACGCGCATACCGGTCTCCAACTGACCTCAGACTGCTGCCACAACGGATGGGTAACGAGCCTATCGTGGTCTGCCGACGGCGAGGAGGTGTTCTCGGGGTCCGACGACGGCACTGTCCGCATATGGGATGCCGGCTGTTTGGAGTGCTTAGGTGTTGACGAGTCGCAGGACTTCGTCGGTGTGCCGCAAGGCTCCGACCGCGTCGACCCAGGGCACGTTGGTCCAGCGGCAGGTCTCAAGCTGCAGATCAGAGAGACGGGAGTGGACATCGCGTGGTTCCCTCCATACCTGCCCCGGCTGTCAGCGCAACCGACTCGTGCCGTGTGGACAGGCGGTGTTGCCGACTACCTGGCCATCTTCGCCCTTGAAGGCGATCCAGACGCCGCCAACGCGTAGTCCTACCCCAATGCTGAGCGATGGGCATACCTCCCATCAGTCCAGTAAGCTTCTCCCGCGCGTGTGCGCATGGTAGTTGGTCCGTCGTCCGGCGCATCTGCTGAGACCCCCCCTCGCGCGTTCGAGGCCTGATGAGCTTGGGCCTCGGGACCCGCGCGCGGGTCAGACATCTGCACGAACTCCGCGACGCCGCCTCGACACCGGGCCAGTTACTGCCGGTGGCCGTCCGACCACACCCCTGATGCTGGGCCTCCGCACCGGAGACGAACTGCACACCCTCACCGGCCACAGCGTTGGCGTCAGTGCCGTGGCGTTAACGGCGGACGGGCGCCGGGCGGTCTCCGCGTCGAGGGACAACACCCTCAAGCTGTGGGATCTGCAGAGCGGCAAGGCGCTGCGCACCCTCACCGGGCATACGAGCGATGTGTCCGCCGTGGTGGTGACCCCGGACGGCCGCCGC
>DPJP01000005.1:2931-3187 GCA_003542955.1 Armatimonadota bacterium
AAGCTGTGGGACCTGGAGAGCGTGGAGTGCCTGTGTACCTGGTCTGCGGAGGGCGAGGTGCGCTCCTTCGCGGTCGCCCCGGACCAACTCACCATCGTCGCCGGGGACGCCGGAGGCCACGTCCACTTCCTCCGCCTCGAGAATGTCACCCCCGGCCCGCCGTTCTGCACATCGTGGCAGGCTCCTGCCCTTCCTTGGTGGCGGTTCTGGCGCAAACGGGAAGCGCTGCCAGTGGCCTTCGGCTGCCTGCACTGCC
>DPJP01000059.1:0-8360 GCA_003542955.1 Armatimonadota bacterium
ACCACAGCTTCACGGTCTCGTCATGGCTCCCCGAAGCCAGCAGCTTCCCGTCCGGGCTGAAGCCCACGGACTGCACCCAGTGGCTATGCCCCTTCAGCGTCGCCTGCAGCTGCCCGTCCGGCACCGACCACAGCTTCACGGTCTCGTCCCAGCTCCCCGAAGCCAGCAGCTTCCCGTCCGGGCTGAAGGCCACGGACAACACCGCCTCGCTGTGCCCCTCCAGCGTCGCCTGCAGCTTCCCCTCCGGCACCGACCACAGCTTCACGGTATTGTCAATGCTCCCCGAAGCCAGCAGCTTCCCGTCCGGGCTGAAAGCCACTGAGTTCACCCAGTTGCTGTGCCCCTCCAGCGTCGCCTGCAGCTTCCCCTCCGGCACCGACCACAGCCTCACCACGGTCCTGTCCGCACTCACTGAAGCCAGCAGCTCTCCGTCCGGGCTGAAAGCCACTGATCTGATCTCGTCGCTGTGGCCCTCCAGCGTCGCCTGCAGCTTCCCCTCCGGCACCGACCACAGCTTCACGGTCTCGTCCCTGCTCCCCGAGGCCAGCAGCTTCCCGTCCGGGCTGAAGGCCACGGATTTCACCCCGTCGCTGTGCCCCTCCAGCTTCGCCAGCAGCTTCCCTCCTGCGACCGACCACAAGCTCACGGTCGTGTCCGAGCTCCCCGAGGCCACCAGCGTCCAGTCCGGGCTGAAGGCCACGGAGCGGACGACGCTATGCCCCGCCAGCGTCGCCTGCAGCTGCCCGTCCGGCACCGACCACAGCATCAGGAACCGGTGTTGACTCCTGGTAGCCAGCATCTTCCCGTCCGGGCTGAAGGCGACGGACAACACCCTATCGCTGTGCCCCTCCAGCGTCGCCTGCAGCTTCCCATCCGGCACCGACCACAGCTTCACGGTCTTGTCATCGCTCCCGGAAGCCAGCAGCGTCCCGTCCGGGCTGAAGGCCACGGACGACACCCAGTCGCTGTGCCCCTCCAGCGTCGCCTGCAGCTGCCCGTCCGGCACCGACCACAGCTTCACGGTCTCGTCCCAGCTCCCCGACGCCAGCAACTTCCCGTCCGGGCTGAAAGCCACTGAGTTCACCCAGTTGCTGTGCCCCTGGAGCGTCGCCTGCAGCTTCCCCTCCGGCACCGACCACAGCTTCACGGTCTCGTCCCTGCTCACCGAAGCCAGCAGCTTCCCGTCCGGGCTGAAGGACACGGATTCCACGCTCATGGTGTGCCCCTCCAGCGTCGCCTGCAGCTTCCCCTCCGGCACCGACCACAACTTCACGGTCTTGTCCGAGTCCCCCGAGGCCAGCAGCTTCCCGTCCGGGCTGAAAGCCACGGACGACACCCCTCCGCTGTGCCCCTCCAGCGTCGCCTGCAGCTTGCCCTCCGGCACCGACCACAGCTTCACGGTATCGTCCCAGCTCCCCGAGGCCAGCAGCGTCCCGTCCGGGCTGAAGGCAACTGCAGTGATGCTCGCGGTGTGAAACCCAGCGTCTCTTCTCCTTTCTGCGAGCCGCTCCAATTCCCGTTGCCGTTGCCGTTCCCGGGCCAGATTCTCAGCATCCCTTACTGTTTTCGTGAATGAGGCGCCACACAAGGGACACCTCGTCGGCGGCGAAGGAGTATTGTCAGGACACGGCACAAACCTCCCGCAGGCGGGGCACAGAATTTCCCACTGCCCTTGAGCATACGCGGAAGCATCCATGCCGCGCGGCGCAACCACCACTGAGCCGATAGTGCAGAGCACACAAACCAACACGAGCATTACATGGCGGCGATGACGCACGAATAGACCCTCCTTATATGACCTGCCCCCAACGGGGGTACCACTCTTTATGTCGTACTGGGATGTTTTGCCCTTGAATTCCGGGAATTCCGGGGACACCATACTTATTGCACAGGATGGCCGTGATTCCCGGATGTCCGGGCCCGGTTCCGGCCACGGTTGCGCTCGGCGTCCGTTGCCGACGCTGCAGGTGGAGACGGGCGATAGTGGCCTTCCTGGAAGAAGAGCCGCTCGGGACGGTTCCCACGTTGCGTGACGTGGTGCGGAACACCGGGCACGATGACGCGCGCAATGCGGGACATCAGCATACCATGCCGAGCGCACATCTGGAAATCAAGACGGGCTGCGCAGGGCAGGTCCGGAACCGTGTCGCAGCATCGCCCGCATCCGCGCGGACCACATCCGGGGCAGAGCCTCACGGACTGCGGTGTCCTCGGGCAATTGGTATGGTGTCCACGGAATCCAAATGACCCCGCCATCCGCGAGGGCCGCGTTTTCGGCCTACCCGCTCCTCATGGGAGGACAAGTCACAGACTTGTCCCTCGCGATGCTCACGCCAGGTCGCGGTCATACACCCAGCGGCTCAGATACCACGCCAGCCACGTCCACCGGTCAGCGGGCCGCCCCTCCAGCTTCGCCGCTTGCCGCCGCGCCGCCGTCACCGCCCCGTCCAGCTCATCAGGTGCGTCGATCAGCCGCGCCAGCCGCAGGAACTCCGCCGCCAGTTCGTCCCCGCCCAGCAGCGGCGCGGCCACGCGCTTCAGAAACGAATCCAGGTCGGCCTCGGGATTGGCCTCCGACCCGTAGTCCGCCAGCGCGAGGTAATTCAACTCGCACCCGGTACGGAAGGGCGACTTGTCGCCGAAGATCGAGAGCCCGTCGAAGCCGTGTGCGATCGACTTCTGCGCGACCTCGGCCAGCCAGTGGATCGCGACCTCGTCGCCGCGGCCTCTCCACCAGGTCGCGTGGTGAGAGCGCATGATGTTCCCGGCAAAGCCCTCTGGCGCCCGCGTCGTCCACGGCACGGAGTTACGGGGCGCGGTGACATAGTCGCCTACCCACTGCACATGCGCTCCGCGCGGGAACTGCGCCAGGCACTCGGCGGCCCACGACGGAGCCCCGCCACCGAAGCCCGGCGCTTCGCCCTCAGGTGCGGGGTCCGGGTGCGAATAGGTCTCCAGCACCACGGTCGCCTCGGGCCGCACCGACCACACGGCCTCCGCGGCCGGCCCGTACGTCAGTGCCATGTCCTCCCACGACAGCGCCGAGACTGGGTGCTGCCGTCGCTCGCGACACAGCGTGCACTCGCAGCACAAGGTGTCCCCCGCCTCGACCTGCACGCCATGCACCGGCACGGTCTCCATCAGCCAGCGCAGCCCGTCGCGCATGTACTCGAGGTTCTCAGGCCGGGACGGGCAGGCATGCAGCATCGGCTGCGGCATGAAGTTGTCGGGCAGAAGGATATGGCGCTCGCCATCGGCCCGGAAGGCGAACAGCTCCGGGTGCCTCTTTAGATGGTTGTTCAGCGACCACTCGGACGTGCCCTCGTAATAGACCCCACCGTAGGCGTTCAGCCCGATCCCCGCCAGCACCTTGACGCCCGCGGCCTCGGCCACCTCGCACAGCCGCGTGGCGGTCTCCACGCCGCCGTGGCCGTCGCGGAGCAGCCCCCAGATCACCACGCCGTCGATCCCGTTCCGGCCGCACCAGCGCACCAGCAGGCTGTACTCACGCAGAAAGTCCTCGGCGCTGGCGGGGTACTCATTCGAGGCGCCCCAGTCATGCATCCCGGCGCGTGCGGCCGTCCACTGTACGCAATGGTCCCAGGTCCACAGCAAGCGTAGGTTAATCACCGGCAGACCTCCGTCATGTATTCCTTCAGCAGTCGGACGTAGGGCTGGTAGTCCTCCAGCGAGGCTCTCATTGAAACTGGTAGTCGCTCGGGCTATCTGGGTGTTGGCCGCAGCAGGGCCCCGCCCAACGCCGGTGGAAAGCGCGCTATCCAGGATGCCCTTCGACCGTCTGGAGGGTGCCTCCCACCTTGATGGCGCCGATCTGTGCCTTCCTCGCCGTGCTCCTGCTTCCCTTCCTGGAAGGGCGTCGGCTTGAAGCGGTTGCCACGTTGTGTGGCGTGGTGCGGAACAGCGGGCATGGTGACGCGCGCGGTGCAGGTCCGGGACGGTCTGGACGGCAACGGATGTCGCCTGCGCGAGACAGGCATGCTGTCCCCCGAATACCGTGCGCCTGACTCACTGCCCGCCGCGGTATCTCCACTGGGGCGGCTGGAGGAATGACGGCCACGGTCGTCGAAGGTCTCGGCCACCGGATCACGAGCCTGCGTGCCATGCACCGTGCGGCCGTGCCGCAGTGCACATCGCCCCGGTACTCCTGCTTCCATGGCCGGAGCCGACAGGCGAGCGGCGGAGCTACTCACGGCTCAAGGTGGATTTGAGAAGCAGCAATTGCGCAGGGGCTGCAGTCGCCCGGCTTCTCGGCGGCACCAACCCATCACACCAGAAGGCGAGATGTGAAATGGCTACTCAACACGGCAATGACCAGACTATCCTGAAGGCCGGTGTCGCCAAAGTCGACATCACCTGCGAGCCCGGCGGGACCTATGACGAGCTGCTTCCGGAGAAAGCGAAGAAGCACATTCCCCGCGAATACCTCGGCACCCGGCTCGTCGTCGACGATCCTCTGTCGGCCCGGGTTCTGGTGCTGGATGACGGCGAGACCCGGATGGTGTTGATCACCATGGATGTCACGGCGATCGCCGCCCGGAGCATCAGCCAGGACATCCTCAGCGACAGCGCGGACGACTTCGTGCCGAAGCTCCGGGCCCGGCTGGCCGCCGATTTCGACATCTCCGGCGAGAGCGTGAGCGTCTCCGCCTCCCACGTCCACCAGACCCCGCGCATGCTCTGCGACGACGCCGCGCAGATTGACCGCATTGCCGCGGCGGTAGGGGAGGCACTGGGCAACATGACTCCGGCCGTAGTCGGCGTCGGGGCCGGCCACGAGGACACGCTCACCTTCAACCGGACCATCATGCTGAAGGACGGAACAGACTACACCCTCCCGCCCTATCCGCGCGAGGAGGCCATCGCCGGCCTGCGGCCCGTCGATCCGGAGATCGGGATTCTCAGGATTGACCGGCCCGACGGCCGCCCGCTCGCGGTCGTCTATAACTTCGCATCGCACCTGTTGATGGGCTCGCCGCAGGGGAACCAGGGCCATGTCACCGCCGACCACGTCGGGGTCGCCCGGCAGTGCCTCGAGGATGCCATCGGCGACGGGGTGATGGCCTTCTTCCTGCAGGGCGCCGGCGGCGATGTCAATGAAGTGGCCGTCAATGACCACAGCAACCGCAACCGCGTCAAGGAGTTCGGAAGCAAGCTGGGGCAGAGCGTTCTGGCCGGCTATGGCGGTATTGCCGCCGCGCCGGGCACGCTTGAGATCGCCACCCGCAGCGTGGAGTTCCCCTTGCGGGCGGACATCCCCGACTGCCTGGCGCGCCTGGATCAGCAACAGGATGAGCTGAGGGCCTCGCTCAACACGGCCTACGCCTACCTGCTCAGCTTCAAGGAGTTTCTGCCGCTCTACCTCCGCTACGCCTTAAGCCCGGAGTACCCCTCCCACCTGTCGTACCGGTATCTGAAGGCCGCCGAGTGCGGAGACACCGCGCTGGAGGACGAGGACGCGCGCAACCGGCTGGAGATACAGAAGTACCTCGAACGCATCCAGATCATGGAAGAGATGACCCGCAACGAGCTGAAGATCTCCATGCTGAAGAAGCACCAGGAGGTCATTACGGGCATCGGCGCCCCCACGATCACCGCGGAGATCAGGGCCCTGAGGATCGGCGACTGCGTGCTGATCGCCGGACCGATGGAAATGCTCACGGAAGTGGGCCTGAACGTGAAGAAGATGTCCCCCTTCGCGCATACGTGTGTCGTCGCGTTGACCAACGGGTATTTGCACTATGCCCCGCCCGCCTCGTACTATCCCCGGGGCGGCTACGAAGTGAACGAATGCCTGCTGGCGCCGGAGTGGGAGGAAGTGTTCTACAGCGCCGTGGGGTCGCTGTTTGAGCAACTGCGGGAGACATCCTGAGGCCCTACAGAGGAGCAGGCGAGTGCGCCTGCCGCGTGTGGCGCAATGGGGTGGGGCTGTGGGGAGGGGCCTCACGAGCGATCCCGGTCCAGCCGTTGAGGACCGGGGTCGCGAGGCAGGCCCGGTCGTTGCAGTCGGCGAGTGGGCCAGGCTCTCGCAGCCTGCGGGCGTTCGTTGCAGGTATTGCCTTTGATTCGCCCCTAACCCTTCGCCGCTGCCGTTCGCCTCACAAAACAACATCCAATATCGTCACGCCTCCCGGGGGCACCTTGGCTCGGAACGAACGTTGCGTGCCGTCGGAGTCCATGTCCATCCACCCGACCGCTTCTTCCGGGGAGTCCATGAACTTGACCGGCAGCACCGGGTACTTGCTGACGATGGCGACCTCCCTGACCGGGCCCGCCGCCGTGACGGTCGCGTACCCGTAGCTGTTGATCTCCGGGTTCGATATGTACAGCCTGTAGCGCCCGTCATCCATCACCATCGGCACGATCGGCAGATTGCACCTGAACAGATCGTTCGCGACTGCCTTCAGCAGCAGAGCGCACGCGTCAACGAAACCGGCGTTCACCTTGCGGAACGTGAGGGTTTCCGCGAGCGTGGAGGCGTGTTCCTCCGCAGCGGCCGGATCGCCCTCGAGATCGGGTGTGCCGTCATCCGTCTCGGCCGGGGCGGCGATGGCGTCCGGATCATCCAGTCTCGCGTTGAAGGCGAATGCGCACATCGGGAAGCCCGAGAAGCGGTCTTCGAAGTAGATGTCGGGGCGGACCGCGTAGTCCTCCGGTGTGAAGCTCTCCGCCGCCGCGGTGCACACCACCGCGCCGTTTCGGTAGTCGGCCACCGCCCGCTTCTCATCCTCCGGCAGCAGGTCGAAGTTCGGGACGAACAGGCTCCCCTCCGCGCCCCCCAGATTCTCGATCCTGATGACTGAGCCGCATAACGCTCCCCGCTCCGCCATCTCATAGTAGAACTTGTGCAGCGTCCATCGCCTTGTCCGAACGTAGGCGGGCAGCGTGTTGTAGAGTGCGGCGTCAGACCAGACCAGCGTGGGGGCGAGCACTTGCTTCACGCCCTCCACGAGCCCAACCTCCAGGCGTTCACGCAGCCAGGCCCATTCATCTGCACGGATCCCGTCCCCGAGGCAGATCATCAGACCGTCCAGGCTGCGCTTGTGGCCCTCACCGGTGTCGGTCATGAAACGCAGCAGCGTGTAGATGTCCCGTTCGAGCAGGCACGGGGCGTGGTGAAGCACGTCCCACTCCTCGGTGGCGTCCTTCACTCCCAACAGGCTCAACAGCCTGCACTCCGGCACAAAGGCGGAGGTCAGCGGCGCGAGCGTCATGTAGCGGTGAAAGCGGTCGGGCCATTCGGGGTGCTGCATGCGTAGCCCCGTCGGGACGATGTTGGGCATCAGGTAGTCCACTCCGGCCTGTGCCAGTCGTTTCAGGTCGATCCCCTTGCAGTAGAGCGTCTCGAACGGGTCGGTGCAGTACATGCCCAGCACGATGGTCTTCTTGCCGATCGCGTGGAGTCTGCCGCAGACCTTCCGCCAGAACTGCTCCCAGCGCCAGGCATTGAACTCCACCCACTCCTCCCGGCAGGCGCGCCAGATCCAGTCGCCACGCCGGTTCCGCGCCGAGCGAGTGTCATCGCCGAGCGTGGCGCTCAGACACGCGGGAACGTCGACGCCCCCGTGGTCGACGAACTGAGCGAACATGTCGGTGGAGAAGTCGCCCTGGTGAATGGTGGACGGCGCAGGGCAGAAGTTGTCCGCCACCTGAAGCCCGGCAAAGCCGTAGTCGGTGAGCGTTTCGCAGAGCTTCTCGACGAAGAAGTCTTCGTAGTAGCTCCCATCCGCCAGACGCTTGAGGACGCAGTAACCGTACTCGAAATCGCGCCCGGCGAATCTCACTTCGGGATGCTCGGAGATCCACTCACTGTGCCAGCGATTGCCAAGCTCGACGCCCATGATGCCGAGGTACGGCTCTACGCCGGCCGCATTCAGGTGCCCCACCAGGGCCCGCAGATCGCAGTTCGTCCAGTCCTGCCGGCTGCGCTCAACATTGCGCGGGCTGCCGTAGTAGGAGCAGTTGTCCGGTGGCAGTGTGCGCTCCTCGCTCATCCCCGCATGCTGGTTCACGATGTCGGGATGGAAGAGAAACGCCGACACAGCGTTCGGTACGAAGGACATGCGCTCGAGCAGTTCCCCAACGCCCTGGTCCTCCTGCTCGCGGTCGAAGCCGATCATCGGCATCCAGACGTGGATCTCGCCGGTCATCTGTACTCCTCCTTCACGCTCGGCACGCGCGCGAACGACACATGGCCACCACAAGCGGAGCGAGTATGCGCATCATCGCCCGGCCTCCCCTCGGCCGTGCCACTTGCTCTGAGGCGGCCACGTCGTCTGCGAGCGCGCTGCCTGCGGTGACCAGCGCCAGCCCGGCTACCGCCAGCAGCACGAGAGCGGCTC
>DPJP01000059.1:8412-8887 GCA_003542955.1 Armatimonadota bacterium
AGGCGGGCCCTCGGCTTCTCTGCGGCCCCTGCCCCGAGAACGCCTCTATCGCGGGTTGTCGGCCTCCGCCCAGCAGCGGACAGGTCTGGAACCACGCCGGCCTCGCGCCCCCTGGCGGTCGCGCCGGGGGCATATACTTGATGTTCAGCTGCCTGCTGCCCTCTCGGAACTCCGTGTTCCGTCGAACCTGCACGTATAGCTCCCCGGAAGCCCTGCAGACGTCCCCCCGCTCCCACGCCGGCTCAGTCCACTGCACGGGAGCAGCGTCAGAAGTCCCGAGCATGCGTCGTTCAAAGGAGACAAGTATGGTGTCCCCGGATTACCCGGATTACACGAGCGCCCTGGGAAAGACCATCGAAAAAATGGTATAGGAGGAGGACTCTGGATGGCCCGCGACGGATTGATTTGCATCCGACGGTGGCGCCGGTGAGGCCATTGTGAGGCCAGTGCTCAGCGTATCCAGATTGGCAGGGAG
>DPJP01000495.1:0-2021 GCA_003542955.1 Armatimonadota bacterium
GCCGATGGTACTGCGACGGTAGCGTCGTGGGAGAGTAGGTCGTCGCCGGGATTAACATTCAAAAGTGGGGCTATCTCCTATTGATGGCCCCACTTTTGGCATGATAATAGCATCTCACACTCGAGGTGCGAAGCTGCACGAGAACCAGCGTTCCCCGGTAGCTCAATGGTAGAGCAAACGGCTGTTAACCGTTAGGTTGGTGGTTCGAGTCCGCCCCGGGGAGCCAATATCAGTCCGGCGGCAGCTGCCGCCGGATTTCGCGTGTCTGGACTTCGTAGCTGGGCGGCCGGTCGCACGCCAGTTCGTGCAGCCCTCCTCGGTAGGCGGATGCGTCGGGGACCGGCGGCAGTCGGGCAGTCTCAGCGGCGACTCCCGGCTCGGCCACGCCGGGGAGGCCCGCGACGATGCCGCGGCCTCGAGGCAGGGCCGTCTGCTGTCGCGGTCTGATCTGCATCAACCATCAGAGGTCTGACCATGGGGAATGAGAGGCCGTTGCAGCAAGGGTCAGATGAGTCCGNNNNGCTGCCCTATGTGGTGATCACCTTCTCGATCGCCTGGGGAGTCCTGGCCCTCTACATCACTCTCCCGGAGCGGATGTCGGCGTGGTTCGGGCAACTGACGGGCGACCACCCGCTCTTCTACCTGGCTGTCTATGCGCCCGCCATCGCTGCCTTCATCATCGTCGCGCGTTGCGGCGGCGCCGGTGGAGTGGGGCGCTTTCTTTCTCGTGTCGGCCTGTGGCGATGCTCGCCGGGCTGGTACGTCTTCATCGCCGTGGGCCTCCCCGCGGTGTTCTACCTCGGCGCACTGATCAAGGGGCATTTTTCTGCTCCGGCGGCTGCCCTGGACTCCTGGCACGCGCTTGTGGTCGCCCTGGCGCTGATGCTGGTGAAGGGGCCTGTCGAGGAGTTCGGATGGCGAGGACTTGCATTGCCGCTGCTGCAGCGCCGCTTCGCGCCGATCTGGGCCGGTCTGATCGTGGGCATCGTCTGGGGAGTATGGCACCTGCCCGCGTTCTGCCTGAGTTCGACGCCGCAGAGCGCCTGGCCATTCGCTCCATTCTTCCTGGGGTCGGTTGCGCTGAGTGTCATCGTCACGCCGATGTTCAACCGATCCAGGGGGAGCATCCTGCTGCCCGCGTTGTTCCACTTCCAGGCCATCAATCCCCTCTGGCCGGATGCGCAGCCCTATGACACGTATATACTCGTAGTGGTCGCGAGCGTGATCGTGTGGCTGAACAGACGCTCCATGTTCGCCGCCGCCGGTGCAGTGACAGGCGTGATCCCTGACGGGGGCGAGCACTCGCGCGGCGTGTGACCGCCGTGGGAGGCACGTGGACGTCGGAGGGACGCTCCGACCGCCGCGCCGCGTGCCGTTGAGCCGCAGCACCGCGGTCCGCGTCGAGCCGGAGTGCTCACCATCGGGGCTCCGAACAGCCTCGGCGACCGGGCGCGCGACGGCGGGGAGTCGGTGGGTAGTTTGAGTATGGACCGCAGGAACCCGCGGCCATGGCTGTACGGACGTGCTTGATAGTGTCTCAGTCGCGATTACCATGTGGCCCATGAGGCCGTCGAGGCATGAACCTGATGCGCTTCGTTCCGGTGATCCTGCTCTGTCTGTCCAACGTCTTCATGACCTACGCCTGGTACGGACATCTCAAGGACATGCGGTCAAAGCCGTTGCTGATCGCGATCATCGTCAGTTGGTGCATCGCCTTCTTCGAGTACTGCCTCCAGGTGCCCGCCAACCGCATGGGCATCGGCTTCTTCTCCTTGCCGCAGCTCAAGGTGATCCAGGAGGTCGTCACGATGGGCATCTTCGCCGTATTCTGCATCACCTACATGCGCCAGCAGCTCTCCTGGGACTACCTCTGGGCGAGTCTGTGCCTCGTCGCCGCCGCCTTCTTCATGTTCCGACACCTGCCGGGCTGACGGCCGACCCGCAACCCCAACCATCGTGCGATGCGGCCCAGAACGCCTGATATGGCCCGTCCGCGTGACGATGAGCCCCTGTGGGAGCGG
>DPJP01000495.1:2048-2886 GCA_003542955.1 Armatimonadota bacterium
AGCAAGACTGAATTCTGAATGCTTGACCCCGGGCGCACGGCAAGGGCTTCCGAGATGCAAGAAGTGGATATCGTTCCCGGCGCCGGCATCAGGAGTTCTGAACCGGGGGACACCACCCCGATCCCCCATGCCCAAGGGGGTCTCTCAGGAATCACGAGACCGCAATGACACGCACCCGCTCAATCATCGCGGATGCGGTGCATCACGTGATCGGTGTGCCGCTTCCCGCGCGCGTTGCCTGGCCTGCGGTCGGCAGCGCCGAGTGAAGCGGCGGGTGGGCCCGGTCAGGCCGATGCTGGGAGATGCGGCGCGGGAGGGATGTCTCCCGCGTCGCACCTGCCGTGGCGTCTATCCGGGTGTATTGAAGTCGTTCGCCGTAACCTTCGACAGCCACTTCGCGTGACCATCGTAGAACCCGAAGTTGTTGCCCTCGTTGTGCTTGCGGTACGAGGCGGTGGTCGCCATGCGCACGTGGTACGGGGTCTCGGTCCAGTTCCCGTGACTGATGAAGGCGATGCACACACCATCGCCGACCATTATGCGCTCGGCGGGGTACGGAATCTGCGCCAGCTCCCGGTAGTCCAGGCCCCAGCCGCCGGTGCCGCCGCCCGGCGCCGTGTAGCGGTTGGTTGCGTAGCTCGGCAAGACGCCCTGCGCCTGCAGTTGGTTGTACATGATCGTCTGGCTGCACGTGTCGCTCGTGCAGCGCCCGAAGTTGCTGGAAGGACAGCGGAAGATCCGGAAGTTCTTCACGTATGGCTGGAGAAGGATGGGCCAGGACTGCCCACCGATGGAATAGGCGAGCAGGCGCTCATCGTAGTCCTGCGCGTACATCAGT
>DPJP01000494.1 GCA_003542955.1 Armatimonadota bacterium
CGCCCCGCCGGTGTCTGCCGTTGCTGTTCGCCGTTGCCGTTGTTCTGCACTGGTCTCGCGTCCAGGTCAACCCCGGCAGGAGCCCTTGTGTCAGTGGCGAAGCCAGTGTTGGCATTCCTGCAGCCGTTGGCCTGGGAGGAGACGACCACGCATGAGACCGATCTCGCGCGCAGCCGCCGGCCGTGCAGTCGCCATGCCTGTCGTACTGACCATCATCGTCGCCGGTGGCTGCCTCGATTTCGCCCTCGCGGCGCCACTGGTGCTCGACTCCGGCGGTTTCTCGATAGACATCTCGAAGTCCCCTGCCACGCAGGTGACAGGTGAGAGCCTGCTGCCTGATGGCGACATGGAGGCGCTTACCGACGAAGGAGCCCTTGCCGCCTGGCAGCCCGCCTCCTACGTCTGGCTCCCGTCACCCGATGCCAGCGCACAGGCCCGGATGCAGGAGCGCCTCAAGCGGCTGATGCGCCATGCCGCCGCCACGGATCGCCCCTTCGCCGGCGCCCGCGCGATGGAGCTGGCGATCCCCGCCGCGGCGTATGACGCCGCCGACCCGCCCGGGCACGAGCTGTGCGCATACTACCACCAGACCCTTCCGTTGCCGCCACTCGAGGCGGACACGGCCTACGTGCTCAGATGGCAGCAGCGAGGCCGATCGGCGCCTGACATATCCAACAGCCGCGCCTACGCCCGCATCACCTTCTACGACAACGAAGACCCCGCGAAGGGCGCCCAGCCCCGCGTCTACGCCCAGGTCATCTTCCAGCCCTCTGATGCCTGGCGGCCGGGCGAACTGGAGTTCGCTGCCCCCCGGGCTACACGCTGCGTTGACGTGCGGCTCGCGCTGACCGGCGTGGGGGAGGTTCTCTTCGACGATGCGAGCCTTCACCGCACGCTGGTGCAGGATGTCGGGCCAACCGTGCGCCTCATGCCTGCCGCCTACCTGGACAATCTCTGCTGCCTGTCCAGCGGCGACGCCGGCGTGCTCACCTTCGGCTTCCGGAATCCGTCCGGCGTGGCCATTGCACAGCCACGGCTCGTCGTGCAGCTCCCGCCGTGGGTCGAGGTCCTCGACACCGCCCCCACTGCGGCCCTCATCCACACGCAGCCCGCCACGTTCGACGGCGCCCGGGTCACTCAGCACGTATTCGACATCGAGGCATGGAAAGGCCGCATCCGTGATGGCAACTTCGCCTATCCGCACAATATGTGGGAGGGCCTCACACTGCTCGTGCGTACCTCGCAGCCCCCGAGCGAAGCACTGCAACGCGGCTGCTACTGGCTCGAGGACGGTGAGTACAGGAGTACCCCGCTCGACTTCGACATCAAGGTAGTCCCGCCGATTGCGCGGGTCGACGGCCCACGGCAGTTCCGTAGCGGAGTACACCTGTTCCTCGTCCACGGTTTCAGGCAGCCCGCCGCCGTCGAGGCATTCGCGCGGCTGTACGGGCAGGTGGGGCTCAACTCGGTCCATGTCCCGGCCTCCCCGCTCGGAGCCGAGTTCGGCCGACTTGGCCTCGAGCGCTACGCGCAGCCGATCGCCAACGGCTATCGAATGGGTAGCTCGACGCCCGGCGAGAAGCCTGAGGATGCCGTCTTCCGCCTTGTCGACGGCACACCCCAGTGGGAGGCCACCTGCCCGACGGAGGTCTACATGCGGGGGCCGTACTTCACCGAGAAGATCCACAACGGCATCCTGCGCCAGGTACTCGTCACGGACCGTAGCGCCGAGCAGCTCATGTGCAACTGGGAGCCGTTCATGTACAACGGGAAGGGCTGCTTCTGCGACCGCTGCAGGGCCGAGTTCGCCGCCTACAGCAGGCTCCCCGCCGCCGAGGTGGGCCGCGTCTGGCCCGGCGAGGTCATCGCGGAGTATGGCGAGCTATGGCTGAGATTCCGCGCCTGGCAGCACGGGAAGCTGATGGTGACGCTCGAGGAAACCGTCCGTGCACTCGGCGCTGAGGCGGGTCCTGATGCCCACTTCATCCCTGAGATCCACTACAGCCTGCTTACCACGCACTGGGACAGGCACGCCGGCAATGCCGAGTACGCGGCCGTCGAATACATGGACAGGCTGCCGATCATCAACGCATGGGCGCCATACAACTGGTATGTCTTCGGCCGGGGGCCGTATGATTACATCCGCGGACAGCACCTCAACATCCATGTCACCGCCTCCGAGGTGCAGGAGTTCCTCGCCGCGAGCCTGCCCGCCCCAAAGCGGCCCCGACTGATCGCCTTCCCCTATGGCACCTACGAGGGCGCGACGGAGCCCGAAGCGATCGCCTTCGAGACGCTCACCTACTTCCTCGACGGCTATTACGGAGCATTCGTCTACCTGTTCCCCGGCGGGTATGATGCGCGCTACTGGAGCGCACTGGCGGAGGTCAACCGGCAGCTCGCGCTCTGCGAGCCCTACGTCGTGGGCGGCACGCCCATCCGGGAGCATGAGGTAGCCCCCGAGACGCCGTTGCCTGACCCCGACCCGCGCTTCCTGGCCACTTGCCGCAACCTCTCCGACCCGGCCCGCTGGGAGAAGCTGCCGCTGCTGCTCTCCTGGGAGTTCCGACAGGGCCGGGCGCGCTTCATCGCCGTGGGCAACTTCTGGGAGCGGGGCGAGTGCTTCTTCCGGCTGAGGCTGCAGGACCTGCGGCCGGAGGCGCGTTACCTGCTGCGCGAGCCTGCCACCGGACGCATCTACGTGGGTGATGAAGGCTCCCCGGCCGTCTCCGCCAACGAGCTATCCCGCGGAATCCTGTTGCATGCCGGCGCCATGCGCTACTCATGCTTCGTGCTGGAGCCCTACACCGGGGCGCCGGATGCCGCCACCCTCGTCCGCCGTCAGGATATGGAGGCTGCAATGGCTGACCGCCTCCCGGCGATCAGGGAGGCGGTCCAGTACCGGTAGGATGGGTCTCGCCGGCACGGTGAGACCGTTTGGCAACGGTGGCCGGTCGGCTCCGTCGCTTCGCCTGAGGTCGGCGCGAACAATCAGTCCTCGGCCCGCGTCATCATCCGGGCATTCAGGCGATTGTGCCACTTCACATGCCCATCGACAAACAGGATGTTCATGCCGTCATTGTGCGGATGCTTGGTGTTTGACTGCGCCTCCGTTACGGTCGGGATCAGGTCTCTGCTCGAGCCAATAGTCGTCGCCGGCCACTGGGGCGCCATGGCTGAGAGAAACCACAGGGAGGCCTCCGCCATCATCAGCGTCTCGGCCGGCTGCGGCACCTCGGTCTCGTTGCAGCAGAACCAACCGGCCCGAATGCCCTCGATGCCCAGGCCCAGCAACGACGGTCGGGCGACATCCGCGTAGTTCCCGGAGTTGAGTTGGACCTCCATACCTTCGGCGTTGTAGCCATAGCTCCAATGGGCGCTCTCCGGCACCATCCCCGGCGCTCTGTAGGTGGCGAAGTGCTGAGGGGTGCTGTACTTGTGACTCGGACAGATGAACACCTGCCAGTTCTTCACGTATGGTTGGCAGATGTCCATCCACGTCCAGAGCGGTGTTGTGACCCAACTCCCCGATGCGTAGTAGTAACACGGCATGTAGAACCCATCGTTGTCCTGGGCGTACATCTGGTTCGCCGCGCCGATCTGCTTGAGGTTGGCAAGGCACGCAGTCTGGCGAGCCTTCTCCCTCGCGCGGGCAAACACCGGGAACAGGATCGCCGCCAGGATTGCGATGATTGCGATCACCACAAGCAACTCAATCAGCGTGAAGCCTCTGCTGCTACGGACCATTCAGGAGTCCTCCTCTCATTCCTGCTGCGATCCTATCTCTCAGTCCTCGGCGCGAGTGACCATCGATGGCTCGAGTCGCCGCAACCATCTGACGTGGCCATCAACGAACAGGCAGTTGATCCCGCCATTGTGAGGGTGACGGAGACACCCCTCGCAATTGGGGAGCGGGTTCAGCGAGGGGTTCCACTCTTTGTACGTACCCCCGACGAAGCTCGGGTAGTTGAGCGCAAGCCCACGAACATGTGGGGCGCGCCCTTCACACACCATCAGTGTGTCGGCTGGCTCCAGCACCTCGGTCTCATGGCAGCAGAATGAGCCAGCGACGATACCCTCGATCGCCAGGCCGAGCAACTCGGGACGTGCCACGTCCGCAACCTGGCCTGTATTGAGTTGCACGTCAAGTCCCTCTCCGTTGTAGGCATAGCTGTGCTTGAATTCGTAGGGGTTCTGCCATGTCGCACGGTGCAGCGAGTTCGTGTAGTGGAATGAGGGGCAGACGAATACCTGCCAGTTGTTGACGTAGGGCTGCAGCACGTCCACCCACCAATAGGTGGGCGTGCTTGTCCAAGTTGGCCCACAATGGTAGGAAACGGGGCAGAAGACGCCGTCATAGTCACTCATGTACTCGTGCATTGCCGCGCCGATCTGCTTGAGGTTGGCAAGGCACGCCGTCTGACGTCCCTTCTCCCTGGCGCGGGCAAACACCGGGAACAGTATCGCCGCCAGGATTGCGATGATTGCGATCACCACAAGCAACTCAATCAGGGTGAAGCC
>DPJP01000346.1 GCA_003542955.1 Armatimonadota bacterium
GCAGCAGGCGGATGTCGGTGGCCATCGGGCCGGCATCGGAGGGGAAGAAGATATCAACCGATCCGTCGCGGGCCGGCGGATTGGGGATGCTGAGCGCCTTCACCCCGTCGGCGCCGGCCATGCCGATGTAGTTGACCATGTCGACGCGGCCACCCGCCTCGGCGCAGACGCGCATCTGCCACCCACCAGCATCGCCGTCGACCTGCCCGAGCCGCAGCAGTTGCACATCATCAGCCGCGGCACCGCCCGGCGCGGCCCACGGGATGATGCCGTTGCCCTCGGAGAGCACCCAGTAGCCCCACCACGGCTGGATGTCGGTGTGCACGAGGTTGAGGCTGTCATCCAGCAGCGCGACCAGCTCGTAGCCGTTGCCCTGGTCGGTCCACGCGATGGGGCAGGCAAGCGATGTTGCGTTGAGTATCGCGGCCATCCCGCTCACGGAGTCGTATGGGCTGCAGATCATGTTCCAGCCGTTGGAGACCGGGTAGTTGAGATTGCCTGTGACCGGGGTGCCCGGCGCCATGAAGTCGGTCTGGGTTGTGAAGTTGCTCCAGTAGGCGCGGCCGGCGGTGTAGGGCTCGTTGACGCCCAGCGGCACGTAGCGGCTTGTCGCGGGGTTCCACCAGAGAGCATCCGGGGCGGCCTGTGTGTGGAGTATCCCGGCGGCGCCATCCTGTAGCACGGGTACGCCGAACATGCGCCTGCCGGCGGCGAAGCGGTGCCAGCGCCCACCGCGCACGCGCACCGTGCATGAACTCTCGTCCGCGAGGCCCGCGTCGGCCCCGCAGCCGATGCCGACGGTCAGCCGGTACTCGATCGGCTCGGTCGATGCCACTTCAGGGGCGGTCCAGATGGGCCGCGCGGCGCCGGGATCGCTGAAGGCGCCGGCCGGGTTCCCTTCGCCGTCCTCGGCCGACCACGCATAGGTCATCGAGTGGCCGATGCGGCTGTCCCGCGTGCTGACGGAGCATTCAACCTGCGTGCCCGAGACGACCTCGGTTGCCGGTATCGACGGCCCGTTGGTGATCTCGAGCGTGTGCGCGCAGGGCTGGACGAGCTGGGTATACGAGGATGCGCCCGAGACATCAGGGGCCTCGACACACGTCGCCGTCACCGTCAGCTCGTAGGCCACCGGGTCATCGTGGCGGTTGACCGGCGCGGTCCAGGTCGGGTTCTGTGCCGTGGCATCATCAAAGCGGCCGGCCGGCTTGCCGTCGCCATCCACGGCCGTCCACCTGTAGGTGAATGTCGAGCCCTCGCGGTTGTCCTCGGCGGTTGACGCGCAGACGACCTCGGCGCCCGACTCGACGGGGTTAGGGGTGCCCACGGGCCCGGTGGTGATGGCGACCGTATGCGGCTGTTGCGGGTCCACGTACACGGTTACCCCGCGCGCACGGAGCGCCGCAAGATCGGCCGATGCCTGGGTTCCCGCGGACAGGTCCAGCCAGTTCTGCGTCAGGTGGACGACATCGCCGTTGCCCAGGCACGCGATCCGCAGGAGCGGCCCGATGTCACTGATGAGGTTGCCCGTCAGGTCGAGCGTCCCGAGGTTGGAGAAGGCGATCTGGCCGAGCACCGAGATGTCGCGGAGCGCATTCGAGGCCAGTGACAGGGCGCGCAGGCCCGTCAGGCCCGCCAGCGGGGTGATGTCTCTGATCTGATTGCCGTCGAGGGTGAGCTGCCGGAGGTTTGTCAGGCCGGCGAGCGCGGTGGCGCCGTCGATATTGTTCGCCCCGAGATCGAGCTCTGTCAGCCCGGCCAGGGCCTGCAGCGGGCTGATGTCGGCGATGCGGTTGCCGTGCAGGCAGAGCACCTCGAGGTTCCCCAGCCCCGCGAGCAGGCCGATGTCGGCGAGACGCCCATCGGTCACCCGCAGCCTGCGCAGCGTTGTCAGGCCCCCGATGGGGTCGAGGCTGGTGATGGGGCTGTCATGGGTCTCAAACTGCTCGAGGCTGCCGCAGAACTCGAGGCCGGTCAGGTCCCCGATACCGTCGCCGACGTAGAGCACCTGCAGGCCGGCGAGGTCGCGTGCGAGGATATCCTGGCTGGGCTTGTTGATGCACTCGCGCACATCGGCCTTCAGCCGCGCATCGGGGATATCGACGACCAGGAGCGTGACATTCACCGACACGTCAACGTATGTCACCCCGTCCGGGCCGGCGAAGCCGATGGCTCCGGTGTAGAGGCCCGCATCAGTCCACAGCGGCACCCGCAGGCAGAGCGTCAGCGGCAACTCCCCGCCGGCCGGGAGCGTATAGAGCAGATTCGCCGCGCTCGTACCGACGGGTGCTGCCGCCATCGGCGGCCCGGCGCCGGGGTCGGTGATGCTCACGCCGGAGGCGGGCAGGACCTTCCCGGTCGCGGAGGTCAGGGCGCCGGGCACCAGGCGCACGGTCATATCCGCGTCGTTGGCCGAGATGAGGCGCAGGCCGGCAGTCGCCGACCCCAGCTCCGGCAGCGTGCCGACATCGAGGTCCTCCGGGTTGATCGTGAAGGACGCTATCGCCTCGCCCTCGACAAAGACAGATACGCTGTCGCGCCTGGCAAACTGGTAGCCGCCCGAATCCGAGCCGGAGGCGGTTATGTCGAAGCGATAACTGCCGGGAGTGGACGAAGTGCTGTAGCAGTTCGCATAGATACCGTCATTGCGGCTGCCGTCGCCGTGCGCGCCGTCGTCATACAGCGACATGTACTCGACCGAGGCCGCCTCGAGCGTCGCCTGCGGCGGCGGAGCCGTGTCGCCGTTGACCTCGACCCACTTCGCCCGATCTCCGGCGGCGTACACCGATGTGCCGGGCGGGTAGATGGCGACGCTGACCACGGCATTGCGTATCGAGCTGGTCCCGCTCGAGATCGCGGCCTGGATGACGATCGCCTCGCCGGGCGCGTAGCGCTCCTTGCCCGCGCGGGCCTTCAGCGTGACCAGTGAATCAGCCATGCCCACAATCGAGTACGCCACGCCGCCGCTCGGGACGTTGACGGCTGTGATCTCGGCCCGCCAACTGCCCGGCGCGGGGTTCTCGATGTCAACCGATATGCCCGTCTCCCTGACGACGAACTCGACGGTGGGGTCCGTGGTGCCCACGTCGATCCAGGTGCCGTTGGGGCGCCTGAGACGCAGAGCCACCTCGCTGTTGGGCCAGCTCAGGCCGACCACCAGACCGGAGGTGCTCCCATCCACCGAGAAGTCATGGGTGATGGTCTGTCCCGGCCTGATGGTGCCGCTCTCGGAGAGGATCACCGACACGCCGGAGACCGTCCCGCAGATGAGCGCATAGAGCTCCTGGAGCTCCGCGGAGGTCGGGGCGCGGTAGTAACGCCCGCCCGTCGCCGCGGCGATATCGTGGCTCAGGAGCGCCTCATCCACACTGGACCCAAGCGCGACGGCGTGGATATCGGTCTTGGCCGGCACGGTGGGGATGACGCTGCTGACGTAGGGAGCCGTGTTCTCATACCCATCGCTCATCAGGACCATCACGTGCGCCGACGATGCCCGCCCCCGGGTCGTGAGCTGCTCCTGGCCCATTTGCAGCCCCGCGCCGACCGAGGTGTTGCCGTAGGCGCTGATTGCGTTGATCGCCGCGATGGCGTCAGACTTCACGCCGGCGTCCGCGATCACGGTGAGGGGGAAGTCGACCCGCGCGGTCGATTCGTAGCTGACGATGCCGATGGCGTCGCCCTGCCGCATGAAGCCGACGAAGGTGCGTGCCGCGGCAAGCGCATCGGCTATCGGGGTGCCGGTCATGCTGCCGGAGCGGTCGATAACAAGCACGATATCGGCGCTGCGGCCCGTGCCGTACTCGACGGCGCCCGACACGGTGCCGGCGGCGGCGCCGACGCGCACCGTGAGGCTGTGCCGGCCCGCGCCGAGGCCCGTCGGCGGCACGATATCCAGCTCGTAGTGGTCAGACGCGACCTGGGCTCCACCCTTCTCGCGAACGCCCACGACCAGCGCCTCGAGCCCGCCGATGGTGGCGGTGAAGTCGAATGCGTGCGCGAGGTCGGGCTCCGGCTGCTCCGGGTGCTCGAGGCGGTTGCCCAGTCCGTTGATGAACCGGCCCGCGCGGTGCGGCCTCACGCAGGCGGTGATCTTTGCGCTCCCCGCGCTCGCCAGGTCCACCAGCGCCGGGTCCGTCGCCGTCGGGCTCTGGATTGAGATCGAGTAGGCCGGCCCCGGCTTGACCGTGACGATGTTGCGGACCTCGTACTCATCCCACGACCATGTACGCGCAGTCCCCGTCCCGGCGGTCGGGTCGATCTCGCTGATCTGGTTGCCAAGCGCCGTCTGGGCGGCATCGACGGCAACCGTCATGTGCCCGCCCCTGTCGCCGGAGTTGAGTGGCCAGCGCGAGATCGCCAGTGGCCGCCCCGCGGCAATCTCGCTCGACACCCGCGTGAAGCTCGGCCTGTTGGTCACCGCGACGTCGAAGCAGTAGCCGTGCTTGTTCGCTACCAGGTTCGCGATGCGCGCGGCGTCGCGCTCGTTCAGCCCGTAGAGGTCGGCATTGCTCGTCTCGTAGACAAGCCCCCCGGCGTTGGCCAGCAGGTCGGTGAGCATACGTGCGGTGGTGTAGCGGCCGGGTGCTGAGTAGATGTAGGGCGGGTACCAGTCGTGGTCGGTGTCGTCAACCGTGTCATAGGCATAGCTGAGGCCCTGGTACGCGATCGACGCGTAGCCCTGCGTGCCCCAGTAGCTCAGGATCATGCTCAGCGTGCTCGGCACGCAGCCGCGGTACCAGCCGTAGACCGGCACGCCCGCTATGGCTGCGCTGTCGACGCCCTGCGGACCAACCAGCGCCAACGGGTCTGCCGGTGCCAGCGCGCGATCCCACCGCGCGGCGGCGTCCTTGGCCGACCATGAGCTGATGGACGTAGCCCACGCGACATCCCTCGCCGACGAGGTGACGCCGGACAGCAGCCCCCTGAGAGTCCCGTCCGGGGCCTGGGAGTAGTACTCCTCGCCCCAGGTGTAGATGAGCCGTGCCGAGGCGCCGGCCGTGGCGGGCAATGCCGCCAGCGGAGACAGGCCGTTGCCGCACTCGATGAAGGGGCCGCGCTCCCGCCACGCGCTGATGGTGATGTAGCCGGCATCGTGACCGGTAGTGGCGACCGGGAACACGCGAACGGCGGGCGTTCCCGACAGGTCGAGGAAGGTCTGCTCCGGCCCGAGCTGCGCGCCGGCCCACAGCCAATCCGGGTGCAGCGCCGCCTGCTGTTGCAGGCAGCGGACGGCGACAATGCGGCAGTCGCCGGCGGGCACAACCGTCTGTGCCGAGGTGGGGAGGACTGCTGCGACGAAGGCGAGGACAGATATGATCGCGACAAACGACAGAACGCGCCTGAACCCTACCATGACTGATCGTGTCCTTTCCGAGGTCAGATCGTCATACCGTTCAGATCGAGTACGTCTCTGCGCCTTCTGCCGTCGCGTCGATCACGAACCCTCTCCGCATGGCACCCCGGGGAACCTCAGTGGGGTGCTCTCCACGCTTCGCGGGCAGAGTGCGTCAATGCACTTCTCTCACTCGCATTGTACCACAATACGCGCGCTCATAGTAGCACAATCGCGGCAATACTGCAGCAGACCCCGGAACCGGCAGATTCCCTCGCAAGGGCCAGGGGGATACCCGCGGCGTCGGGACAGTAGTACCATTCGCCGCTTGCGTGCCCGACTCCTGCCGGGAGTGCGAGACGGTGAGAAGGGCCCCGGCTACCGACGGAGACTCTCCAGGGGGGCATACGCGCTAACTTTGGCGCTTTCGGAGCCTTGGAGGGGCTGGTCCCGCAGCCGCGGGAAGACCGGCCC
>DPJP01000436.1:0-610 GCA_003542955.1 Armatimonadota bacterium
TCTTCGCCAGGGCTCGCGAGAAAGCGAGGCAGACTGCCTGTCTGTCGAATGTCAAGCAGATCTGTCTGGCCTTCCTGCAGTATGTGCAGGACTATGACGAGCGATTCCCCGGCGGGGTCACTCCTAACGTCGGCACCTGGCACGTCGCCATTACGCCCTACTGCAAGAACACCCAGATATTCTCGTGTCCGAGCCACATTGCCACCGGCTACAGCTACGGGGTCCCGTACAACAACATGTTCTTCGACTCCGGTTCCGGGCCGCGGGGTGTCAAGCTCACCGCGCTCACCGCTCCGTCCGAGAGCTTGCTGATGTGTGATTCTCAGAGGAATGACGGCCTGGGGACCTGGTACCTCTACAGCCTGAAGACCTACACCTATCCCCTCGGTGCGAGTGAGACGTCCACGAACTCGANNGGTTCCCGGCCGGCACAACGGCGGCAACAATGTCGGTTTCTGCGACGGACACGCCAAGTGGGTCACCACGAGCACGCTCACAGATCGCAGCTGGCCCGGCTGGACGACGCAGCCGGCGGCGCCCATCCAGTAGCAGTCCCGGACGCTGCAACGACCTGACGCGAAGAGCGCTCCCGCAGAGCCCAGAGGCGGGG
>DPJP01000436.1:664-1555 GCA_003542955.1 Armatimonadota bacterium
AGCGGGAGCGCTCCGTCACGATGTACCAGGGACCCATCGTACCCGGACCTCCGAGTGGCGTGGGGCGGGCTGTCTGGCAGTGATGCAGGATGCGCGATCGTGGGGGCGGATGCATCAGATATCCTGCGCACAATGGGGTGGATATGAGTACACTCTCCGATGTGGCGGCTACAGCAGGGGTCTCGCCCTCAACCGCCTCCCGCGTACTCAATGGCAAGGGCACCGGGTTCATCTCCGAGGCCACGGCCGAGCGCGTGCGGCAGGCTGCTGAGGAGCTTGGCTACCGGCCCTCGGCAGCCGCGCGTTCACTCGTGACCGGCTACTCCAACACCGTGGCCTTCTGCTGCACCCCGACGTACGACTCCGCCATGGCCGAGTTGGTGCGGGCCGTCCACGATGCCACCAAAGCAGCCGGCTACCACATGCTGCTCGTCGACAGCGACGACATCGACGAACTCAGGCAGCTCCTTGTCGAGCGGCGGGTCGACGCGATAGTCTGGACGCACTACCCCATCCACGAAGCAGACGCGCTCACCGAGCACTTCGCCGCCCCCCATCAGGCCGTCATCGCCGTCGGCGAGATCAACGGGGAGGTGCCCGTGAGGGTCCACTCGGCCTTCTGGGACGACTGCCAGGGCATGCACCTGCTGCTCGAGCACCTGCGGGGACTCGGACACTCGCACGTGGCCTATCTGGGTGGCTGCCATCCGGGGAATGCCTCCAAGCTGCTCGGCTTCGAGCACGCTCGCAGTGAACTCGGGCTGCGCGGAGACGTCATCTGGTGTGCCGACGAGACCGACCGCATCGGGGCGGGCGTAGCCATGGTATCCGAGGTACTGGGTCTCCGCGAGCGGCCGACCGCTCTGGTCGCCCGCCACAACGACTTCGCCC
>DPJP01000436.1:1631-3501 GCA_003542955.1 Armatimonadota bacterium
CGCCCACAGCCGCCCGCCGCTGACGACTGTGCGCACTCCCGAGTTGGATGCGGTGTCTCTCGTACTCCCTGACATACTGGCCGCGCTTGCGGATGCTCCCGGCGCGGATGAACTGACGAGTCTTCGCCTGGACCTGCAACTCGTCGTACGGCAAAGCACAAGCGCTCCCAGAGGAGCCAAAACACCGAAAGGATGATTAATGTGAAGAAAGGGTTTACGCTGATCGAGTTACTGGTCGTCATCGCGATCATCGCGATTCTCGCGGCGATCCTGTTCCCGGTCTTCGCCCGCGCCCGGGAGAAGGCACGGCAGAGCAGCTGTCTTTCCAACCTCAAGCAGATCGGTCTCGCGACACTGGCCTATGTGCAGGACTATGACGAGAGGCTGCCGGCCCACCAGCGCAGTGGCCGCGTCATCACCGTGCAGACACAGATGGACCCGTACATCAAGAACCTGCAGATGTGGATATGCCCCTCCCAGTCGGCCAACTACTACTACTACTGGGACAATCCGACCGGCACCGGCGCCATGACCGGCATCGAGGGCTCCTACGGTTGGAACACCAACCTCGGCAGCATCGGCATCGCCTACAGCGTTGGCGTCCGCAAGCTGGCCACCGTGACCGTCCCTGCCGAGGTCGGCATGTGGGCCGATTGCCAGCCGTCGCTCACCCACCTGCAGGACAACAGCATCTACCGCACCTCGTGCCCGCACAACGACGGCGGCAACATGGTCTATGTTGACGGCCACGCGAAGTGGCAGGGCCGCAACTACCTCTTCGCCGGCATGAACTACACCCTCGCCAAAGCACCGTGGGACACGCTCTGATCTCTGACACAGTGTACCCCCACACGGAACGCCGCCCTGAACCAGGGCGGCGTTCTGCCTTCTGTTGGCAGCCTGCCGTCTGTTGATAGTCGGTGTACGCCCGCATCGGCACGGCTCACGCCCGAACGGGTCTGGCCTCGCCATAGGAGCCATTCATCAGTTCGCACTTGTGCTTGAGGGGTGCACCGTTGTGCACAGCATAGGCGGCCGACTGGTCGGCCGGGAATTGTCTGCGCGGCGGAGGGGGGATGAGTGCTCTGTCGGGCGTGGCAGCCACCGCCGGCGCCTGCCCTTCAACTGCCTCTCGTGTGCTCAGCGGCAAAGACAACCGGCTCATATCCGAAGCCGTTGCCGAGCTGCACTACCCGCCCTCGGCTGTGGCCCGGTCGCTGGCCACCGGCTACTCCAACACGGCCGCCTCCTGCTGCCACCCGATCTACGACAGCGGCATTGGCGAGCCTGTGCGCACCGTCCACGATACCGTCAGAGCGGCCGGCTATCATCTGCTCGTGGTCGACAGCCAGGACATGCGCGAACGTCGTGAGTTCCCCACAGGGCGTCGTGCTGACGCAGGTGTCCGGAGTTGCGCCCGGGTATGCGAGGGCAGAAGCCTTCCGTGGGCATCTCGCCGCACACCGGCAGCGGATCTTCACCCTTGCAGAGATCTGGGGGGAGAACCACAGGAAGGTATTGGTTGTCCCGTCGGACAACTACCATGGAGTACTGCTGCTCACAGAGCGTTAGAACGGATTCGGGAGCCGGAAGCCGTTTGTCCAGGACTCCCCGGCATTCGGGCGCGCGTGCGGCATGCCCTGACCCGAGAGAGCCGACGAAGCCTTGGCGGGGCCCGCAACCTGTCGTGCAGCACTACATGTGCGCTCCCCGTGGAGCGAACACATTGCCGGAGCACCAAACACGCTGAAGGGGTGATCCAAGTGAAGAGAGGGTTCACGCTCATTGAACTGCTGGTCGTCATTGCCATCATCGCGATACTCGCCGCGATCCTGTTTCCCGTCTTCGCCCGCGCCCGGGAGAAGGCACG
>DPJP01000436.1:3590-4033 GCA_003542955.1 Armatimonadota bacterium
ACTACTACTACTACTGGGACAACCCGACCGCCGTCGCCGCAGTTACCGGCCCGGAGGGTTCCTACGGCTGGAACAACAAGAATCTCGGTCATTACGGCTATGGCTACCCCATCAAGCTGGCATCGGTTACCGAGCCGACGGCGACGGGCATGTGGGCGGATTGCCAGCCGCGGCTGACCATCCTGTGGGAGAACAACTACTACCGCACATGGGCATGCCACAACGGGGGCGGCAACATGGTCTATGTGGACGGCCACAGCAAATGGCAGAATGCAGACTACCTCAAGGCCGGCTACGCGATGTACCCACCCCAGGCGGACTGGGACAGGCTGTAGCAGATCTCGCATCATCGCCGCCGGCGAGGGATCACACCGCTGTCACGCGGGGGTGGCCTTCCTCCCTGTTCACGCGACGAGACGTGAAGGGGTCGGGGCTTTGATCGT
>DPJP01000144.1:0-710 GCA_003542955.1 Armatimonadota bacterium
AATCCAGATGTGCGTGGCGCTGGCGCCGCTGCACCGGGCCGCCGGCATCAAGCGCGTCGTGGTCTCTACCTACCAGGCAGCTTCAGGCTGGGGCGCGCGGGGGCAGGAGGAACTCAACTCGCAGGTCAAGCAGCTCGCATGCGGGTGTGTCAGCGAGTGGGACCCGTGTGTGTTCTGCCGGCCCCTCGCCCTCGACTGCATCCCGCACATCGACGCCTTCATGGACAACTTCTACACCAAAGAAGAGCTGAAGATGACCTACGAGACCCAGAAGATCTTCGGGGACGCCACGATTGCCGTCACCGCAACGGCAGTCAGGGTCCCGGTTGAGATCGGGCACGCCGAGGCCATCAACGTCGAGTTCAACGGCCCCATGGACGCGGAGGCTGCTACCCGGCTTCTCAGCGATCCTGACGAGTCTCCCGGTGTTGTCGTCATCGACGGCCCCTCCACGGACCCCAACTATGGTACGGTGCGCGACAAGGTGGATACGACAAAGGCGCCCTGGGCCGGCCACTCGTACGTGGACGAGCGCATCTACCCGTCACAGGCGGACATACTCCGCGAGGACTACAAGGACGCAACCCTCGTGGGGCGCATCCGCGATGACTTCACCCAGCCCAACACGATCAACCTCTGGTGCGTCGCCGATAACCTCCGCAAGGGTGCGGCGACGAATGTCGTCCAGATTGCCGAGGAACTCATCAAGC
>DPJP01000144.1:755-5636 GCA_003542955.1 Armatimonadota bacterium
TCGGCTGAACGCCCCCCCGCCATGCGCCAGACCTGCCCAGGCCCGCCCCGGCGACACCATCGGGGCGGGCCGTTTGCATCTCGGGAGGCCTCTCGACTCACTCTGCGGGCTAATGCAGGTGAGCGGCCCCCGGCGGCGAATTGTGTAGCTTGCCCCTGGATCTAGACCGTGCACCAACAAGGAGGACCACTATGGCGCGCTTCGGCACCGTTCTGACCGCGATGGTCACACCCTTCAAGGACGACCTTTCGGTCGATTTCGATCGCGCGGCGGAATTGGCGAAACGCCTCATCGACACAGGCTCCGNNCGGCCTCGTCATCACCGGCACGACCGGCGAATCGCCCACTCTGAGCAGCGAAGAGAAACTCACCCTCTTCGAGGTTACCAAGGCTGCCGTCGGCAACGCGCCGATCATTGCAGGCACGGGGAGCAACAACACGGCAGCATCAATCGAGCTGACGAAGAAGGCCGCCGAACTCCCGATCGACGGCGTCATGTTCGTGGGGCCCTACTACAACAAGCCCTCCCAGGAAGGGCTCTACCAGCACTTCAGGGCATGCGCCCAGGCAACGGACCTTCCCGTGGTCCTCTATAACGTTCCCGGGCGCACGGGAAAGAACATCGAGGCAGCCACCGTGCTGCGCGTCGCTGAAGAGATGGAGAATGTCGTCGCGGTGAAGGAGGCCAGTGGCGACCTCGAGCAGATCACCAGGATCTGCGCGCAGGCGCCTGACGGCTTCGAGGTCTACTCGGGTGACGACTCGCTCACGCTGCCTATCATGGCCGTCGGCGGCGTCGGCATCATCAGCGTCGCAGGTCACGTCGGTGGCGAGTTGATCTCGGACATGATCGATGCCTTCAACTCGGGCGAGAACGACCGCGCGGCCGGGCTCCATCAGCGGCTGTTGCCGCTGTTCACCGCGTGCTTCCTGGGTTCGGGCAATCCCGCCTGCGTCAAGTGCGCACTCGAGGTCTGCGGCTTCCCCGTCGGCGGGGCGCGATTGCCCGTAGTGCCCGCATCTACCGCCGACGCGGAGATCATCCGCGCCGCCTGCGTCAAGCTGGGGCTGGCCTGACCACCACCCGTGGGGGAGCGACGCCCACACCATGCTCGATAGAAGGACGAAGGAGCAACTGCTCTCGGAGATCGCGGCCGAGGTGCGGGCCTGTACGCGCTGTCCGCTCCATGCGACCCGCAACAGGGCCGTCCCCGGATCGGGCGACCCAGATGCTCGGGTGATGTTAATTGGGGAGGCGCCCGGCTACTATGAGGACCAGCAGGGCCTCCCCTTCGTCGGCGCCGCGGGCCAACTGCTCGACAGGTTGCTCGCGCGCGCGGGCCTGGTCCGCGAGGAGGTCTTCATCGCCAACATCCTCAAGTGCCGTCCGCCGAAGAACCGCGACCCCGGCGATACGGAGCGTGCGGCCTGCGCGGAGTATCTCGACGCGCAGATCGGAATCATCCAGCCCTGCATCATCTGCCTGCTCGGTCGCGTCCCGCTCCAGGCGCTGATAGACCCTGACGCCTCCGTCACGCGCATTCACGGCTCGAGAATACGCAAGCACGGCATGCTGTGGATACCCCTTTTCCACCCTGCGGCAGCCCTGCATCAGCCGCATCACATGCCGGCGCTCGAGACCGACTTTGACCGCCTTGCGGACGCCCTGCGTGACGTCACCGATCCCTGAGACGGTACCCCCCCAGGGGCCGTCGGCATGCTCTACCGAGGTGTACGCCCAATGAACGTCCTGCTGCTGCTCGCACACCCCGATCCCAACAGCTTCAATCACGCGATCGCGCAGAGAGCCGCGAGTGTCGCCGCTCGGCTCGGGCACAGTGTCACAAGCCATGACCTGTACGCCGAGGGCTTCCCCGCGCTTCTGCCGTCGTGCGAGATCCCCCGTGAGGGCGATCTTGAACCAGTCATATCGACGCATTGTTCCGAACTGGCGGCGGCCGATGCCATTCTGATTGTCCATCCCAACTGGTGGGGTATGCCGCCGGCAGTGCTCAAGGGCTATGTCGACCGCGTGTTCCGCCCCGGTGTGGCGTACGAGTTTGTCGAGGGTGACTGCGGCGAGGGCGTCCCCGTCGGTCTGCTGAGAGCCCGCGTCGGGATCGTGCTCAACACGTCCAACACTGCCATGCAGAGGGAAGTCGACGTCTTCGGCGACCCGCTCGAGACGCTCTGGCGCAACTGCATCTTCGGTCTGTGCGGGGTGTCGGACGTTCGACGCAGAGTGTTCCAGACCGTGTGTACAAGCACTCTCGGGCAACGCGAGGACTGGCTGGAGGAAGTTGAGCAGATCGTGGTGCAGACGCTTGGTGAGTAGTCATGCGGGTGGCATCGAGCATCACGGTAGGAGGCACTTGACGATGGAACTGAACCGTCTCGTGATCGCGTGTGCTCTGGCGGGCCTCCTGACGGCCACTGCCGGGCATGCGGACGCACTGGTCCCCCTTTGGGAGGCCGCCTACAGCGACCTCCCAGTGCCCCCCGCGCCGATCAGCGCCGGGGTCGCTGAACCTGCCCTTCTGGTGGCAGGGTCCGAACTCGTGCGCACCCCGCGGGAGTACCTCGACATCACGGTCCGGCTGCACGCGCCGGAGGCGGCCACGGCAACGCTGCAGGTACAGGACGTGTTCACAGACTCTGTGCGATGCTCCGAGCCGCTCACACTGGCGGCGCAGCAGCGCGGTGACATCCACGTCGACCTCCGGGCCGGGGACCGCCCGATATCGATGCTCTCGGACATCCGTCTCGAGGTGGCCGGTGGCTCCGTGACGGTCGAGGCGATCCGTATCGGCTTCCTCGTCGAGTTGCGCCCTCGGCCCGACGTGACGGTCACCGGGCCGAAGACCGGGGCGTCGATCCAGGAGGCCCTCAACAAGCTGCCGGCAACCGGCGGCATCGTCTACATCCCCTCGGGCGAGTACGTCTTCGACGACCAGATCAGTGTTCCATGCGGGAATGTGAGCATCTACGGCGACGGGGCGGCGACCATTTTGCGGGGCACCTGGTATGAAGCGAAGGGCCTCATCCGCGCAGAAGGGGTCTCGGACCTTCGCTTCACGCGCCTGCACCTGCGCAGCCTGCCGATCACGGAGTTTCGAGGATACAGCGAGGCGCGGTACGCGCGCGTCCCGGAGGATGCCGGCAGGCCGTCGGTCATGGGCCGGGGGATCGAGCTGCACAACTGCGCCAATGTGCGCGTGGACCACTGCGAGATCGAGCTGTTTGGCCACGCCGGNNACGCCGGCGTCATACTCTACGGCGGGCACGACAACCTGGTCGACCACTGCTTCCTGCATGAGAACTTCAGATATGGCTACGGCTACGGGGTCGCGACGCCGGGCACGCAGGCGCTTCACATCGAGGACAACAACTTCGAGAACCACCGGCACGGGATTGCCGGCAACGCGGGCGGAGCCACCTACATCGCCCGCTACAACCGGCTGGTCAAGGACGCCTCCATCTTCGCATCCTGGCAGCAGAGTCCCGACGGCATCAACCAGCTCAGGGCACACGAGATCGATGCCCATGCCAAGACGGGGATGACGATCGCGCACAGCAACTACGTAGCGATGTATGGTGCGTTCATGGGCGGAGGCGCAGTGATGCGCGGCAATCCCGGTCGGCTCTACGAGAACGTGTTCGTGAACTGCTCGCCCGGCATCAGGTGCATTGGCGACTCCGATGACGTCTGGACCTGGGACAACATCTATCGCGATTGCCCCGTCGAGACGCAGTCGACGGCAACCGGAACCATCCACTTCGCAGAGCGGCCGCTAGACTTCGGCCCGATTCCGTACCCGCACGAACTCAATCGGCTCGGCTGGTGGCCGGGGCGGACGACGCAACCACTGGAGCCTTCCGCTCCTGAGACATGCTTTGTAGGGCCACAGAGTACAGACCCCGGCGACGGGCCGACACAGGCGCCATAGGCCGGTCTCTTCCGGCCACGACAGGGAGGCGGTATCCGTGATGCGCAGGCGCACACAGATCGCAGTTGCTCTTGGAGCGATTGCCCAGATGATGATCTCAGGTGCAGCAGTCTCCTCGATCCCCGGCAAGGTCATCCTCATGGCCCCCGTCGGCTTCACTACGACGACTATGGGCCCGGCCGGCGACGATGTCGCGGAGACGTATCTCATCGCTCCCGGCGACCTCGAGCGCACGCCGCGTGACTACATCCGCGTGCGCGCGACCATCGAGAGCGATGCTGCCGCGTCCGCGAAGCTCATCATCGTCGACCTGCTGGGGAAGGAGTATTCCGGGGAGGCGGTCACTCTCGCCGCCGGTGTGCCGGTCGGCCTGGTCGCCGAGGCCAAGCGGCCTGACGGGTCCCCGATATCAATGCTTCGCGCCGTCCGCCTGCATGTGACCGGAGACGCCGTGCGGTGCACTCGCGTGGCCTTCGAGTGCGCGGCTGAGTATCTCCCAAAGCCTGACGTGACTGTTGAGGGGCCGCTCGACGACACCTCGATTCAGCAGGCACTGAATGCCCTGCCGCCGGAGGGCGGAGTGGTCTACATTCCCCCGGGGGAATACACCATCAACAACACGGTGACAATCCCCGTGGACAACGTCAGCATCTATGGAGCCGGCAAGGCGACACTCCTGCAGGGCGTTCACATGGACGGCACGCCGATGCTGCGGGCCGAAGGGCGCCGCAATCTGCGGCTGAGCAGGTTGCACCTTCGCAGTCTGCCCCTGGAGACCTTCAGGGGTTACAACGACCAACGGTATGCCGAAACGCCGGACGACGTGGGGCGCCCCTCGCTCCGCTCATGCGGCATCCACATCTTCGGGTGCCAACGCGTGCGGCTGGACCACTGCGAGATCGAGCGCTTCGGGTATGGCGGTGTTCTCCTCCGT
>DPJP01000144.1:5696-15462 GCA_003542955.1 Armatimonadota bacterium
TTCGAGAACCACCGGCACGGGACGGCTGGAGGCGGCGGGACCCAGGCATCGTACACGACGCGCTTCAACCGCTATGTGAAGGATGTCAATGCAGTGCCCGCGGAGGGCTGGAAGCAGGTGACCTCGCACGAGATCNNCGTGCACTCCGGCTGCAGGTGGCTCTACGCGCACGACAACTGGGTGGAGATGAAGAACGCGTCGATGTCGGCGGGAGCCTGCCTGCGCGGGAACTTCGGCTGGGTGTGGAACAACGTATTCACAAACTGCACATACGGCGTGAGGGTCGTCGGCGACTCGACGGATGTCTGGACGTGGGACAACGAGTGCCACAACGTCCCGAATCCGACGTCCTCGACCGCTACGGGGCAGGTCTACTTCGACCAGAAGCCGGCCGGCTTTGCCCCCATCCCCTACCCGTACGCCCTGAACAACGCCGGTTGGTGGCCCGGCGTTCCGCCGGATGGCGCCTATGGAGACGCCGACCCCGGGAACCAGTTCGCGGGGCCGGCGACAGGCCTGCAGCTTGAAGTGGTGGCCGCGGAGTAGACGCTACAGCATGTAGCGGCTCAGGTCGGTGTCCTCGACGACGCCCGTGAGTTGCCTCCCGACGTATGCGGAGTCGATGGTGACCTTCTGACCGCTGATCTCCGGCGCGACGAACGAAAGCTCCTCGAGCAGCCGCTCAACGAGCGTGTAGAGCCGCCGGGCGCCGATGTTCTCCGTCTGCTCGTTGACCTGTTGGGCCAGGCGGGCCAACTCGGCAACCGCGTCGTCGGTGAACTCGATCTCGACGCCTTCGGTAGCCAGTAGCGCCGTGTACTGCTTGATCAGCGAGCTTTCCGGCTCCCGCAGGATGCGCTCGAAGTCATCGCGCGAGAGGCTGGACAACTCGACGCNNAACGCCCCTGCAGCTCTGGGATCAGGTCCGATGGCTTGGCGACATGGAAGGCGCCCGCGGCGATGAAGAGCACGTGGTTGGTCGAGACCGGCCCGTACTTGGTCATCACCGTCGAGCCCTCGACGATGGGGAGAATGTCGCGCTGCACGCCCTCCCGTGAGACATCGGGTCCGTGGCCGGACTCGCGGCCCGCGATCTTGTCCAACTCGTCCAGAAACACGATGCCGTTGTTCTCGACGAGATCAACGGCATCTCTGGCGATGGCATGGGAGTCGATGAGCTTGGCTGCCTCCTGGTCGATGAGCACCTCGCGCGCTTCCTCGACACTCATGCGCCGGGTGGACTTCTGCCGTGGGAAGAGGTTGCCGAGCAGGTCCTGCATGTCCAGGCCCATCTCCTCCATCCCGGCTGCTGAGAATATCTGAAGATTGTGGACCTGAGACTGCTCTACCTCGAGTTCAATTTCATGCTCTTCGAGTTCACCCGCCCCGAGCCGCTTCCGCGTGAAATCCCGCACCCGCATCGCCTGCTCGTACTGCTTGCGCTGGTTCTCCTGTCGCGCAATCATGGCGTCGGTGGACTGCTGATCGCCGGCGGCGGCTTCGGTCTCAGTGCTACCGACGCCGAAAGCCGCCTGCCATGGCATCGAGGGGGTCTGCTGGCTCGGCAGTGGCGCGAGGATGTCGAGCAACCGTTCCTCTGCCCTCGCCTCGGCCTCGAGTTCGACGGCCTCGAATGCCTGGCGCTCGACCATCCTGTACCCGACCTCGACGAGATCGCGAACGATCGACTCGACGTCACGGCCCACGTAGCCGGTCTCTGTGAACTTGCTCGCCTCGACCTTCAGGAAGGGCGCATTGACGAGCGTGGACAGTCGGCGGGCGATCTCCGTCTTGCCCACACCTGTGGGACCGATCATGAGGATGTTCTTCGGGATGACCTCATCGCGCAACTCATCCGGGATCTGGTTGCGGCGCACACGGTTACGGATGGCAATCGCCACGGCGCGCTTGGCGGCCTGTTGGCCCACGATATGGCGGTCAAGCTGCTCGACGATCTCCCTGGGGGTCAACTCCCTCTTCACTGGAGCACCTCCACAGCGATGGTGTCGTTGGTGAATACGCATATCCGCGAGGCGATGGTGACGGCCTCGCGCGCGACCTCATCTGCCGGCATCTCAGTGTGCTTGATTAGGGCTGCCGCCGCTGCCTGCGCGTAGCCCCCGCCGGACCCGATGCCGATCACGTCGCCATCGGGCACGAGCAGGTCTCCCGTCCCCGATACCAGCAGCAGGCTGTTCGCGTCACCGACCACCAGCAGCGCCTGAAGCTGCCTGAGGGCCTTGTCAGTGCGCCACTGCTTAACCAGCTCGAGGCAGGCCCGCTGGAGGTTACCCGAGTACTCATCGAGCTTGGCCTCGAGCCGCTCGAACAGCGTCAGGGCATCGGCGGCGGCCCCCGCGTATCCGGCGATCACCTTGTCATTGTACATCCGCCTCAGCTTCACGGCATTGTGCTTGAACACCGTGTCGCCGATGCTGACCTGACCGTCGCCGGCCAGGGCCAGCATGCCGTCTCTGCGCACGGCCAGGATCGTCGTCGAGCGAACCCGCTGACCATCGACCGTGCGATCACTCATCGTCATCGTGCTGCTCCCCCTTGGCCAGAGGATGGGTCTGGCTGTAGACTTCCTTCATGCGTCGTGTTGTCACGTGTGTGTAGATTTCAGTGCTGCGCAGGCTGGCGTGGCCGAGCAACTCCTGAATCGTGCGCAGGTCGGCCCCACCCTCGAGCATGTGTGTGGCGAAGCTGTGCCTGAGGTCGTGTGCGGTGATCCTGTCGCCGGCATCGACCTGCTGTACGTACTTGCGGACCATGGTATAGACATAGGCCGGCTGCAGCGGCCGCCCGCTCCTGGTCAGGAAGGCGGCCTCGACATCCCTGCCGTCGCCACGCCGGCGCGACAGCTCCGGCCTCGCCCACGACAGGTACTCGCTGAGCGCCGCCGCTGCCGGGGCGCCGAAGAGCACCTCACGCTGTTTGTTGCCCTTCCCGGTGACTCTAATCGCTTTTCGGTCCACGTCTATATCCCGCAATCGCACACCGGCCAGCTCCGACCGACGCATCCCGGTCGCGTAGAGCAGTTCGAGCATGGCGCGGTCTCGGCACCCCAACTCCGTAGTGGCATCGGGCGCGGCCAGCAACGCCTCCATCTCATGCTGATAGAGGAAGTCGGGCAGGTCCTTGTCGAGCTTAGGCAGCCGGGCAAGTGACGCGGCGTTGGCGCTCACCAGCTCCTCGGCCACCAGGTACCGAAAGAAGCTGCGCAGGGCGGTTATCTTGCGCGCAATGGACCTCTTCTCGTATCGCTGCCGATGCAGGTGACCGATGTAGTCGCGGATCGTCTTGTAGTCGACAGACACGAAATCATCGGCCCGGTCCTCGCCCCACCGCTCCGCCAGGAAGTCCATGAACTGCACCGCATCATGCGCGTAAGCCTCCGCCGTGTGCATCGAGGCTCCGCGCACATCGGTCATGTAGACGATGAATGCGTCAACATACGCGCCTGCGTTTGACATCCCTGGCGTTGCCTCCATGGCGGTCCGAGCGTCGTCTATCCGGATGCGCCCGGCTCAAGGTCGATCTGACGCAGCAGGTGGGCGAGGCCATCAAGCGCCCTGCTCGCGCGCGTGGCGCGCCTCTGCGCCTTCGAGCCCTCCTCATCCCCTGACACCGGCAGCATCCCGAAGTTTGCCGCCAACGGCATCGGCTCACCCTCCGGCATCTCCCGCAGCGCCCTCGAGAGCGCGCCGTTCAGGCACTCGGGGGGGAATGTGAGAGGGTCCTGGCCGGTCGCCGCCCGGGCGGCATTGACCCCTGCCAGCCNNCCCGACCCGGCGACGGCGGCATATCCCTGCAGCCCGCTCAGGGCTCCGGCGATGAACACCGTAGGCCGGTGGCGCAGGCGATAGCCGCCGTCGAGTAACCCGCGTGCGGGCAACAGCGGCGCCCGGTGCAGCCGCCCGTAGCGCACGATCCGCACGTGTTCGAGCCCGCGCGCGCAGGCCAGCACCTCCGTCTGTGTTGCGCAATCAAGCCCGGTGGCGAAGCTCGTGACACGGTAGACGCTCCGGTCAGCCTCATCGACGCCGAGCGCGTACACTGCCGGCGGCTCCTCACCGGTGAGTGGGTCAACGAGGCCGACAGGGTTCAGAGGACCCGCATTCAGCGGCTTCTCCGAATGCGTGGGCATAAGCTCTACGGGCATGTAGTCGTGGAACACGCTCTGCGGCCGGACACCCTCCGGCAACACCCCCGGAGCCGATGACAGCAACCCCATCATCCGCTCGTAGCCGGCAGCATGGATGGCGCAGTTGATGTGCTCCGGCTGTGCAGGATCGCCGAAGCGCCGGCCGGGCCACGTCAGCGACAGGTCGACCGCGTCTGCGCCGATGAGCGGCTCGGTGGCCCCGTAGAAGAACCCGAATTCGCGTCCGGCGAGCAGATGCAGGCCACGAGCGACGGCGGAGGTCGTCGCCGGCCCGGTGGCGATGACGGTCGGTGTGTCTCCGAGGCCGAACCGCTTTTCGTCGCGCCTCAGCTCGATCAACGGGTGGTTGACTATCTGCTCGGTGACGAACTCCGAGAAGGCGGTACGGCCAACCTGGAAAAGGCTGTCCGCATTCAGACGCGTGCGGTCGGCCGCCGCCGCGATGAGCGATCCGAGCATGCGCAGTTCGGCGACCAGCAGGCCGGTGGCGCGGTCCGGGCTGTCTACACCCAGGCACGCCGTGCCCGTCAACTCGCCGAGCAGGTCGGTCGAGTGCATGGTGCTGTGGCGGCCGGGGCGCATCTCATACAGCGCCACCCGCACCCCCAGGCGTGCCGCCTGGAAGGCGGCCTCACACCCCGCGATACCGCCGCCGATGACGATGACTTGTGACTCGGGCATGGAGAGAAGGCTCTTTCGTTCCGTCGTGTGGAGGACGCGAGTGTGCGCCTACAGCATAGCGGCGTCCCAGATGGGGCGGGTCTTCTGCCAGGCGTTCAGATCGACCCATGACGTGTCGGGGGGCTCGAGTTGGAGTGCCGGCGGCGGAGCCTGCCTGGTGGCGCCCGTGGGCGCATCCCACCAGAGGATGCCGGTCATCGCGAAGACCTGATACCAGGCGATGGCGATGACCGCGACGATGACGATGCCTATGAGCCAGTTCCGCACAGGTGCATCTCCAGTGTCAGTCTCTGTGCCCGCGTGGTCGGGAATGCTGCTGCATGCGAACAGCCCCACACCGCGGGCAGACGAACTTGCGCTTGCCGTGGTGGGTGCCGCGCTCCTGTTTCATCTGGCTGCGGCAACGCTTGCAGCGCACCCTCGCCCCACCCACGCATGTAGTCTCAGACAGATCCGGGCACTTGTCAAGCCAGTGGCAACGAGATGGCCCGTCGCGTCCGTGACGGGGCGCAAATGTCGGCCGACGCTGTATCGCGCACGGCTACGGCATTCCATCTCGATGGAGCTTCAGGAACAGGTCACACACCCGAGTCACGTACTTCGGCGTCACGCCGTTGTCCGGCACGCCGCCCGCGCGCTTGACTGCCACCGGCCCGGCATTGTAACACGCCAACCCAAGCCGCGTCTGCTCCAGATTCGAGCGGTCCTGGTACTCGTAGAGGTACTTGGCGAGGTACGTGAGCCCCCCCATGACGCTCTGGCGGATGTCTGTTCTGTCCTCGACGCCCAGCCCGCGCGCGGTCGAATTCATGAGTTGTGTCAGGCCCACGGCGCCCCCGCAACTGCAGCGCGGGTCGAAGTTGGACTCCGCCTTGATCATCGCGAAGGCCAGCCGGTGGTCGATCTCGAGCCTGTAGGAGTAGTACAGCACACTCTCGACTATCAGGCGCACCTCGACATCTGTCAGCTTCGAGTTCTGCTTCTTGACCCACGCCGTCCAGGCATCGATGCGGGCCGCCTGAGCCCACTTGGCCCGGTCAGGGAAGGTATCGCCCGTGGCCTGCTCACCAGAGCCGGCCACTGCAAGCTGCCCCTGCTCGTCGCCGAATGACGGCGTGCGACAGGTCGCCGCAAGCAGCAGGCAGACTGTGGCCATGACGAATCTGTTCATCGTCACTCCCGGCATTGCATCGATCAGGGCATTCCGCTCTCGTGTAACTGAAGAAAGAGCGCTGAGACGCGCTTGACGTAGTTGCGCGTCTCCGTGATGTTGGGGACGCCGCCCGCACGTTTGACCGCCCCGGGCCCTGCGTTGTACGCGGCAAGCCCGAGGATGGTCTGCTCGTAGCTCGAGCGACCCTCAAACGAGTAGAGCTGCTCGGACAGGTAACGTATCCCGCCCATGATGTTCTGCTGGATATCGTATGCGTCCGTCACGCCAAGCCACTTCGCCGTCCCCGGCATGAGCTGCGTAAGCCCCATCGCGCCCGCATGCGACGTGCAGCGCGGGTTGAAGTCCGACTCATAGCGGATCATCGCGAATGCCAGGCGATGGTCGATGCTGTACTTGTACGAGTAGTACAGGACACTCTCAACGATCAGGCGCACCTGGGAGTCGGTGAGCCGCGAGTTCCGCCCCTTTACCCACTGCATCCACACTGCCACGCGCTCGTCAGTCGGCGGCAACAGCTCCTCCGGGAACTCCGTGCCCGGACGAGCCGGCGAGACCGGGGCCTGTGGCTGCGCCTGCGGCTGAGCCGGTTCGGCCGGTGGCGGAGGCTCGGGAGCGTAGAGGCCGTCTTTGACCGGGTTGACGTCGACCCGGCAGACCTGCTGCTCGATCGGGACGGGTTTGGGGGGGCGAGCCGGTCCCCACCATTCGCTCTCCGGAAGGTCGATGGTCCGCACGATGCAGCGGAGATTGTAGCGAGTGTCGTCGCCGTTGGGCAGCTCGGCCAGAACATGGACCTGGTTGGCCAGCGCGATCAGCGGGCTGTCATCGGGCGCGGCAATGAAGACCTCCTCATCCGCGCCGACGGGCCGGAGGAGAAAGCACATGTCTATGCCCCTGCGAGTCTGCTGAACCGTGCGACCGGTGATCTTGCCCGCGAACTCGACCACATGCCCCCGTGCCGTGGCTGACGCGCCGACGACCTGGGCGGGCGAGACAGTGCGCATAGCATTGAGCGATGCGCGGGCCTGCAGATAGCGTCGGACGGTAACCTCGGGGGGCTCGGGCGATGAGAACCGGTCGCCGGGTGTGGCTGCGGCGGCGCCGTATGCCACCAGCGCCGCACTGAGAGCGATCACAACCTGGGCGACCAATCGTCTGAAGTCCATTGTCTCTCCGCCTGTCGCGCTGCCCGAGCTGCATGCAGGGCCGCTTGTTTCTAACACCTCAGCAGCCCGCGAGTTCGGTGTTTGCGCCAGATACGCACTCCACGAACCGGCAGGTGCTGTGACGCAGGCAAGACGAGGGGAGAAAACACTGGTACGCCCACGGGGAGTCGAACCCCGGCCTACGGGCTGAGAACCCGTTATCCTGACCACTAGACCATGGGCGCACCGCAACCACGTGATGCAGTATAGCGAAAACGGGCCGAATCGTCAAGCATGTGGGCCACTGCGCGGGGCCTGTGGTGCGCCTAACGATCCCGCGTCACTATCACGGATACGTACCCCACCACGCCACTGCTCGGGATCACCTGGCCCGAGTGCGTGTAACTGACCCTCTCGGCCGCCGCGGCGCCCATCCGCTCTGCCGCCATCAGCATTGCGGCCACCGGCCCCCGCCCGCACATGGTGATGTCCGGGCGGGTGCGGATGAGCCCGACGGGGTCCAGGGCGAGCATCCGCTCGATCAGGATGGCGTCTTGCGCCGCAGCAACCTCCGCCGGCTGCTGGTGGGTCATGTCGGTGCTCGCGATGATGACGGCATCGATATCGTCAAGACACGCGGAGATTGCTCCTGCGACCTCCGCCGCCTCCCGCTCGCCCTGTCGCAGCATCATGATCGGGACGATCGGCACCGAATCCCCGTACAGGTACTGCAGAAATGGCAACTGCACCTCGAGGCTGTGCTCCTGCGCGAACCACTCGACCCCGCGGCGAAAGCCGGGCAGCATCCCGGAGATCGCCTCAGCCGGCTCTGAGGCAACGGGGACGTCACCGAGCGGGGTTCGCCAACTCCCGGCGGTCTGGATCGCGGGCGACGGCATTCTGTGGCTGGGCGCAATCACGACTGCTACACCGGGGATGCCGTCCGCCGCGAGCCTGGCGTAGCCAGCCGCCGCGCTCGCCCCGGAGAACATGTAGCCGGCATGCGGGCTGGCCATGCCCACGATCTGACGAGGACCCTCGCGGTTGACCTCGGGGAGAGCTCCGGGCCCCCGTGAACTCGTGAAGCACTCCTCGATCTCGGCGCGCAATGCCGCAGGATCAGCCTCGTAGAACTGGCCCGCGACAACAGGCTCACGAACCGGTGCCGCACTCATCTCACGCACTCCCCTCCGCGGTCGAGCTCAGACACCCGGACCCAGGCTGTCGAGGACCGCGACGATGCGTCCAACGGCGTCCGCGACGTCAACGGTGTCCTGTTCGCCGCTCGCTCGCATCTGCAGCTCAACCTGTCCGGACTCCTTCGTCCGTCTGCCGATCACTACGCCGAGCGGGTAGCCGACGAGTTCTGAATCCTTGAATTTGACGCCGGGGCGCTCGTCCCGGTCGTCGAGCAGAACGCGCACGCCGGCGGCCGCGAGTTCATCATGCAGGCGGTCGGCGATGGCCTGCAGTTCCTCCTCCTGCGGGTCGAGCAGCAGAATCGCGACCTCGAAGGGCGCCACGGCGCGCGGCCACACGATCCCCTTCTCGTCGTGATGCGCCTCGACTACCGCGGAGACGATGCGGCTCACGCCAATCCCGTAACAGCCCATCACCGATGGTATCTGCGCCCCGCTCTCGTCCTGCACCAGCAGGCCGATATCATTCGAGTACTTGGTCCCCAGCTTGAAGATGTGGGCAAGCTCGATGGCCCGCAGGCCCTGCAGCGACCCACTCGTGCACTCGGGACACGCGTCGCCGTCAACGGCATTGCGGATATCGGCATACTCGCCGGGCTCGAAGTCCACACCGATATTGACGCCGGTGAAGTGGGCGTCGGTCTGGTTAGCGCCGGTGACGAAGTCCGACATCGCCATGACTTCGTAGTCGGCGATGGTACGCACGCTCTCCGGCAGGCCGACGGGTCCGGCGAAACCGACCTCGGCCCCGGTCACCCTGCGGACCTCATCAGCCTCCGCCATACGGAGGTCGGGAGCCTGCAGGTACGCGCCGAGCTTCATCTCATTGAGTTCCCGGTCACCGCGCACCATGGCGGCGATGAAGCGATCACCGGCATGGTACAGCAGCGTCTTCACGAGCTTCTCGGCCGGCAACTCCAGCAACTGGGTGACCTGGTCGATGGTCGACGCGCCGGGTGTATCCACGAGGTCCCTGGATGCCTCGGGCGCCGGGGCGCTCCCCCTGGGCTTGCGGCACGCCGCGCACTCGGCATTGCTCGAGTAGCCACAACCCGCGCACTTGTAGACCGTGTCCTCCCCGTGTTCGCACAGCAGCGTGAACTCGCGAGTGTCGAACCCACCCATCGAGCCGGCGTCCGCCTTGACGATCTGGACGTCCAGACCTACGCGCTCAAAGATGCGAACGTAGGCGTCGTACATCTTCTGATACGAGATGTCGAGCCCGGCCCGGTCCACATCGAAGCTGTAGGCGTCCTTCATCATGAATTCCTTGACCCTGATGAGGCCGCCCCGGGGTCTCATCTCGTCGCGGAACTTCGTCTGAATCTGGTAGAGGGTCATCGGCAGTTGCTTGTATGAGGTGACGTCGTCGGCAACGAGAGCCGTGATGTTCTCCTCG
>DPJP01000125.1:0-4868 GCA_003542955.1 Armatimonadota bacterium
GAGCAAAACTGAATTCTGAATGCCTGACCCCGGCCGCCCGGCAAGAGCTTCCGAGGCCCAGGAAATGGACATCGCTCCTGGTGCCCATATCAGGAGTTCTGAACTTGAGGCGGCGCGCCGTTTGCCGTTCAATGCCCGAGTAGGCCAGGCCTCTACGCATGGCGATGTCGTGCGCCGTCCGCATTGCCCTCGCCCCTAATCCCACGTCCCACACCCCTGCCGTTCCCGCCGTCAGGGGGTCGCGGGCTTTGATCGTTTGAACTTCGAACGACCAGTTGCATGCCGGATGCGTGCATGAAGATCAGAGGATCAAAGCCCCGACCCCGGCCGTTGGCGCAGGATGTGGACCGCCGTCTGCTGTCGGCCGTTCCCTCGCCCCACGCCCCTCATCTCTCGCCCCTGCCGTTCAGGCCCTAAGCCCGTTGGCTTTTCTCAGATTCTCAAGTTCTCACGCATGTGCATTCTCTCACGCATCGCACGCCCGTGCCGGTCCTCCGTCTCCGAGCCCAGCGGCATGTCTCAGGATCCCAGGATCCCAGGATCCCACAATTCCACCGTTCCAACTTCCTCACGCTTTTCAGTTGCGTACGGGTGGATATATCGGAGCGGGCGCGACACTCATGGCGATGAAGACACTACTGGCCGCGATATGTGTCTTTTTCGTGTAATAAGTATGGTGTCCCCGGAATAGCTGCGATACGTCTCTCGGCCGCCTCGTGAGGCCCCTCCCCGAGACACGCCTTCGGCCGTTGCCGTTCTTCCGTTTCCACACCGCACGCCCTGCGCGTCACTCACCCACCTCGTACCAGTTCTCAAATGGGTATGCAAGCTGGAGCATGTCGTTGCTGCCGGGATAACGCGCGGGAAGCTCGCCCATCGCAATGCGCGCCGTTTCGACGTAGGCGATCATCAACGAGGCCCGCGGAATGCTCGATGCAAAGCCCTCCCCTATTGAGCCGATGTAGTCGGCAACCACCGGCACGGTCCAGACGCCCGCCTCGTTGCGCGAGTCCATGGCGCCCTGCGCCGACGTGCGCTTGCTTTCCAGGGCGGCCATGGCAGCCTCCGCCGTCAGCACCCCGCGCTCGGGTGGCCCCGCCAGGGCCTGCTCGAGCAGCCTGGCCACCGTGCCGCCGACGTTGGAGGTCCTCTTGTAACTGGAGCTGGTCGGCACGGTGTCGAGGTACTCGATGGACTTCGGGTCATCGAGGTAGTAGATCTTCCGGTCCCACGCGGCGATGGCGCGTCCGCTCTCGGGGTCGATGAAGGTCGACATCTGCCCATCCGGCAGGTTGGCGACAATCCAGTCGTTGGCGCGCCGAATGCCATCCACGTAGCGCTCATCGCCGGTGAAGCGATACATCTCCCGTAGTGCCTGACACGCCAGCGTCGTAGCGGTGACACCGTAGGAGGGCGGCTCGAAGGCGCGTGCCCAGACCGGGTTGTTCTCGGCGTCGTACTGGTCTGACCAGAGCGGCACCGTATCGCCCTGGGCGTGCAGGAGCCAGTCGCCGACCCGCTTCATGGCATCGATATAGCGCTGCTCACCGGTGATGTGGTACATGAGCGCCATCATCTGAATGGCATCATTGGTGGCGGCATCGTTGAGTTCTCCCCCGCCGGGCATGCCGATGGCATTCTTCCCCACCCCGTCCTCCATATCGTAATGATGCGACCAACTGCCGTTGGGGTTCTGGGCCAGCAGGTAGAACTCGCCGGCCTTCTTCAGCGCCTCGAGGTAGCGCTCGTCGCCGGTCACGCGGTGGAGGTAGGTCAGCAGCAGCATCGGGTGCGATTGATCCTGATCCTGCAGCTTGATATTGCGTGGGGAGGTGAGGGGCGTGATGCCGTTGACGGTCATCCGGTAGCCATGCACCCAGTAGCCTTCGGGCGCCTGCGCGGCGAGCACGAACTCACCGGTGCGTAGCGCGACGTCGAGGTAGCGGTAGTCACCGAGGGTCTCATACGCCCAGAGGAACTTGGCGGCCAGCGGGCAGCTGCCGTTGCCCTTGTCGTTGTCGATGTAGTCATCGAAGTCGACATACTCGCGCCCCTGGGCCGCGGAGCCAAGCAGCGTCGGCCATGTGTAGAGCGTCTGCCAGCCGCCCCAGCGCTGCAGTGAGGCCATGTAGTCCATGGTCTGGCGGATGGCCGCCTCGACGAGAGGCAAGTAGTCGGCATCCGCCTGCGGCAGCGGTGTCGGCTGAGCCTGAAGCATCGGGAGGGCCACATCATAGAGAGCGAAGTCATCAAGCGCGGTCCCCACCGGCGCTATGCCGCCGGTCCGCGAGACCGCTCCGCCGGCGAGGTAGACCGCCATCGCGGGGCGCAGGTCGGTCGAGAACGCCATCGGCCCGCTGATGCCGTTGCCGTCGAGCGCGATCCAGCCCGTCGCGGCGGCCCGATCCCAGGAGGCCACCACCTGGTGCCAGGCGTCGGTTGAGACCTCGCCGACGGGCAGGTCCAGCCGGGAGATGAAGCCGTCAATTCGCGTCGAGGGACACACGACCAGAGACAACTGGCCCGGCTCGCGCAGCACGCCGATGCGGTCCTTCCCGCGTGCATCGAACAGCCACTGTGGCCCGGCCGCGGCCCACACGTCTCCTCTGACTGCGAAACGCACTGTGCCGTGAGCCGCCTGGAAGTTGCTCGCACCCAGATAGTGCAGGTGTCCGCCGAGCTGGGCGATCTGTGCCCCTGAACCATGCACACCGGCGACATCGGCGGTCATGCCAAAGCCGCCGCTGCTCGTGGATCCGCGTGCGAAGTCGGCGTCATTACTCTCGGCGCTGTCGAAGCTGCAGACGAGCGTCGTGTGGCGGGTAGCCGCAGCAGGCAAACTCCACCAGGCGTCGGTCAACTCGAACGTGTCGGCCCGGGCGATGCAGGCGGCGGCCACAAGCACGACGGCACACGCGGTAGTCATGGACGAGACAGTTCTGCACTGCAGCCTCACGCGGATCACTCCCTCGTGGGTCACGAAGTATTGCGCTATTGGCTAATTCGTCGCTGCCGCGCCGGGAGCCTTCGCGGTGCGCGGGAAGCCGGCATCGGTGAACAGGTGCTGGCATTCATCGGGCACCCTCCGCTATGATATGGTCGGATCGCACCCTGACCTCAGAAGGGGCTTGAGCATGGCAACAGCGGCAATGCGGCGGTTTATCATCAGTGTCGACGATCCCGGTGGTCTGATCCGGGACATCAGCCTGTTCCAGCGCACGCGCGAGTTCTTCGATGCCCAGGGCGTGCCGGCCAGCTTCATGGTGGTGCCGCGGGGCGAAGACGGCTGGCTGCTGGATGAGGATGAGCAGTGGCTCGAGGCGTGCCGGTCGGCCGAGAGCGCAGGGCATGACTGCCAGTTGCACGGGCTGCAGCACTGGCACTGCGAGTTCGGCCCGTACCCGGCGATGATCCGGGCCATTCATGGCCCCGACCCCGACGAGGAACTGCGCAACGATACGCGCGAGTACGGCCACTGGTGGCACCACGAGGCATACGTCGAGAAGCTGACGACGGCGATCGGCATCTATGAGCGGGCCTTCGGTCGCCGGCCGACGGTGTTCCGCACCGGCGCGCTCTCGCAGACGCCGGAGCTGTATGACGCGATGGCAGAAGTCGGCCTGCGGTATGCCTCCAACAGCGTCATCGACCCGCGCGGGTGGGAGTACATCGTCGGCAACTACGAGAACCCGGGCGACTGGGACCCCGATGTACCGCCACTCCCCCATCATCTGAATGCCGAGGTCATCAACCTGCCGATCATGAGTGAGTACGCCTGGGAGCTGACCGAGGAGGTCATCCCGCGGCATCTGGCGCTTGCCGTCGAGGACATGGAACGCATATTCGCCCTGGGCGGCCCGTTTGTGCTCTGCTGCCACGTGCAGTGCGTCGGTGCCCAGGACGGGCTGTCGCGGAAGCTGCTGGCAACCCTGTTCGACATTGCCCAGGGCGAGTATGGCGTGACGTTTGAGACCATCGCGCAGTTGGCCGAGGACGTGGAGAGCGGGCTGGTGTCGGTCACCAATTGCCCTGAGGGAGGCTAACAGCAGTGAGGTTCACCATTGATGAGACCAAATGCACGCTCTGCGGGGCCTGCATCCTGACATGCCCGACGGATATGGTGCGCGAGAAGCACGGGGCCATCAAGATAAGTCGCGTGGCCTGCATCGGCTGCGGGCACTGTATGGCAATCTGCCCGGAGGGCGCCATCAACCTGCAAGAGATCGACTACGAGGGTGACTTCCAGTCTGCCGTGGATGCGCCTGTCGATGCCGACGCGCTCCTGGGGCTGATGAAGTCGCGCAGGACGGTGCGCACCTACCGGCCCGAGCCGCTCACCGAGGAACAACTCGGCGCGCTGCTCGAGGCTGCCCGCTACGCCCCCACGGCTGCCAACTGCCAGTGCCAGGGATTCGTGGTGCTCAACAGCCCCGAGGCGAAAGGCCGGCTCAGGGATGGCATCATGGCCTACTACCGCGAATATGCCGAGGTACTGGCGGATCGAGACCATCCCGAGCGGCTAAAGGCATTCCAGACCGGTTCGGGGGAGATGCACGAGCACATCCTGGCGGCGGTGCCGGCACTGGTGAAGAACGTCGAGGCCGGCCGTGACAGGCTCTTCTTCGATGCGCCGACGGTCATCATCATCCACGCGAGTGAAGACGAGGTGCTGCCGGAGGCGGCGTGCGCTTTCGCGGCGTTGCAGATATGCCTGATGGCCGAGGCGCTGAGATTGGGGACCTGCGTCACCGCGTATGCCTCGCTGGCGCTGCAGGCGCTGCCGGAGCTGCGCGCGCAGACGGGCATCCCGGAGGGCCACCAGGTCTACTACGTCATCACGGTGGGCCAGGCGGATGAGCGCTATGCGC
>DPJP01000125.1:4898-8684 GCA_003542955.1 Armatimonadota bacterium
ACCACGGAAGACACGGAAGACACGGAACAACGGCATGGCGGTGGATCCGGCCCAGGATCGCCAAACTTGCCGCTATTGACTTGCCCCGCGCATGCGCCTATGATGCTTCCACACGGTCGGCACGCGACCTTTTCGGGTCCTGACGGCCGGTGTGATGTCATGACAATAGCCGGGAAGTCGGTGCGAATCCGACGCTGCCCCGCAACTGTAACCAGGGACGAACGCCCGATGAGGTCACTGATCGGCCGCGCCGATCGGGAAGGCCGGGCAAGTAGGCGGATCTGGGAGTCAGGATACCGGCACAGTGCTATCGGCCCCGAGGGCGGGACGGTACGCCATTGCAGTAGCGCAGGCCGCCCTCCGGGGCGGCTTTTCTGTTTGTGCCGGCGGGATGGCGCCGAGAACGGCCGGCACGGGATGAGACTATGGCTACCATGCTCCATCGACAATCGAGTGAATCCGCGGGATTGACGTCTCTTGCCGCATGGGCGCTGCTTTCCGTCTGCCTGAGCCTGTGCGGATGCCGGAGCCGGCCCGCTCCACCACCACCGCCGCAGGAGCCGCCACAGCGGCCGCAGGCGGGGCGTCTGATGACGGAGGTGCGCTACGCGAAGGGCTTCAGTGTCGAGGCCGGGGATGGCTTCACGCGGGTGAGAGTGACACGCCCGTGGCGGGGGGCGCAGACATCCTTCGAGTATCTGCTGATCCCGCGCGACGGCGAGCCGCCGGCAGAGGTCGGTGAGGCGCACGTCATGCGGGTGCCGGTGCAGTCGGTCGTGGCGATGTCGACGACCCATCTGCCCCACCTGGAGATGCTCGACTGCCTGGATCGGCTCGTCGGGGTCAATGACATCTCGCATGTCTACAGCCCGGAGGTCATCGAACTGCACCGGCAGGGCACGGTGGTCTCCGTCGGGCGGGAGGGGACCGTCGATCTCGAGCAGCTTGCAGCCACCGAGCCGGAACTGGTCTTCGATGTCGCCCTCGGCCAGGCCGATGCCGACAACTACAGGACCATGCTTGATGGCGGGTTCTCCGTGGCCGTCAACGGTGAATGGACCGAGGATACGCCTCTGGCGCGGGCGGAGTGGATCAAGTTCACGGCGCTGTTTCTGGGCCGGGTGGCGGAGGCGGAGCGGGTCTTCGACGCCATCGCCGCGGAGTATGAGCGTCTCGCGAAGCTGACTGCCGAAGTGACGGCCCGCCCGCTCGTCTTCGCCGGCAACGAGTTCCAGGGCACATGGTATGTGCCGGGCGGCGCGAGCTACCTTGCGCAGTTTTTCCACGATGCCGGGGCGCGCTACGTGTGGGACGACGACTCCTCGACCGGCAGCATTACCATCGACTTCGAGGCGGTGCTGGAGCGGGCGCGGGAGGCCGATGACTGGTTCCTGCACTCCGGGGGCTTTGCCGACCTCGGCGGGCTGGCCGCCGCCGATGAGCGCTACGGGCTGCTGAAGGCAGTCCGGGAGCAGCGGGTCTACTGCAATGATGCGCAGCTGAGCCCCGCCGGCCGTAACGCGTACTTCGAGTCAGGGATTATGCACCCGGAGCAGGTGCTTGCCGACCTGATCCATATTCTCCACCCCGAGCTGCTGCCGGAGCATCAGCTCACCTGGTACCGGCGCATCCCGCCGGCCACGGAGGCGAACAGATAGTGCCATCGGCCAGTCCACAGGAGGCCCCCGGCCAGACCCGCACGCGGATAGGCGCCGCGGTGATCGCGGCGCTGGTGGCGGCGCTGGTCGTCTGCTTCGGGCTCCACCTGGCGACGGGCTCGGTGTTCATCCCTCTGCGAGATGTCATTGCGGTGCTGATCGGCGGGGAGCCGGAGAAGGCCGTGTGGGCAGAGATCATCCTCCAGTTCCGACTTCCGCGCACCATCACCGCCGTGCTGGCCGGAGCGGCGCTGGCAATCAGCGGCCTGCAGATGCAGACGCTCTTCCGCAACCCGCTGGCAGACCCGTTTGTGCTGGGGATCAGCGCCGGTGCCAGTCTCGGTGTCGCGATTGTGGCGCTGGGCGCGAGCGGGCTGGGGCTGGCCGCGGCGATGGCGGCTGCAGGCATCGGCGCGGATATCTCCATCGCGGCGGGTGCAAGCCTGGGCGCGGCGGCGGTCTTCCTTGTCGTCATGCTCGTGGCGCGGCGGGTGGAGAGCAACATGACGCTCTTGATCCTCGGCATCATGTTCGGCTATGTCACCAGTGCCGTGGTCAGCGTGCTCATGCACTTCAGCGTCGCCGAGCAGGTCCACGGCTTCGTGATCTGGACCTTCGGCAGCTTCGCGGGCGTCACCTGGGGAGAACTGACGGTACTCGCGCCGATCGCGACTGTGGGTCTGCTGATCGGCATCGGGCTGATCAAGCCGCTCAACGCGTTGCTGTTGGGCTCACAGTATGCGCGCAGCATGGGGCTGAGCGTCGGCGCGGCGCGCTTCTTCATCATCGGCAGCACGTCATTGTTGGCCGGCGTGGTGACGGCTTTCTGCGGGCCGATCGGCTTCCTGGGCATTGCGGTGCCGCACCTGTGCCGCAGCATGCTGTTAACCTCCGACCATCGCGTGCTGGTGCCCTGCTGCATCCTGCTCGGGGCGGTGGTAGCGATATTGGCGGATATCGTGGCGCAGTTGCCCGGCACGTCGGCAGTGCTGCCGCTGAACGCGGTGACATCGCTCGTCGGCGCGCCGTTTGTGATCTGGATTATCCTCCGGCAGCGCAACCTGGGGGCGTCATTCGGCTCATGAGCGAGACGCTGCTTGCAGCGAGTGGGTTGACCATCGGCTACCGCCACCCGCGGCAGCCGGCCGATGTCGTCGCCGAGAACCTGCAGTTTGAGCTTGGCGCGGGCGAGTTCGTCTGCATCGTGGGGCCCAACGGGGCAGGCAAGTCCACGCTGATCCGCACCATCGCCGCCATGCAGCAGCCGCTTGCGGGGAAGGTACTGCTCCAGGGGCTGGACATCCATCGGCTGCCGGCGACCGAGCTTGCCCGCACCGTCAGCGTGGTGCTCACCGAGCGCGTGGGGGTGGGCGCGATGCGCTCGGAGGCTCTCGTTGCGCTGGGGCGATATCCCTACACCGACTGGTTCGGGACTCTGAGCGCTGACGACCATGACATCGTGCAGTGGGCCATCGACGCAGTCAAGGCAGCAGAATTGGCAGAGCGGGACTTCAACACGCTCAGCGACGGCGAGCGGCAGAAGATACTGATCGCGCGAGCGCTGGCACAGCAGCCGAGGCTGATGGTGCTCGATGAGCCGACGGCCTTCCTGGACCTCCCGCGGCGGGTCGAACTGATGGCATTGCTGCGCACGCTCGCCCACGACACGGGCCAGACGATGCTGATGTCGACCCATGACCTCGACCTGGCTCTACGGACCGCGGACAGGATGTGGCTACTCCCCCACGGCGGGCCACTGCATGCCGGCGCGCCGGAGGACCTCGTGCTCAGTGGCGCCTTCGAGCAGGCGTTCGCGAGCGAGGGCGTGACGTTTGACACATCCACAGGCGCATTCACGATGGATGTGCGGGTGCGCGGAGCGGTGCGGGTGGTCGGCGAGGGCCTTGTGGCGAAGTGGACGAGTCGGGCGCTGCAGCGGGCGGGGTACGAGGTCACCAGGGCGGATGCGCCGGTGCGAGTCGAACTCTCGACCGTAGACGGCATGCAGACGTGGCAGGTGACCGACGCGGAGGGCAGCATCCGGTGCGCGAGCCTGTACGAGGTTGTGAGCGTGTTGAGGTCTCTGTCCGGGGCGAAGTGAGCGGACGGCGCCGTTCCGGCGCGTGCT
>DPJP01000430.1 GCA_003542955.1 Armatimonadota bacterium
GCCCCCACTGCACGGACGCGCCCTTGGCGCCTTCGCGCCCGGCGAAGAACACAACATCGAGCCCCTCGAACAGCTCCTCGCTGATCTCACGGACGAGCACTTCGTCACCGCCCAACTGCTCGGTCCGCTCGTGGGTGGCCATGACGCGCAGTGGCTCTGCGAGGTCGAAATGCCGTTCCCTGACACACGTGTAGATTCTGTCCCCGACCGGGCCAACCCCGACCAGTCCAGCCCTGATTGCTCCCATCGCTTTCACCTCAAGTGGTCTCAGCGGCCGCGTCATCAACGCCCGCCGTTATCGATATCCCATTACTGCTGCAGCAGCTTGTCGAGGCCGTAGGTCAGGCCCTTCAGGTCCCTGATCGCCCTGATGGCGAGCATCACGCCCGGCATGAAGCACGCGCGGCTCGTGGTCTCGTGCGAGATGCGGAGCACCTCCCCATCGGCGCCGAAGATGACCTCCTGGTTGGCCACGTAGCCCGGCAGGCGCACGGCGTGGATGGGGACGTTGCCGAGTACCCCGCCACGTGTGCCGGGAACGTTGTGGCGTTCAGTGGGGACGACGGACAGTGGATCGGTGGACCTGGCTGCCGCAATCATCTCGGCGGTCTTGACGGCGGTGCCGGACGGGGCGTCCTTCTTGCGTTCGTGGTGGCGCTCGATGATCTCGACATACTCGAATGAGGGTGCTGCCTGCGCGGCGAAGCGCATCATCAGGTTCGCGCCGATACTGAAGTTGGGGGCGATAATGCAGGGGACGCCCTTGGCCTCCGACATGCGGGCAACCGTCTTCAGGTCGATCTCGGAGAGCCCCGTGGTTCCGACAACAGCGGCGACGCCCGCGTTGAGGGCCGCCTCGATGTTGGCCATAACGACGGCAGGTGTGGTGAAGTCGACCATGACATCGGCGTTGGAGCCCACGAGAGCCGCGGCCAGGTGGCCGCCGACGGTCAGCTGCCTGGTCTCCTCACACGCGTCTGGCACGTAGTCGCCGAGCGAATGGCCGACACCGGCAGGGTCGACGGCCGCGACCAGCCTCATGTCGGGCGCCGCGTCGACTGCTCTGCTGACATAGCCGCCCATACTCCCGCACGCACCACTGACGAGAACCCGTATCAGGGCCACACGATCACCGCCCGGTATTGTCGATCCGCTTACAGGGCACAAGGGCCCGTAGAAGGCAGAGTATAGCAAACGCGCAGCGGTTGCGCAACAGCGCCCGCACGCCTCCGCAAGACGCAAACAGCCACCCAATCGCGGGTGGCTGCCGCCGTTCGGCTGCGCCCTCTACAGGGCCGGGCGCCGCGTGTGCCAGTCCGTCGATTGCTCGTAGGCATAGGCCACCTGAAGCAGAGTGTCCTCGGTGAAGGGCGCGCCCATCAACTGCATCCCGACCGGGAGCCCGTCCACGAAGCCGCAGGGGACGTTGACTGCAGGGATGCCCGCCAGATTGACCGGGATCGTGCAGATGTCGGCCAGCTTCATCGCCAGCGGGTCGTCAGCCTTTTCGCCGATCTCGAATGCCACGGTGGGCGAGGTGGGGCAGATGAGGAAATCATACTTCTCGAATGCCCTGTCGAAGTCCATCTTGATCAGGCTGCGGACCTTGAGTGCCTTCGAGTAGTAGGCGTCATAGTAGCCGGCCGACAGCACATAGGTACCCTTGATGATGCGCAGCCGCACCTCGGGCCCAAAGCCCTCCGCCCGTGACTTGGCGAACAAGTCGTAGATGTCGGTGGTTTCGCGCTCGGTCCGGTGTCCGTAGCGGACGCCGTCGTAGCGGGCGAGGTTCGATGAGCACTCGGCGGGGGCGATGATGTAGTAGACGGGCAGACTGTATTCGGCGTGAGGCATTGACACATCGTCGAACTGCACGCCGAGGGCCTCGAGCTGTTTGACCGCCTGCTCGATCGTCGCCCGCACCTGTGGGTCGATGCCCTCTCCGTACAGCAACTCATGGGCGATGCCGCCCCGCATTCCGCTGATGTCGCGCCCGAGGGTACCCACGTAGTCTGGTACCGGGATATCGGCCGACGTCGCGTCCATGGGGTCCTTACCGGCGATGACCCCGAGCACCATTGCGGTGTCGCGAACGTCTTTGCAGATCGGCCCAACCTGGTCCAGCGACGATGCGTACGCGACGACCCCGTAGCGCGACACGCGGCCATAGGTGGGCTTGAGACCAACCAGCCCGCAGAGCGAGGACGGCTGCCGGATCGACCCGCCGGTGTCGGTGCCCAGTGACGTGATCGCTTCTCCGCTCGCGACGGCGGCCGCCGACCCGCCACTCGAACCACCGGGGACACGTTTGAGGTCCCATGGGTTCGCGGTGACCTGGAAGGCTGAGTTCTCAGTCGAAGAGCCCATCGCGAACTCGTCCATATTGGTCTTGCCGAGCATGATCATGCCGGCGTCGCGACAGCGGCTGATGACCGTGGCGTCGTAGGGAGGCACGAAATACTGAAGTACCTTCGACGCGCAGGTCGTGCGGACGCCCGCGGTGCAGAAGAGGTCCTTCTGCGCGATCGGGATGCCGGCGACCGCGGGTAGAGGCTCTCCTGCCTTGCGGCGCTCGTCGATAGAGCCCGCCTGGCTCAAGGCCGCCTCGGGTGTGAGCGTGAGGAAAGCCTTGAGGTCACCCTCAACGGCATCTATGCGCTCGTAGCAGGCTGCGACGACCTCACGGGCCGAGACCTCGCCTGAGTGGAGCAGGCCGGCCAGCTCCCATGCAGTCATCTGGTATAGTTCCACGTGCAAAACCTCCTGCGGGGGCTACTCTTCTTCCATGAACGCCGGCACTCTGAAGAAGCCCTCGACGCCGTCGGGGGCGTTCTGGATGACGGCTTCTGCACTCAGGCCGGGAATGATCGCGTCTTCGCGGTACACATTGGTCATTCTGATCGCGTGGGACGTCTGCTCGACGTCGCCGGTGTCGAGCTGCTGAAGCTCGGCGAAATGCTCCATGATGCGGTTCAGCTCGCGGCGAACTCGTTCGAGTTCTTCGTCCGGGAGGTCCAGACGGGCCAACCGGGCTACGTGTCGGACTTCGTCAAGGGTGACTTCTGCCACGGCGATATCACCACACAGAGACGTCGGTCGGGGAGATGGACGTGATAGCGTGGTAATGGTAGCACCGGCCCGCGCACCGCGTCAAGGCGACTCAGGAGCGTGTCGGGGGGGCCTCACGGGGCGCTTGACACCCCGCGATTCGGGGGTGTAACATTCCTTTGACAAAGGAGACGCGCGATGCCCACGAGCCCTGAGCAGCAGCGGCCGACGCCGTCCCGCAGCGGCGAACTGCGATCGCTCGCGCTCTCGTCTGTGGGCATTCTGATGGTCGTCAGCGTTGCCATCGGCGCCGGCATCGGCCTGTGGCTCGACGAGCGCCTCGGTACCGANNCCGGCGTGGTGTTCGGGACCGCCGCGGGCTTCCACGAGATGTGGCGTCTCGTCCGCGCCTCCGACGCGTCTGAGACGTCGCCGGGCCCATCAGGTGACGACCCGGACCTGAAGAATCTTTGACCGCAACCCCGAATCGGCACTGCAATTGCAGGCAACTCCCACGGGGCAGCAGCCCGGCGACCGCGATGGCGCGGTATTGAGTTGTCCAACACGATTCCGGCGAGGCTGTCCGAGCCGAACCGGATCGCATCGGGGTCGCGGCTGCTGCAGCCCAGGAGGGGCCGGCGCGTTCCGGCAGGTGGCAGGCACGTTCCACTGGACGAACGTCTGCCAACTACGGAGATGCGCTCAATCAGGATGATCCCCCGGATCACTGCTCCTGTACGCCCCTGCCCGCAGACCATCTTTGTACCGTTTCGAGCCATCCATGGCGCCCGCCGTCCTGGGGTTTCAGGTCGGATTGGGCCATGGAGGAGGACAGGAAGATAGATGCACGGTGAAGGCCACGGTGGCCTGGAGCATCCGGGCCACTGGCTCAATGCTGTTGAGCCCTACATTCCGGACTGGGCGCGCGGGTGGACTGACCCGATCAGTCTCACGGCGTGGCTCGTCATCATCGCCATCGCGCTGTTGGCCTACCTGGGCAGCCGCCGGCTGAGGACGAGGCCTTCACACCTGCAGTGCTTCTGGGAACTGATTATCGAGGGCGTACGCGCCTTCTGTCGCGACTCGATCGGCCCCGGGGGCGAGAAGTACGCTCCGTTCATCGGCGCGGTGTTCCTTTACGTGTTCTTCAACAGCATGCTGGGACTGATCCCGGGCTTCATCGCTCCGACCTCGAGCCTGGTGATCACCGCCGCGCCCGCCCTGTGCGTGTTCGTATACGTGCAGTACCTTGGCATCAAGGAACAGGGCATGGGGTATCTGAAGCACTTCGTCGGCGACTTCTGGTGGATGGCGCCGGTCATGATCCCGGTCCACCTCATCGGCGAGATTGCCAAGCCCGTGTCTCTGGCGATCCGTCTGTTCGGTAACGTATTCGGCAAGGATAGCCTGATCGCGCAACTCATAGTCCTGGGCGCACTGGCGATGCGCGCGATCTATGTCCCGGTTGCGATCCAACTGCCGATGGTGATCTTCGCGATCTTCATGGGGGGCGTGCAGGCGTTCGTCTTCGGGCTGCTGACGGCGTCATACATCGCACTGGCCACCACCCACGAAGAGCATGAGCAGTCGCATCCGTCGTGTGAAACAGCGCCGGAGGCGGACAACGCATAAGCGAGCCGGCGGCACGCCGGCCGGGCTCGTCACAGTGGTGTAGCACGTGAGAAAACCGGGGGCGCTCGCGTCCCCACTAGGAGCAGGGAACATGGATTACGGTACCGCGTTAGCATTGGGCGTCAGCCTGGGTGTTTCCATCGCAGTCCTCACCGCTTCGCTCGCGCAGGCGAAGGCGGCAGTCGCCGCGCTCGAGGCCATTGCCCGGCAGCCCGATATCGTCGGCGCAACGCAACGGCTGCTGATTCTCAGCCTGGCGTTCATCGAGTCACTGGTCATCTACGCACTGCTCGTGTTTTTCATGCTGCAGGGCAAGCTTGCGCCCGTGGCCGACATCGTGAGCAAGGGCGCCGGTCACTAGCCGCCGGGAGCTGAACCATGAAAGAACTGCTGGAAGGGCTGGGGATTGACCCCGGTGCCTTGCTGGTCAATGTCGTGGGCTTCGCCATCCTCGTCTACCTGCTCAAACGCTTTGCGTTCGGGCGCATCGGGCAGTTCATGGATGAGCGCGCCGACGCGATCGAAGCCGATATCGAGCATGCCAGAGCGGACCGGCAACAGGCCGCCAACGCGCTTGGCAACCTCAATCGGGACCTCGACGAGGTCCGCGAGCAGTTCCGGGCCGAGACCGCGGAGAGCACGAGGCGGGCCAAGCAGGCCGTCGCGGACATGCACGCGGAGGCCAGAGCCCAGCGCCAGGCCATCGTCGAGCAGGGCGAGGAACAGGTGCGCCGCACGCGAGAAGCGATGGTCGCCGACGTGAAGGCGGAAGCTGCCGACATGGCCGTGGCGATCGCCGAAAAGGTCCTGCGGGACTCGCTTGACGAAGAGCGGCAGGCGGGGCTGGTGGATGGATTCATACGTGATATCGGCGCAAAGGCCGCGGCCGAGGGCCCGCAGGCCTGAACGTGCGCGGCGCCGCGGAGCGCCGGACGGGACCAGATGCCATGCCGGTTGACGCCCTGACGAGAAGATATGCCGCAGCGCTGTATGCCGAAGCCGCCGCCGGCGGCGGCGAAGCCGCGGTGTTCAACAGCCTCGAAGTCATCGCCGGCGCGATGGAGGCCGAGCCGGAACTGGCAACGCTGCTCAAGCACCCCGGCATTCCGGACGCGACCAAAGCCGAGGTGCTGGTACGGCTTAGCGGGACGGAGGACAAACTCTACAAGCGCTTTGTCGAGCTCGTCATCTCCCGCGGCCGCCCGCAGGTGCTTGCCGGTTGTGCCGAGGCATTCAGACAGCTCTGGGACCGCGACCGGGGCGTCACCAGAGCGCGTGTGGCTTCCGCCCTGCCGCTCACATCAGAGCAGGCCGAACGACTGGCGGAGGCTCTGTGCCGGCTCACCGCCGGCGAGGTTCACATCGACGCAACCACCGAGCCCGACCTCGTCGGTGGCGTGACCGTCCGCATGGGCGATACGCTGCTCGACGGCAGTCTGCGCACCAGGCTCAAGAAGGTCGCGGAGACTCTCAGGGCCCACTGAGTGCGCGGGCTCTCTGACTGACGTACAGAGGTGATCGATATTGCAGGCCAGACCTGACGAGGTTACCGCGCTCCTGCGACAGGAGCTTCAGAAGCTGCAGACCGACATAGAGATGGTCGGCGTCGGCAGCGTCATCGAGATTGGCGACGGCATAGCCCGCGTGTATGGGCTGGCCAACGTCATGGCCGGCGAGCTCGTCGAGTTCCCCGGCGGGCTGATGGGCATCGCGCTCAATCTCGAGGAAGACAACGTCGGCTGCATCCTGATGGGCCAGTACGACCACGTGCGTGAGGGCGACGAGGTGAGGACCACCGGCCGCATCGCGCAGACGCGCGTCGGCGACGCTCTCTACGGGCGCGTCGTGACCCCGCTGGGGGAGCCGTTGGACGGCAAGGGCCCGATCGTGTCCGACGCGACGAGGTCTCTCGAGATCAAGGCGCCCGGCGTCATCGCGCGTCAGCCCGTGAAGGAGCCGCTGCAGACGGGGATCAAGGCCATCGACTCGATGATCCCAATCGGCCGCGGCCAGCGCGAACNNCTCCGACGTCAAGTGCATCTATGTGGCGATAGGGCAGAAGACGTCGTCTATCAGGCGGATTGCGGCAATTCTCGAGCAGCACGGGGCGATGGAGTACACCTGCATCGTCGCCGCGACTGCATCCGACCCCGCCGCGCTTCAGTACATCGCCCCCTATGCGGGATGCACCATCGGCGAGCATGTCC
>DPJP01000451.1 GCA_003542955.1 Armatimonadota bacterium
CGAAGCAATATAGCGCGACAGGTGGCAGTCCCCGGCAGTCCCCACCTCACTCATAGTGCCCGAACTGCTCGATCGCGTCGGCCATCGCCCGCACGTTCTCGACTTCCATATCCGCAGTGAGACTATTCGATGAGGAGATGATGTATCCTCCGCCCGCCCCGATGGTGCGGATGCGGTTCCGCACCTGCGCGGTAATGTCGGCAGGCTCCCTGTGAACCAAGTCATCCATGAAGATGTTGCCCACGATGCAGACGCGGTCGCCGTAGTCGGCTTTCACCCGGTTGATGTCCATCACGTCAGGCTGGATCGGGTGGATGCCCTGCTGGCCGAGCGTGAGCCAGTCATCCAGGATGGGCGTCATGTCGCCGTCGGAGTGGGTGATCAGCGGCAGTTCGCAGGCGTCGGCCGCTATCTGCTGGACCGGGAGCACGGTGTCGCGGAAGAAACCAGGTGAGAACATCGGGCCGGAGTTGAATGCCACATCGTCGAAGGCCCAGAAGATGTCAAAGCCGATCTCGGCAAGCCTGGGAGCGAGGCGGATCGTCCAGTCGGCGTACATCTGCATGATCTCGACAATCAGGTCGGGGTCGTCGACCATCGCGTAGGAGAAGGCCTGCAGGCCCATCGTCATGATGGTGGCGCCGATGCCGAGGCGGATGGCGGCGACGGCGCAGAAGTCTTCCTTGTGGGCGATGAACTCCCTCGCGCTATCGAGAAAGCCGGGGGCGTCGATGTCGGGGAACTGCATGGTGGAGAGGTCATCGCGGGTGTGGACGAGGCCCTCGCCGACGATGACGACTCCCTGCATGCTGGTGCGCCCGGCGTAGACGGGGGCGAAGGCGTTCCAGTTGATGTTGTCCTTGCCCAGGGCCCGGCAGACCTTCTTCTGCATCTCGGCCAGCTCCGCGCCCGACCGCACAGGCGTGCCGTCCGGGGCGATATCCCAGTTGACCTCGATCCTCTCCCCGCAGAGCTTGCTCGCCAGTGTGTCATCGACAATGCCCTCCATCCACGGGACGCGGTCGGGGGTCTCGCGCCGCAGGGCGGTCAGCACGCGCTCTCTGGAGGTCATCTGATCTCCTCGCAAGCATTGATGAAGTCCTCGCAGGTGATGGTGTTGCCATAGTGGGCCTCGAAGTAGGCTATTCCCCACCTCGTGGCAATGCGCTCGTCGAATGTGTCCGGCAGTTCCACGCCGACGGTGGCATCACGCATGAGGAATATGCGATAGCCGTAGGGGGCCATCGGCTCGACGCCGCCGGGAGCGCGCAGGATGCACATATCGGTGGCGAAGCCGCTGTAGATGAGGTTCTCGATGCCGTGGAACCGGAGCGCGCGACCGAACTGGGTGGTCTCGTAGACGAACGGCTCGCCCGGCAGCGGCATGACCACCTCGGCGCGGTCCATGCGCGCGTATGGAGACTGCGTGGCGTAGTTGAGCCCGTGGCTGCGCGCGACGATGCTCGCCCTGTAGCCGGGGACAACCTCGGCACGGGGGGGCATGGCAGATGGGAGCGGAGGCGGGTCGAGGTACTGCTGGGCCTCCGGGTGCTTCGCGGCGATAGTGGCGCTCTCCACGTGAGCGACAAGCACATTCGCCGCGCGGGCGGCATCCATGGCCGGGCGTATCTTCTCATTGACGATGCGCGCCGCTTCCGCCAGCGCCTGCGGGAAGCCCATGCCCACGCAGTAGTTGACATCAATCTCGGGACCGTCAGGCATGCCGATGTTCCAGCAGTGCATGCCGACGAATGCGGTCCTGTCGGCATCCAACTCCAGCATTTCCGTCTCATAGCCGGTCTGGTCAATCGGCAGGCTACGGTAGTAGCGGCTGGGTATGCGCAGCTTCCTGGCCATGAGTGGCGACTATCTCCTGTTCTTCTCCGCGACGCGATTGACGATCGCGGCGGCAAGGTGGCAGTCATCCTCGGTGTACTTTTCACAGAATGTCGACCAGCGTATCCAGTTCTCGAGGAACGCGGACGCGGTGGGTGTGGTCTGCGCGCCGTAGGTGTACTCGCGCGAGGCGGGCGGCATCGAGAACGGGAAGCGCTTCGCGGCGGCGTCGTCCTTGAGGAAATCGCAGGCCTCCGGCATGAGATAGTACTTGCCTGTTCCGGCGCCGGGTATGCCCTCCGCTGCAAGCTGCGCGCCGAAGCTCTCGGCATCGCACGTGAACTGCTCGGGATCGATGCTCATCCCGAACATCCAGGCGGAGTAGACATTCATGTATTCGGGTATCGGCAGCGGCGTGACGCCCTCGATGCCGGCGATGAGTTCACTCATCAGGCGCACCACACAGTCAATGTGCGCGACCTGCTCGCGGATGATCTCGAGCTGCGCCAGGCAGATGGCGGCAGTGCACTCCGGCATCCGGTAGGCGTAGCCGGCGTGCTTGTGTACGCGCCCGAAGTGCTCCCGGCTGATGGCGCCCCGGCTGTGGCCGATGTAGCGCATCCGCTCGGCGAGGGCATCATCATCGGTGATGACACAGCCGCCGACGTCGGAGCCCATCGTCTTCTCCGAATCGAAGGAGAAGCCGCCTGCCAGCGACAGCGTACCGGCAAAGCGTCCCTTGTACTCCCCGAAGACGGCCTGGCAGGCATCCTCGTAGACGACAAGGCCCTTCTCGGCGGCGAGTGCGCTGATGGGGTCCGTGTCGCAGATGATGCCGGTCTTGTGCACGCACAGGATCGCGCGCGTGCGGTCGGTGATACATGGCTCGATGGTCTCGGCGCTGAAGTTGACCGTGCCGGGCTCCGTGTCCGGGAAGACGGGGATATAGCCCTCCCGGTACAGGCCCATGATGCTCCCGTAGTCGGTGATCGGGCTGACGATGATCTCATCGCCGTGATCGAAGTCGAAGGCCGCGGCGAGCACTGCCAGCGCGGGCGTGCAGCCGGGCGTAGCGATGCAGTGCTTGACCCCGTACTGCTTTGCGAACTCCCGCTCGAAGCGGCCGATCATCCCACACGTCAGGCCGCTGTCGACAATCTCCTGGAGGTACTTCATCGCGTTCGGCCCGATTGTACGCGGGAAGGGGTTGGGAAGCTGTCCGGTGAGATGCGCCCACGCGGCGGCGCCATATTGTGCCCTGGGTTCGTTCGTCTCTGACATCAGCCATCGCTCCTCAGGTAGGGCCGGTGGTCGCGTCTGGGCTCACACCTGCAGCCTGGCGGACCGCTCGGCGGCAAGCGTTGCGAGTATGGCAAGGCGATTGGCGCGGAGCGAGGCCTCCTGCGGGATGACGTCGCCGCCGTCGAGCCAGTCGGCGACGACGGAGACGGCGTCGGGGGCCTCGGTGACCTGCACGTCGGCGGCATCGCGGTCGGTTACGGTGAGGCGGTCCTCGGCCATCACGAAATCAGCATAGCCCCCCGTCCCGGCAACCGTGACACGGTAGTCGGAGCCCTTCGCGTCCGGCAGCATGCGCTGCCCCTCGCACAGCGCTGCGGCGCCGTTATCAAGCTCACAGTAGACTGCGGCATGGTCGCGGAGGTCCGGAGCCGCCGGGTCTCCGAGGTTGCCCTGGTTGGCCGATACGGCGACAATGCGCCGCCCTGTCAACCACTCGACCTGATCCAGTCCGTGGATAAGCAGGTCCAGGAACAGGCCCCCCGAGCGGCGGTAGTCGAGAAACCACGGCGGACGCTGCTCGCGCTTGAGCCGCACGGCCATCCGCACATGGACGAAGGCAGGGGCGCCGATGCGGCCGGATGCCACGACATCGCGCAGAGCCATCCAGCGCGGCTGCCCGCGGAGGGTCAGGAGATTCAGCACGCGCCGGTCCGGGTTGTCGCAAAGGGCCTGCTCAATAGCGACCTGATCTTCCAGCGTGAGGCACAGGGGCTTGTCGCAGATGACGTCCTGACCAACCTCCAGGGCGCTGAGGATGACCTCCGCCCGGAGGTCGTTCTCATTGGCGACGGAGAGGATATCGGGGTCGAACTCGTCGAGCAGTTGGCGGTAGTCCGAGACCACGGGGCAGCCGAAGGTCTGCGATGCCCAGTCGGCCTGATCGTCGCGGACGGCGGCGGCGACGATCTGAAGGCGGCTGCCGGCCAGCGCCGTCACTTCACCGATGTGCGTCTCTCCGCCAATGATTCCGACGCGGTACATGAGTAGCTCTCCTCCAGACCGAATGCATCCTCTGACGCTGTCTTCCGGCACCTGCCGCCAACACCCAACACCGTGGGGCGCTGCCCCACACCCCGTGCGGACGCTACGCGTCCGCTCAGAGTTGCGAACTCCCCAGACCCCGTGATGAGGTCAGAGGGCAGCATGCATGCGGACTGCCGGAGTCCGCGGCGCAACGTCCGGGCGGGTTATCCGGCGTCCGCATCGGGTCCATGCGGACCCGATCCGTCCGACTCGATAACCCGCACACCTGGCGCCGGAGGGTGTATGGGACTGCTCCCGAGATAGCGAAGCCCCGGTGAGTTCATCGCTCAACCATGGCTGCCCGACGGCGCACAAGGCTGCCGGACAGACACACACGTCGAACGCAATGCCCGTGGCTCAGGCGAGAGATGGCGGCCGCTGTCGGGTCGTTGACATTCTACCAACGGCGGTCCTAGAATGTCTTTGCACGATACGATGTTTGTATTGCACTATTCCACGTCTGTTCGGTGACACATCCCGATGGCCGGACCGAATATCAGGATAACCCGCGCGGTCGCGTATGCGGTCCCGTATCCGCTGTTCGGGCCGCCCCACAGCCACCCGGAGGACTTCCAGGTGCTCTACGTGGTGCGGGGCGACAGCGGCGTGCGCATCGGGGAGACAGAACACAGAGCGCGGCCGGAGAACCTCTATGTGGTTAAGCCGGGGCAGGTACATGCATCGTTTGATGAACGCGATGCGGCACCGGCGCTGTGGGAACTCAAGTGCTCCATCGCAGACCCCACCCAATGCCCCATCGACCCGCACGCTCTGCCGGACATCCTCGACGAGGTGCGCGAGCCCGGCCTGCTGGACGCCTTCCGGCGGCTCATCGACGAGTACTCGACAGCCGGGCCGGGCTGGGAGTGGCTGTGCTCGCACCTGGTCGATGAGCTGTTCTTCCGGATCCATCGACTGGCCGCGGGCTGCGGGCCCGAGGATGGGACATCAGCCGCGGCACGCCTGAACACCGAGGCCGTGGCGCGGGCCAAGGCGCACCTGGAGACCCACTTCCGGGAGGAACTGAGCCTGGGCGATCTCGCGCAGGTGGCGGGGCTCTCAGACAGCCACTTCTCGGCACTCTTCCGGGAGTTGTACGGGCGCGCGCCGATTGACTACCTCATCGAGGTGCGGCTCGACAACGCGGCGCGGCTGCTGCTGGACTGGCAGCACAGCGTGTCCGAGGTCGCGGAGATGACAGGTTTCGGCAGCGTGCACTACTTCTGCCGCCAGTTCCGCAGGCGCAGGGGGGTATCGCCCTCGGAGTATCGGGGAGGGTAGCGGACGGCGCCTCACCCCCCGGCCCCCTCNNACGAGACGGAACGCGCCGGCGGGAGAGGGGGAGCACGACAAACGACAACGCCGCACACCATGGGCGCAATCGGTCCCTGTCCCCGATTCCCGGCATGCCAAGGGCATTGGGGACAGCGACCTCTCGCGATGCAGGCAGGTCGCCTCTGGCGCCACAGGCTGGCGCGAGAGGTAGCAGTCCCCGGGGGCAGTCCCCGCTCTACCCCTCAAACAGCGGCTGGGCGGTGCCGTCGGAGGCGACGGCCCAGGGCGTCCAGGCCAGGCCGAAGGCCGGGACGGTGACATCACTCTTGCGCGGGCGGACGGCGACCTCCTCGAGGATGAAGTCGCCCGCCTGGAGCGGCGCCTGCAGCGCGGCGACCTCCGCCTGGAACTGCTGCTCGAGCTCGGCAAGCTGCTGCGTCTGCGTCTCGAGTTCTCGCTCTGCAGCCTTGATGTCGTCTTTCTCTTTCTGGGCCCGAGCGGCGCCGCGCATGGCGGTAGCGCCCCGCTGAACGTTGGTCACGCTGGCGAGCTTGCGCCCGAACAGCGCGCCGGCCAGGCCGGTGGCCAGGGCGATCCCCGCATCAAGCTTGCGGTCACCGTACTGCGCTCGCTCACGCTCGATCTTCTCCTGCGCGCGGCGGACGCGCTCCTGCGCGCTGGCGAGCTTGCTCGAGTACTTGCTCCGCAGCTTCTCGACCTGCATATCGCGCGCCTCGCGGTCGACATGCACCAGCCGCCCGCGGAATGCGCCCTCCGTCTCATCGGGTCTGGAGATCGCCTTCGGGGCGGCGCACTTGTACAGAGTCAGCGAGCGGCTCTGGTAGAGGTATGTCACCAGGCCCTTGCGCCATTTCTCGTAGTTGGCTGCCACCCCCACGGGTGAGGGGGCTTCGGCGTACTGCGGCTCCGGCGTTTCGGGCTCCCTGCGCAGGCCGGCCTGCTCGACCTGGGCAATGCGCGCCTGATCCCAGTAGACGTCGTCACCCTCGTCGGGAGCATCTCCCAGCAGGAGCAGATTGCGCCACAGATCGACCTGCTCGCGACTCGATGCGTAGTGAAGCTGGGCGACGGCAATCACCGCCGGGCGATACAGCATCCGGGAGTTCGCAGGCGCGGGCCGGACGACTGGGACGTAGAACTCCTCGACACCCGGTTCGAGGACCGGGCGCGAGAGCCCGGTCTGGGGCGCCGCAGGCACGGGCTGCTGAAGGACTGCCGGGGGCGCAGGCGCCCTCGCTGCGGGGGCGGATGCGGAGGGCTCAGCTGCGGGCGCAGGCGCCGAGGCGCGGTGGGCATCCATCAGTGTCTTGATCTGCGGCTTCGTGAGCGGCCCGCAGAGATATGACAGCGCCCAGCGCGTGTGGAATGTGACGGGCTGGTCCTCATGCACGTTGTGCATCAGGAACACGCGTTTGCCCAGGCCTGCAAGGGTTTCATCCATCTTCCGGCGGTCGAATGCCTGCCCGGCGCCGGCGGATGCGCCCTCCAGCCCGTCGAGCAGCCTCGCCTTGTCGCGCTCGGTCTGCAGCCGGCCGATCAGCCATGTGCCGGTGTTGGCGAGGCCCTTGTAGTCGAGGTCGACGGGGTTTTGGGTGGCCAGCAGCACGCCCAGGCCGTAGGCGCGCGCCTGCTTGAGCAGTGTCAGCATCGGCCGTTTGCATGGCGGCATGGCCGTCGGCGGGAAGAATCCGAATATCTCATCCATGTAGAGGATCGCGCGCAGGCTCGAGGTGCCGGCCTGTCGGCGCATCCAACTGAGCACGTTGTTGAGCAGAATGGTGACGAAGAACATCCGCTCGGCGTCGGGCAGATGCGCAATCGACATAATGGCGATGCGGGGCTTGCCCTCGGGCGTGTAGAGCAGGCTCTGCACGTCCAGCGGGACGCCCTCGAGCCAGGCCGCGAAGCCGGGCGAGGCGAGCAGATTGTTGAAGCTCATGGCGAGTTCGAAGCGGTCCTTGGAGGGGTAGAACGACTCGACATCCAACACGCCGACACGCTCGAAGGGCGGCTTCTGTATCTCGCCGATGAGCCCGGCGATGTCGAGCCCCCGGCCGGCCCGCCATGCTGTCGCGAGGATATTCGAGAGCAGGATATGCTCGCGGCTGCGGACGGGGTCCGCCTCCATGCCCAGGAGCGCCATCAGCCCCGACACGGCGTTCTCCGCATGCTCGGCCAGCGCCTCGGCATCGTCGACGATCTCAAACGGTGGCGCATCGAGTGAGTGGAGCGCCGAAACCTGCAGGCCCGCGCTGCTGCCGGGCGTGTAGATGGCAACCTCCGCAGCGTCACGCAGGCGCCCAATGCGCTCGGGCTCCTGCCCCCATTGCGCAAGGCCCTCGCGCCAGAGCTTGGCCGTCTCGGCGGCGAGGGCATCGGCTGTGACGCCCTTGCGCAGCGCCTCGGCCTCATCCACCCAGGGGCGGAAATCAGCGGGCGCGAGGTCAGGGAAGGTCAGCATCAGGTTCCCCATGTCGCCCTTGGGATCAATGACCAGCGCCGGGATGCCGTCGATCGCGGCCTCCTCCAGCAGTCCGATGCACAGGCCCGTCTTGCCGCTGCCTGTCATGCCGACACAGATGCCATGCGTGGTGAGGTCCTTGGCGTCGTAGAGGATTGTCTCGTCAAGGACCTTCGCCTGCTGCATATCGTAGGTGCGTCCGAGGTAGAACGCCCCGAGCTTCTCGTAATCCTGCATCCGCTCTCACCCTGTCATGCTCTACGTGCTGCGAGTACACTGTGGGAGTGGTTTCTCGTCGAGTGGAGCATATCCCTGCCCCGTGGTTGCGTGGGCGGGCCGGAAGGACGGCGCGCGAGGCGCCGCGAACATCCTCGGCACCTGCGAAGAAGTCCGCCGCATGGGGAGAAGCGAGACACTGGAGGCCGACCACGATGGAACTCTACGCCCAGCCGAACCTGTGGCTCAATGACCCGAGATTGCTCTATCACGAGGGTATCTACTACCTGTTCCACCTGCAGGGCCCGCGCGACCTGCCCAAGCCGCCGTATGAGGAGATGGCCCTGGCGACATCAACCGACCTGCTCAACTGGCAGACCCATCCACTGCTGCTCAAGCCCGGCGCGCCTGGCGAGTGGGACGACGTGGCCATCTACACCAGTGGGTATATCCATCACGAGGGACGCTTCTACACGCTCTACACCGGCCTCGGCTCGGCCGAGCAGGGGCGCGTGCAGCGGATCGGGCTGGCAAGCTCGACGGACCTGGTCGAATGGGAGCGCCACCCGGCCAACCCCGTCCTGGAGGCCGATCCGCACTGGTACGAGGCAGACCCGGATGACGCGCCAACCTACAACCACGTCGGCTGGCGCGATCCGTGGCTCTGGCAGCACCCGGATGATGGCATGTTCTACGCATTCATCACCGCGCGGGAGAACCACGGCCCGGGCGAGACGCGCGGGTGCATCGCGCTGGCGAAATCGATAGACCTGATCGACTGGGAATGCCTGCCGCCATGCTACGCGCCACAGACGGAGCGAGACCACGAGGTCAGTGAGCTGATCCCCTATCGCGGCAAGTGGCTGATCATCTTCGGGAGCTACTCATTCGGTCTGGGGATGCGCTACATCGTCAGCGATGATCCGTTGCAGTGGGATAGCGGAGACCTCGGCAAGCCGATCCTCGGGAGCGAGGCGCTGATGGAGTACTCCCTGACGACTGCGCCTGCGGTCCACGGCGAGGGCAGGGATGCGGTGCACCTGGTGTATGAGTGGCACCCGGATCACCCTGACCACCCGCGCGTGCGGGGTCGGGTAGCGCTGCCGAAGACGCTGGCAGGCGATTTCGACGACATCCACCTGCGCATGCGAGATGATATCGCCCCGTGCCCTGACTGCTGCATGTCGCTTGATGACATGAGGCAGTGCGGCGCGGGGCCCTGGCTGGTGCAGGGCTCGGCGATCAGCCTCACGATGAAAGGGTCGGCGACGGTGCCTGTGGCGGGCAGGGGGGCGAGGACGGTGTCGGCGCGCATCAGTGCGGGAGATGGTAGCGCCGGCGGATTTGTGCTGGGCGATGGCGAGATGTCGGTGATGCTGCATGGTGACGGGCGACTGGTCGCGACGACCACCGCTGCCGCCGGCGAACGGGTGTGGGAGGTCGGCCCGGAGGGTGAACTGGCGCTGGCACTGGTGGACAGGCATGCGGAGGTCTACTTCGAGCGCCGATACCTCGGAACGCTGTGCGCGTTGACGTTCGGGGACAAGCAGGCGGCGCTACGGACCGACGGCGATGGCACATGCGAAATCGGCGAGGTCGGCGTGCGGCCCATCCCGCTCAGTTGAAGATGCAATGTGGCCCCATAGAGTATGTCCCAGATTCAGTGG
>DPJP01000055.1 GCA_003542955.1 Armatimonadota bacterium
GAACTGGTGCGGCAGCGTGAAGTTGGCATCCCGCGCGCGGCGGGCCGAGTTGACGAAGCTCCAGAATTCCGGCACCGCCGTGGGCACGACCATCCACTCGGCGGTGTACTCGGCACCCGGCCGGAGGACAAAGCTGTTGTCGGCAAGCCCAAGCACGCCCTGCAGCACCGAGTTGGTCACATGCACCTGAAACTCATCATTGAGCGGCAACAGCCCAATACCGGCCTCCGTGGTGATCCCGTAGACAGACGGGTTGCTCGAGTTGCTGGAGGTGAGGTTGCCGGATGCCGGGCTCAGGCCTGCCACCCACGCCTGCTCGAGGTCCTCGCCCAGTTCGCAGGTATGCCGCTGCATGATCGGCACATTTTCGCCCGTCAGGCTCTTGAAGGTGTCGTAGATGACGATGTGTTCTGGCTTCTGCTCGATGCGCCGCGAGTGCGAGTAGGCCTCGGCTGAGCCGGCATGCCACCTGCCGTCGGGCGCCGAGAAGCGGCTCTGGACTGCAAAGCGGCGCCCCGAGACGGTCACGGCGAAGCGGGCCTGGTCGATCTGCTCGACTGTGTAGTCGGTCTTGCACTCCGCCCGCGGCTCGATGATGGGGATCGGGCCGGTCGGGGCGGGCTTCTTCGGCGGCGGCGGTGGCGGCGGCGCCTTGATGAGCAGTTGCATCTGCCCGATCTCGACATCGCGCGATGTGCCCGCATCAGTCAGCACCTTGATATGAAGCGTGTTGTCGCCCTCGGCGAGCAGCCCGGAGAGGTCGAATTCCCACTCGTGGGCCTTGATGCCACCCAGCAGCGCGTAGCTGTCGCTCCTGTCGGATGCTTCGAAGTCGGGGCCGTACCAGATGTTCATCTCACCGGTCGGGGCGATAGAGGTGGCCTCCCGGCCCGACACGCGCATGGATTGCATCGGGCGGTTGGTCAGCCTGTCGCCCTCGACTGGCGTGCCGTTGAGCGTCAGCTTGAGCCCCCGCGTGTAACCGGCGGGCTGGGCATTGGGAATGCGCGCCTTGAAGAACAGATACGCGTGCTGGCCCTCCGGCACCTCCGGCGTCGGGAACACGACCTCCCCCTCTGTGCCGGCCGGCAGCAGGAGCGTCTCCGATATCGAGATGCTCGCCGGTGGCAGTGTGGCCTCGCCGGCGGCGTTGCCGAGCGCCATCAGCACCAGGCGCTGCCGCGCGTGCACCCACGGCTGCGTGCCGATGGTGACCATGGTCTCCTGGCTGGCCTCCCGCGAGTCGGCGTCGGAGAGAGCGACCTCACCGGCCAGCGGCAGGTTCTGCCGAGGCGTGACGCCCAGGTAGGCAAACGGCACCATCGCCTCGAGGGTCCACCCGGCCTTCGTGCGGACGGCGGCGTACTGGATGCTGCTGACATCGGCCGCCTCCGGGAAGTGGCTGTAGACCTCCGGGGCGATGTCGGTCGCCGGGTCGCCGGTCTTCGAGAAGTTGCCGGGGCTGAAAGAGAACTGGAACTGGCCCTCCTTGAAGCCGCTGCGGTTGGGCTCGGTGTACGGGGTGAAGTCGAGGTAGAACTCGACGTGATCGCCCTTCCAGATGGCCCGTCCGCGCTCGGTCTGCGACAGCACGTCATCCGTGATGTCGATGGCCAGGAACAGCCCCTCCTGCCGCCAGGCCATGCGGATGGTGCCGCTGAGGTCCTCCGGGCCGGTCCACATGTGAGGCTTGTACGTGGCGTGCTCGGGCCTGCCGATGAACAACGCATTGGGCACCTCAACCCACTCGCTCAGATCACCATCGACGGCGATGGGCGGGTCGGGCTTCTGCGGGATGACATATGCGGGTTCGGCCGCGCGGATGATTGCGACAGATGCGAATGCGAGCGTCAGGCTCAGGAGCGTGCGGAACATGGATTTCACCTCTGAAGCTGGCCGGGTTCAGCTCTCGATGCCGCGCCTGGCCTCGAGACCCTCCGTGTAGTAGTGCTTGACCTCGCGCATCTCTGTCACCAAATCGGCGATCTCGAGCAACCTGGGGTGGGCCCTACGGCCGGTAACGACGACCTCGACGCAATCAGGGCGCGGGGCAATCGCGTCAAGCAACTCGTCGATAGTGAACAGCCCAAAGTGGACGGCAACGTTGGCCTCATCGAGAATGACAACGGCATACTGACCCGAGCGGATTGCGCCCGCCGCCTCGGCGAGGCCCTCGACGGCCGCCCGGCGGTCATCCTCCGACGGCTCACCCCGAATGAAGCACCCTCGCCCGTACTGACGGATGGTGATGAGGTCGGAGAAGCGCTCGAGGGCATCAAGCTCGGAGTAGTGCATCCCCTTGATGAACTGGGCGATGAAGACGCGCAGACCCGCGCCCGCCGCCCGCAACGCAAGGCCGAGCGCCGCGGTGGTCTTGCCCTTGCCATCGCCCGTATACACCTGGATGCATCCGCGTGGCCACTCTGACCCTTCCATCCGCGGCCCTCCGGTCTATTCTCCGGCCATGGCGTCACGCTCGGCGACGAGCATGGCGATGTGTTCGGGTGTGGTGCCACAACAGCCGCCGATGATCGAGGCCCCCGCCTCGACAAGCTCGCGGAAGTGCGACGCCATCTCCTCCGGCGACTGGCTGAAGACGGTCCTGCCGTCGACAAGCTCGGGCAGCCCTGCGTTGGGTTTGGCCCAGACGGGCAGATCGGTGGCGGGAGCCATCAGCCCGATGATCTCGACCATCTGCACGATCCCCGCCCCGCAGTTGGAGCCGACGATGTCGGCGCCGGCCTCCTGCAGCTCCGCCGCGGCGCGGTCGGGCGTGACGCCCATCATCGTCGCGTAGCCGCGCGCGCCCTTGTCGAAGGTCAGCGAGCAGACGACATCGAGATCGGTGCTTTCGGTCGCGGCTTTCAGTGCCGCTTTCACCTCCGCCAGATCGGTGAAGGTCTCCAGCAGTACGGCGTCGACTCCGCCCTCCGCAAGGGCCGAGACCTGCTCGGCGAAGCAGTCAATCATTTCGATCTCGGAGACCGTTCCCAGCGGCTCGAGGAATTCACCCGTCGGCCCGACGGAGCCGAACACGAATGCCCTGTCACCGGCTGCCTGCTTTGATATCTCCGCCGCCGCGCGGTTGACCTCTGCCACCAAGTCGCCCATCCCGGCCTTCTTCAGCTTGAAGCCGCTGCCGCCGAAGCTGTTGGTGAGGATGATGTCGGCGCCGCCGGCCCTGCGCAACTGCGGGCGGCTGCCGCCGAGGGTGTTGGTCAAGATGATGTCGGGATCGGCATTGACGTAGGCCTCGGCGACCTCGCGCACCTTCTCGGGGTGCTCGATGTTCCATTTCTCCGGCGCATCACCGACAGGCAGCCCANNCTGCGTTCCCCATGCGCCGTCGGCGATCAGTATCTGTTTGAGTTGCAGCAGCTCACGCCAGGTCTGCACGGCTATCGCCCCCTTCAGGTTGTGGCACACCCTGTCACGTACCGTCGGCACGCGAGGAAGTGGCCCACGTGTGAACTTCGCCGCGGCAGGCCGGGGTCCCTTTGACGGCCGGACTGGACGGAAGCTCAGTCGCAGGTATGCATGGCCCTGCAGCGAAGAGCATACGCGTTGTAGCTCCATATAGCCCTGGCCCTCGGAGGTGAACAAGTGAGCATCTGTCAGAGCATCGCGGCCGCCACCGGGCGGAAGGCCGCCGATCTGCTGCTGCGCGGCGGCAGTGTGGTCAACGCCTTCTCCGGTGAACTCGAGCGCGCCGATGTAGCGATCGCCGGTGGGCTTGTTGTCGGCGTCGGCGAGGGATACGAAGCCGCCCGCGAGATTGACTGCACCGGCATGTACCTCTGCCCCGGGCTGATTGATGCCCACGTGCACCTGGAGAGCAGCTGCGTCACGCTGCCGGAGTTCGCCCGCGCCGTCGTCCCCCGCGGAGTGACCACCGTCATCCTCGACCCCCATGAGATCGCCAATGTTCATGGCGTGGCCGGGGTCGAGTACGTGCTGCGGAGCCGGGCGGGCGTGCCGCTGAGCGCCTTTGTCATGGCGCCCTCGTGCGTGCCCGCGACCCACATGGAGACGGCAGGGGCGAGGCTGACCGCGGATGACATCGGTGCGCTGCTCGGGCTCGATGGTGTGCTCGGCCTCGCGGAGATGATGAACTTCCCCGGCGTGCTCTTCTGCGACCCCGGTGTGATGGGCAAGCTGGATGCAGCGCGCCGTGCGGGCAGGGTGATAGACGGACATGCGCCGGGCCTCGGCGGACGCGACCTCAATGCCTACGTCGGCGCGGGAATCGACTCGGATCATGAGTGCACCACCCCCGCCGAAGCGCTGGAGAAGCTGCGCAGGGGAATGTACGTTCTCATCCGCGAGGGCAGCAACGCACGCAACCTCGCCGACCTCATCCCCATAGTGACGGAGGCCAACAGCCGCCGCTGCTGCCTCTGCACCGACGACCGGCACGCCGACGACCTGCTCGCGGAGGGGAGTATCGACCACCTGATCCGCAAGGCCGTCGGGCTGGGGCTGCCCGCGATCACGGCCATCCGCATGGCTACCCTGAACGCCGCGGAGCGCTTCGGCCTGAACCGGCACGGCTACGGGGCCATCGCTCCCGGCAGACGGGCCGATATCGCGATCGTGCCCGAGCTTGATGACTTCCGGCCCGCCCGCGTGCTGGTGGGCGGTGAGCCGGTCGCCGAGGACGGGCAGATGATCGTCGACCTCCCTGCAAGCCCTGCCACATTGCCGATCTCGATGGACATCGACTGGAGCAGCCTTGACGACCTGAGCGTTGGGGCACCTGCGGAGCGCACACGCATCCGGGTGATCGAGGCGCTCGAGGGGCAGGTGCTCACCGGATCAAGCATCCACGAGGCGCGGATCATCGACGGCGCGGCGGTTGCCGACATCGAGCGCGACATCCTCAAGCTGGCAGTCGTCGAGCGGCATCGCGGGAGCGGGAATGTGGGGCTCGGCTTCGTACACGGTTTTGGCCTCGAGCGCGGCGCGTTGGCAAGCAGCGTGGCCCATGATGCGCACAACATCGTGGTAGTCGGGACCAATGACGATGACATGCGCGCGGCGGTGCGGGCGCTCGCGGAGGTCGGTGGGGGACAGGTGGCCGTCTGCGACGGCGAAGTGCGCGCGATGCTGGAGTTGCCCATCGCCGGGCTCTTGAGCGAGAAACCCCTGGCCGAGGTCGCCGCCGCGACGGACAGGCTGAACCGCGCCGCCGCGGAGTTGGGGTGTGCGCTCCACTCGCCGTTCATGGCGCTCTCATTCCTCGCGCTGCCGGTGATCCCGGAGCTGAAGCTGACCGACATGGGGCTGGTCGACGTCGGCGCCTTCGACTTCACAGAGTTGTGGGTGGAGTGAGATACTCGGGGCGTACGTGCTGTCTCAGGAGTCTTGTGGCTGCTCTCAGGTCCTGGAGGGGCCGGTCGAGCGAAGCTTCGGCCCGCGTCGTATGCGGGGCGAAGCGAGGAGCCCGGCCCACGTCCGCCAGCCCATTTTGCGTTACCCAACCGCCCTGCAATACGTCCGCACGGCCCACTGGCCCCGACCCCGGTCGTTCGCTTCAACGCTCGCCTACATATCCGGGTAGAGCTTCTGTCCTCGCACTCCCGTCTCCAGGGCGTAGAGGCAGTTCGTCTCGGCCTCGGTGATGTACAGCGTCGTGAAGTCGTCGCCACCGAAGCAGCAGTTGGTGGGCCGCAGGCCGCCGGCGTCATGCGTCGCGATGGTCTTGCCCTCCGCCGAGACCACGGCAATCTCGCCGACACCGAAGCAGGCCACCCACAGGTTGCCCTCCTCGTCGTAAGCCATGCCGTCAAGCAGGGCCTTCTCCGACGGGTGCTCCCAGTAGAGACGCTTGTTCCGCAGCACGCCCGGCTCGGGTACATCGTATGCCCAGATGCGGTGGGGATAGGTCTCCACGAGCGTGAGGGTCCGCGCGTCATCGGTCATCGCGATGCCGTTGGGGAACTGCATGCCGGTCTCGACGGTGCTGATGTCGCCCGCGGGTGTGACGAAGTGCACGGTGCCGATGGGGTTGTCGGGCTTGGAGCCGCCCGGATCGGTGAAGTAGAAGCCTCCGGAGGCATCAAAGACGAGGTCGTTGGGCCCGCGCAGGGCTTCGCCGTCGCAGGCGGTGAGGTAGGTCTGCCATGTCCGGTCGGGGTGAGCGATGACGATCGCGTGGAGGCGGGGCTCGCAGATGTACAAGTCACCGTTGGCGGCGAATGCTGCCCCGTTGGGGCCGCCGTCGGTGTTGACGAACTCGCTCAGCTCGCCGGCGGGTGTGCGCATGCAGACATTTGCGCCGCTGCCGTTGACCCAGTAGAGGTTGCCGGCCCTGTCAACACACGGTCCCTCGGGGAAGTGCTGGTCTGAGACGAGTAGCGTGGGGGTCAAACCGGGCATCTGAACGCCTCCTGCACATGCTGGTGGTATGGGGCCGATATGAAGGCCTGCCGGAGGTTCCACCCGCGTGGTGCGCCGACCTGCCGGGATGGCGTACAGAAGCAAATGTGCGCCGGACCTGTGACCCGGCGCACACTATGTATCGAAAACTCCTGCCTGCTCTCAGCGATGCAGCAGAACGGGAATCTCGACGTTCTCGACTATCTCTCGCCACGCGGAGCCGAAGATGAGCGCCTCGGCGGCGCCCGGCTTCCGGGCCCCAATTGCGATGAGATCGGCATCGAACTCGCGGACGGAGTCAAGGACGAGCGTTCTCGCTTCGGCGTTGCGCACATGGAGTCCGGTCTTGCACCCGCCGGCGGCCATCTCCCTGGCGACGAAGCTGGCGCTCTCGGCCTCGGGGGAGGTTTGCGGCGCGCCGACAACGATTGTGACATCCCAGCCCTTCGCCTTTGCGGGCCCGTAGATCATGCCGGCTGCGTGCGCGGCGCCGGGGCCGCCATCCCAGCCGATGATCACGCGCTCAATCGGGCGGTACTGCGTCTTGGTCACCATCATCGGCTTGACCGCCCTGTCATACATCGCGGCGGCGACACGGCCGATGCCCGGCCCGCCGGTCGCCCCGCGGGCCCCGAATACCACGAGCTTGGCCGCGGTGGCCAACAGCGGCAGCCGNNCTGCGCGCGAAGCAGACCCCGGCCGCCTCACACAGCCCCTCGGCCTCCGCGAACCAGTCCCTGACGGCCCGCCTGGCCAGGTGCTCACCATCGAGGACCTCCTGGCTGTAGGCAAGTTCATCCTGTGTCTTGCCCAGGGCGTTGAACAGAGCCGCGGGGATGATGCCGACGGCCTCGATGTCGTCATTGGTGGCCCCGGCAAACTCCAGGGCGTACTCCGCGGCAATGAGCCCGTATTCGGAACCGTCAACTCCAACGAGGATGTGTTGCATGAGTGTGCCTCCCTCTGTGTTTTCACGGCGACCGTCCGGCGTGCGGACCGGAATCGGCAAGCGCAACGGCGTCTTCGGGTATATCGACGCACCACGGTTGCATGCTGTTCACCAGACACGCTCTCAAGCGCTCTCCCTCGGGGCCCGTGCGCGCCGGCATCAGAACTCCTGAGCCGGGTCCTCGCAGCGATTTCCATCCGCGGCGCCTCGGAAGCCCTTGCC
>DPJP01000492.1 GCA_003542955.1 Armatimonadota bacterium
TACGCCGAAGGTACAGCTCACTCGTCCGGTATGCGCTCCAACCGTTCCAACGCGCTCTGGATCCACTCCAGCTCCCACTCGGTTGCCGCGATGCCGTGATCGAGTGTGACCTGCCACAGCGCCCGGGCGCGCTCAGACTTCATCCGCTGATGCTGCCGATCCAGCATGGCCTGCGCCTCGGTGCGGAGGCTCTCCAGCCGCCGCCGCAGGTCCTTCGCCCGCGTACGGAATACTCCGCGAATGGCCTCATCCGGCAGATGGTGGGCGAAGAACACCTTCACCAGCCACTCCATCCGCATGCGTCGCACACGCGCCGGGATGGCCAGCCACGCCACCAGTTCGGCCCTGCCGCTATCCGTCAGATGGTACAGCTTGCGCGGCGGCCCGTCATTCTGTGCGGTGACCTCGCAGGTCACCCAACCGTCATGCTCCATCTTCTTCAGGCTTCGGTAAATCTGGCTCTGCGTAGCATGCCAGAAGTTCTGCACCGACGCGTCGAACGCTTTCTTCAGGTCGTAACCTGTCAGCGGCTCGTCGNNAAGAAAGCCGAGTATGGCGTGCTCAAGTGACATCCACGTCCTCTTTTCGTCTATCGCGTCGTGCTGGAATCCGCCCACGCGGCAGTCTAAGCTTCATCCACGACCTTCTCCAGCGGCTCGACCATCTTGCCGACGAGCATCGCCCGTATCTTGCGCCTGAGCGAGGGTATCCGCGTCAGCGTCATGAACACCGCATTCGTCAGCCTGGCTTTCCAGTCGCGCTGCGGGAAGTCGTTGTACCAGCCCATCCGCATGTACGCGCGGTGATCCGCCTGGAAGACGAAGCGCATCGAGCCCCATATCTCGTCCCGGAACAGCTTCCGACCGGCCACCGCGNNGGGCTCGGCGTAGCCTGCCGCCGAAAGACGCACCAGACGCGCGGCAAGCGAGTCGATCAGGCCGTCGAGGTGTCCCGAACTCTCTGCCTCGTCGGTGACGATGTCGACCAGCTGGGTCTGCCCCATGCTCAGAAGCATCGTCCAGAACTCGGCGATCTCGGGGATGTGCCCCGCGGGCCCGGCGATCAGCAAAGCCGTGCGCTTGCCGCCGAACGCGGGACGGTGGCCGTTGAAGAACGACCTGTCGAAGAAGCGTCGCCAGTGCCACGAAAGGTTGCGGTCAACCACCGAGCCCGCGAACACGATGATATCGGCCGGCAGCAGCCGCGAGCGGAAGAACTCGATGAAGCCGTCCTTGNNGAAGGCGCCCGCCAGCCGGTCGATCATCCCGCGCAGATTGCCGGGCTCCTCGGGGCAATCGTGCAGGATGACGATGCGCCTGCCGTCGGTCTCGACAGGGCGCTGCTCCGACGACGGCTCGTAGCGGAAGTCGATGACCGGCAGCGGCGCGAAGCGCCTCTGCGTGGGGCGCTGCTCATCGATCGAGCGGCGGAACTCCGCGAAGCACTGGAGCCAGCGCGTCCGCTCCGCGGGGATGGTCAGGTCCGCCATCCTGGCGCTGTAGCGCCCCGCATAGCGCATCCCGAGGTCATCGCTGATCGCCTGGATGTAGTTGTGCGCGGCGTGGTCGAAGAAGTGGATCGAGGTACTCAGCGAGAGCGCATACTTGCCCGCGAACGCCTCCGCGGCACCGCGCTCGAAGAGCAGCTCGATGACATGCTTATACTGCGAGGCCACGAGCCCGTAGTAGAGCGGGAATGACCATATCACGCCATCGGCGGACCGCACCGCATCCACCACCGCCGCGAACGCGTCGGCGTCCTTCTCGAGCTTCCCCACGCGTTGGGCGACGTGGTGGATGTCGAACTCGACATCGGGGTGCTTCTTCGCCAGGTAGCGGACATACTGCAGTGTGACGCTCCTGTCACCCTTTGGGCTGCCGTTGAGCACAGCGAGCTTCATGGCGCTCCTCCAACGATCTCAGGCATGCACCGCCGGGCAGCGGCGATGGCATGGCACGAGGTGAGTGTGACACATGTGTCACATCTGCGGGCATGACAGTGCGCCGGACACGGAGTTTTGTCAATCCCGAGTCCGTGCCGGTGGCGGGGCACAGCAGTGCGCCGGTGGATGCCGCCCGGCAGCATCAGCCGAGCAGCCCCCGGAGCGCGCGACTCAGCCTGAGGATACCCTCCTCGATGCGGTCCTCGGAGGCGTTCGAGAAGTTGAGGCGCAGATGGCGATCGGGGATATCGACCACGTAGAATGCCTGACCGGGGACGAAGGCGACGTTTTGCTCGATGGCCAACTCCAGCAGCTCCATGGCCGAGACGCCCTCGGGGAGCGTCAGCCAGAGGAACATGCCCCCCTCCGGCCGCGTGCAGTGCACCTCCGGCGGAAAGTGCTCATCGATCATCGCGACCATCGTGTTCCGGCGCCTCCCGTATGCGGCGCGTATCTGCTCGATGTGCTCGCCGAGGTCGTAGTCGGTCAGGTAGCGGTGCACGATGAGCTGCGCGAGGCCGTTCGACTGCAAGTCCGCCCCCTGCCGGGCGATGAGCAGCCTCTCCATCACATCCTCACCCGCACACACCCAGCCCAGTCGCAGGCCGGGGGCGACGATCTTCGAGAACGTTCCCAGCATGACACCCGCCTGCAGGTGCTTGCGGATCGGCGGGAGGTCCTCCCCCATGAAGCGAAGCTCGCTGTAGGGGTCATCCTCGACGAAGACAGTCGAGGACTGCTCCATAAGCCGGGCAACGGCCTCCCGCGTTGGCAGGTCGTAGGTGATCCCGGAGGGGTTCTGGAAGGTCGGGACGGTGTAGCAGAGCTTCACATCGGTCGTCCGCAGGCGCTCCGCCAGGCCGTCGACGGCTATACCCGTGTCAGTCAGCGGCACCGCCGCAAACTCCGGCTCATACATGCCAAGCGCCTGGATTGCGCCGAGGTAGCCGGGAGCCTCCAGCAGCACGCTATCGCCCGGGTCTATGAACACCTTCCCCAGCAGGTCGAGGCCCTGCTGAGAGCCGTTGGTGATGAGCACCTCATCGGGGTCGATGTCGAGCCCGTAGCGCGTCCGGTAGCGCTCGGCGACCCACTCCCGCAGGGGAGGATAGCCCTCGCTGCTGCTGTACTGGAGCGCGGCGACGCCCGCCTCCTTCAGTACTCGGTTGGTGGCCTCGCGGATTTCGTCGACCGGAAAGTAGTCCGGCCCCGGCAGCCCCCCGGCGAAGGATATGATCTCCGGGTTGGCTGTGACTTTGAGTATCTCGCGGATGAAGGAACGGTGCGCATTCTGCATCCTGCGGGCGAAGCGGGTTGTCTGCGGTGTGTCGCTCACGGCTGGTCTCCCTCTATCCGGGCAGGCGCCCCGGGCGTGCGAGGCATGTCAAACGCTAGAGCCTGTTCTCCGGGCGAGGCCGATGCCCTTCCCGCATCCACCTGACATCTCAAGGGCGCACATCAAACCGGGCAGGGCCCCGAAGAGCCCTGCCCGTACGGATTCGCCAGGTCGACTGGGCGCGAAGGCCCTGCCGACGCTAGCTCCGCCCCTCCATGGGGGCGGGCGCTGTCATCTTGGTCACCCAGGCCCACCTCCTTTCTCGCGTCGCCGCATCGTCTCTGTCAGCCCCACCGCCCGCGGCGATCGCCTGATCGATGGTCGCCACCCGACGCAGGCAATGCGACGGGTAAACGGCACTCGCTGATCGGGCGCGTACCGGCCCTGCGCGCGGGGTGATCGGCCCCGCGGCGCGAACGACCATCAAGACAAGCACTGCTCTTCAGGCGTATGAAGCGCGGTGAAGCCATTGCATCATATAGAACACGCACGTGGCCCCGCTAAGGGCGAAGCGCGCTACTGCCGCCCGAGCTTCCTGACGATCTCCGCCAGAGTGTCGGGGAGAATGACGAAGTGGTTGCCGTAGCCGTGATCCGCGGCCTTCGCAAGCACATCGAGCTGCTTGCTGAGCAACGCGGCCGGGTTCTCGGCGAGGATAGCCGCGGCATTGGCCTGCGCCCTGGCGGCGGCCACCTGGTGCCTTGCCTCGATCAGCGAGGCCTGGCCCTTCTGGTCGGCCACGAGCTTCTGCCTGAAGGCCTCGCGCAGCTCCGGGTCGAGCATCGCGTCCTTGATCGTCACGCACCTGACCTCGACACCGAAGCTCTGCGTCACCGCATTGGTGGCCCCTGTGAGCGCATCCGTCAGGTTGTTGCGCTCGGTCAGGAACGCCTCCAGCCCGCGCTTGACGACCTCGTCACGGCAGGCGATCTGGGCCGCCTGGTGCACGGCGTCGCGGTAGTCAACAACCTCGTGGATGGCCTTCGCCGGGTCGACGACGCGGTAGCGCACGAGCACATTGAGGCGAACGGGCACGTTGTCGGCAGTCAGCACCTCCTGCCCGCTGATCTGCAGCGCCGTCTCACGCATATCCACGCGCAGGATCGTGCGCGCGCTGAACCACCAGCAGCGGTAGCGCCCGGCGCCGAGCACGCCCGCAAAGCGCCCCTTGCGGTAGTCCAGCCCCTTCTCGAACTCCCTGATCACAACCGTGGTGAGCATCTCCGTTCACCTCCCTGATATGGCCGGCCCGCAGGCCGGCACGGCGTCCGCGGCGACACGCGCCCCCGCGGTTGTATCTGCCCCGCGCGCTCTCCCCCCACGCACTCAGGCGGGAGCCCGGTTGAGCGGCCGCGTCAGGCGACACGCGGCTCACGGTATCCCCGTCTCGCATGGCTATCATGCGCTTGACGCCGCAAGGCGGCGCCCGGGGGGACTGACGCGCGGGATGTATGGGCCTTTTCTCAAAGGCGACCAGGTGCTCCACACGGCCAATG
>DPJP01000190.1:0-151 GCA_003542955.1 Armatimonadota bacterium
TTCAAGACCTGACCCCAGCTGTTCGTCTACCGCCTAATGGTAAGCGACGAGGTAGAACACATCTGCGCTGCTCCCATTCATCCCGCACCATTGACCATCTGTTATACGCCGTGCCGTTCCCGCATGGAGATTCTGCAGGAAAAACGACCGG
>DPJP01000190.1:238-4369 GCA_003542955.1 Armatimonadota bacterium
TTTCAAGACCTGACCCCAGCCTTTCAGCGCAGCTGCCTCCACTCGTCGATCATCGCCGCGGTGCTCTCCCACGGCATGATGCTGTGCGATGAGACACACTGCGTCAGCACCAGGCCCGTCCTCCCCACCGTCTCGAAAACCTCGCGCACCGCCTGCCGGGTTGGCTCAGGGCCCTTCCAGATGTGCTGGGTGCTGCTGGGACCCGTCCAGAGGCTGCTCACCGGCAACAGCGTCTCGACCATGTGCGGGAAGTCAACCCCCGGGAAGGCGATATCAATGCCGCACAGCCCATCCAGGCCCAGGCTGACGAGGTAGTCGAGGATCGGCATCACACCCGTATGGATAGTATAGGTCATCAGCATCCCGCCGGCGTGAGCGGCGTCTCGCTCGGCGCGCAGGCGGCCACCCAGGAAGCGCTCGAGCATCGCCGGGCCGTAGAAGTCCGCCGTCTCGTAGAAGCCGTTGCGGCGGACGAGGTCAATGCCACGGTTGCCAAGTGCTTCCAGGGCCCGCAGATTCTGCTGATGCTCAAACTCCACGTATGCCTCGACAAGCTCCGGCTGCTCAATAGTCATCATGCACAACTCGCGCACGCCGAAGAGGTGTTGCGCGCCGGTCATGCCCGTGCCGACGTGAACCATCGTCGCGAGGTCGTAGCGCGCGGCTCGAGCCAAGGCGTCCCCCGCGGCGCTCGCCGCCCGATGCTGGATAGTCTCGTCATCCGCCGTCCGCCGCAGCGACATGAAGGCCTGCAGGTCAGCATCCGTCTGTAGCCACGGCTCGACATAGTGGCCGACATTGAAGTCGCTGAAGAAGGGGAGGTCCATCCCGTGGGGCCACAGGTCGGAATAGCGCACCGCGGCATGCAGCTCACCATCATCGGTGAGGTAGGTCTTGTGGAGGATATCACCATCAAGCCAGACCCGCGAGTCAGCCTCGACGGGCGCGCACACGTTCAGCGACGTCGAGATGATCTGGTCAAGGCCCAGCTTTTCGACCTGGTAGGCGATCTGCTCATCGGCGGAGGCGTCCCCCGGCCAGGGGAACTGCCACTGGTGGCCGCGGCGCTGTACCTCACTGAGCGGGTTGAAGGACCCGTGCAGCGGGACGTAATCCACCGGCTCTCGCCGGGTCGCGGCAACAAGACGTTCGCGTGATGTCATCTGATTCACTCCCATCGGTGTAGTGTCCAGATCATAACACAGGAGCACCGATGGGAGATGTATTGGATTCTATGGATGTTTGTACTATTCTCTGATTCCGTACTGCATTAGGCAGGCGCGTGTGTACTATCCGGGGCATGGGAGGTGGGTTCGGTATGGAGCGCGAGTGGCCGGACGCGGACTTGCTCAGTGCGATCAACCCTGCTGTGGTGCAGGTCGGGTTGCATCGCGCTGTGCGCGGGTGGCAGAGTCCGCCGCGGCATGCGGTGCAGACGGACTTTGACATCTGGTACGTGGCCGACGGGCGCGGCGCGGTGTCGGTCGAAAGCGCCTGGCATGAGTTTGAGGCCGGCGATGTGATCACAATGCCACCGGGGGCAATCTGTACCGGCGAGCGTGGCAGTCAGCGCGATCCCTTTGTGGTCTACTTCGCCCACGTGCTGCCGTTCGGCCGACCAGACGCGGAGAGAGATGCAGTCCTGGCTCGGCACTGGCCGCTGCGGATGTCGGTACGGCACCGAACCGGCGTGCTGCCGGTCTTCGAGGCGCTGTTCGAGAGCTGGGTTCTCTCCGGCGGCCGGCAGTCATTGCAGACGCGCGGGCTGGCCCTGCAACTCCTGGGCATCCTGCTCGGGGAGCTGTCCGGCGAGACGCATCCGCCCGTGCGGATGCATCGCCGCGTCCTGGCGGCCCGCCAACTCATCGAGGAGAACCTCGCTCACCCGTTGAGCGTGCGCGAGATTGCCGAGCATGCCGGTCTGAGTGTCAGCCACCTGTCGGCGCTGTTCAACGAGCACCTGGGCATGCCGCCGAACGAGTACCTGCTGCAGGCGCGTCTACGCGAGGCGCGCGTGTTACTGGCCCGCGGCCTGAGCGTCAAACAGACGGCGCACGCCACCGGCTTCAGCTCGCAGCACTACTTCTCCCGGCTGTTCCGGCAGCGGGTGGGTGTACCGCCAACTGCCTTCGCGCGGGGCTTCACGCGTGACGTGGCCGGGTGAGATCAGCCGCCCTACCCACCGCGTGCAACCGGCAGTTCGGCCACATCCAGCAGCGTGCCGTCGGCCATCAGCTTCACACATGCGGGGTGGGCGTCCGCCGCAAGGCCGGACAGGTCAAGGCGGTTCGCCCCGGTCTTGAACTCCTGCGAGGCCAGCGCCTCCCCCTGCAGGCCGCAGATGACCAGCGTCAGCTTCCCCTTCGGCAGCTTCCCCGCGCTGATGGTGACACTGCCATCCGGCGCGAGGCTCAGCAACCTCGGAAGCCGCGCCAGGCAGGCGACGTGGTCGCGGAGCAGGGCCACGCCCACCTCGACATCGCCGCGTTCGTCCGTTCGTCCGTCCGCCCCCCAGGCATCGTGTTCGCGGCAGTTGAGCAGGTCGAAGAGGTGCTCATCGGGCCTGAGGGAGAGCTTCAGTGCCGGGCCCTCGAAGGTGTGGCCGGTCGCGTTGTAGACATGGTAGATGGTCTTGGCCCCGGTGGCGGAGGCCGTCGCAGCCGGCAGGCCGCCGAGCCCCGCGGGCCTGCTGCCCCCGAACTGGTTGATGTAGACATGGGGCGAGAGCGAAGGGATGAGCGGCCAGAAGTCCCGGCCCTGGTAGACATCGCCATTCTCCCCGAGGATGATGTGCATGTTGAGCGGGTGGTACTGCTCGAAGGACTCCGCTCCGTTCCAGAACTTCTTGATCAGCCCCTGGTGCGTGTGGTGATAGTCCAACTCATACGGCTTGCACTCGGGGAAGTAGAAGCGCTGGATGTTGCATTCGAGCGGACGCAACGCGCAGGCGGTGATGCTCAGATCGTAGGTGATGGCGCCCTCGAGGTACTGCATCATGTAGTCGTAGCCGGGGAACTCGGTGGTCAGCACCAGGTCCGGCCTGACCCGGTCCATCTCCGCGTGGACCATGCGACAGGTCTCGGCGACCGCCTTGTTCCATTGCGAGACGCCGGGCTCCTGGTAGGTGTGCTCGTGCAGATCACTGAAGCAGGTGTGGCCGGCGTGGCCGTACTCATCGAGGCGGATGCCGTCGGCGCCGGTCTCGCGCATGATCCGCCCCGTCGTCGTGGCCACCCACTCACGCACCTCGGGCGTGTCGTGGCAGGGGTTCCAGACCTCGTATGAGGTGGTGTACTCCCCATCGGGCCCAATGACGCCCCACAGCTCTCCCTTCTCCCGCCCGAGGGCGCAGCCATGGTCGAGCCGGAAGGGGTCGGTGTAGAGCGTCACAAGCGCGCCCTGCTCCTGGCAGGTGCGGACGAACTCACGGAAGGCCGGCAGGCCGCCGAAGCGGTCATTGTAGCCGTCGTAGGCATTCGGCCCGTTGTTCCACATCGTCTGGCCGGTGACGGGGTCCTTGACGAAGTAGTTCTGCCACCGCTTGATCTGGTCCTCGCTCATGACCTCGCTGAGCCTGTCGAAGGGAGTGGCAAAGGGCCCGAGCGGCGACCATTCCCACCATGACATCAGCTCGACACAATCGGTCCTGGTCCTCCCGAGTCCCGGCCTCGGCGGCTCGACGAGGTCGGTGCGGTACTTCCCGTCCCTGAACAGGAAGTCGCCCGCCCAGCCGTAGGGCATCATATTGCGGATCTCCTTCAGCCGCGACGGGTACGGCCGGAAACTCCAGACGTCATGCGCCCAGGCCGAGTAGCGCTCCATGGTGACATGCCAGTCGCCCGGATGCGCGCTGATGACGGCCGGGCCGGGCCGGAAGCTCTCGCCCGGCCCGCGGGTGCGCCGCAGGTACTCGCAGGCGAAGCCTGTCCCCTCGACCTCATCGAGCGAGTTGGCGCACTTGTACTCGTCACGCGTACGGGGCACGAGCTTGTCAATCGTCAACCCCCCGACGCCCCTGACGTGCTTGCGCAGGCTGAGCCCCTTGAGCCATCCCTCAGTGTCGTCAATCCGCAGGGAAAGCCCCCCGCCCAGGCGAGGGCTGTAGAGGTCCATCACCTGGTAGAGCGCCCG
>DPJP01000313.1:0-6685 GCA_003542955.1 Armatimonadota bacterium
GGGGGGTGAGCCCTGGACGGCGAGCCCGGATCGCCTCAGAACCCACCGCATGAGACCATTCTCTCAGCAGATGGAGGAACGCATGGACACCTGGAACATGCTCAGGGAAGACTTCGACGAGAAGCTGCCGCGGCGGACTGCCGTGCTGGTCAAGGAAGATGACTGGGGGCTGCCGTTCGCATATCCATCCGACTTCGGCGGCATCGGCTGGAATCTCGATTANNTACGACGAGTCCCCCGTGGCGACGCTCCGCTTCGGTGACTACTCGTTCCCCGACCTGACCGGCAAAGCCGCGGCCCGCAACTCGCTCATCTTCCGGAAGATGGAGTACCTGCCCGGCCTCGTCCGCCGCGAGGTCGCCTTCTCCAACATCGGGCTGACTGCCGTGGAGCGGCTCGGGCAGGCTCCGCAGGGCGGATGGTCCTGGCAGTTCGATCTCACCGGCTGCAACCTGCCGCATCACGCGTTCCGCAAGAAGCTCTACCTGATTGTCACCTTCGCCGATCCCCAGACACGCGTACGCGACGAAGATGGGATCCTGGCGTGCGAGACCTCCGGGAAGACGCTGTATCTCGCGGTCGCCGGGGCCGCGCACGGCGTCTATGACACCACGGAGGACTACCAGGACGCCATCGCGCAGGGGCATGCAGGCAACCGGCGCACGCGCGGGAAGCATCTCGTGCTGGAGCTTGACCTGGGCTTCACCGAGTACGGACAGACGCACGCGTTACGCCTCGGGATGAGCTTCCAGTCGGCCGCGAAAGCCCTCCGCGCGAGCCGCGTCCACGACCTCGAAGCGCGCCTGCAGACGAAGTGGAACGACTGGTTCGCGACCCTCCCGCCGCTGGAGGACGCCACGGAGCGCGACCGCCGGGCCTACTACAAGTGCTGGTGGACGGTCCGCACGGACTACTACAAGCACCCGCGGTGGGGCAAGAGCGTCCTCGAGGCGCTGCCGGTCTATCGGGGCTTCTGGCAGTGGGCGCTGCCGGCAGCGCAGTGGCACGCATCGCTCAATCCCGAGATCACCTCCGACTTCACCCGCCGCGTGCTTGATCTCTTCCTCAAGTACCAGCGCGATGATGGCTACGTGACCCACGCCATCTACCTGCATGAGAAGGAGCCCGGCAGCTCCTGGGCCCGCGGCAACATCATCCAGACGCCCCACATCCCCTGGGTCGCGATGCGCTACTACAACGACACGGGCGATCTGAAGAGCCTGAAGCGCTGGTATCCGCCCCTGCTGCGCTACTATGACTACCTCAACAGCTCGCGCGACGAGGAATTCCTCGGCCTGCACCTGTGGGGGATCATCACCTCCTTCGACACCGGTCTGGATACCACCGCGGCATTCCAGAAGGTCACCTACGGGGAGGATGGCGTCCGCGAGAGATTCTGCTACCCGGCCATCTTCGCGGCCGAGCGCTGCCGCTACGAGCAGGCGATGGGGAAGATGGCCGCCCTGCTCGGCGAGGATGAAGCTCCCTGGCAGCGGGCCGCGGAGGCAACGCGGCAGGCGATGGACCGCATCCTGTGGGATCGTCGCCGCAAGTGGTATGGCGTCCTGCATGAGGACGAGACGCTCGATACGCGCGTGGGCGTCGATGGCCTGTTCCCGCTGGCGTACGGGCTCGTATCGCAATCGCGGGCAGATCAGATGAAGCGCAACTTCGCGAGCCTGCTGGGGCCGTACGGCACCTGCACGGTGGCTCCGGGCGAGCCGGGCTATTACGCGGATGCCTACTGGCGCGGGCCTGCATGGCCGAAGTCGTGCTCGATGGCGATGGGCGCCGCGGTGCGCTACTACCCCGACCTGGTGGAGCAGGTCCGCGAGGGCCTGGTGAGCTTTCTGCTGCGCTACCCGAATGTGTGGGAGTGCATGAATGCCTGGACGGGTGATATTGCCCGCGGCGACCTGGGACTGATGGCGACACCGGTGGTGTCATCGAATGTCGGCGCCGGCGAGGCGCTCGGTGCGCTGCTGACATCGTATGGGACGAACATGTTAGAGTTTTGAAGGCAGGGGCGAGAGGCGAGGGGCGAGGGGTTAGGGGAACGGCGGGAGATGGGCTGTGCTGGAGGGGTCGGCCGAGGGCGCGCGGGGCCGTTTGCGCGCGAAGGAGACCGGCCCGTCGTTTGCCTCTGGCCGTGCGCCGTTGAGGAGGGGCCGCTCGAGGTGCGCTTCAGCCGTATCGAAGCGCCCGAGCCCGGCCCGCAGTGCGTCGTGTAGCACCCCTTCGCCCCCACGTCGGTGCTTCGGCGGCGTGCTGTTCGGGGGCCGGGCTCAGTCCGGTCCCATACGACGGGACCGTCCTTCGAGCGGCCCCTCCACAACGGCCGAACGGCAGACTCTCCGTGCGCGGCTTCAGATGGATTCGGCCACAGTTGATTGGACGCAGTCTTCGACACCACTACCGAACGGCTCACCGACCGCGATTGCCCCTGCCACCATTAGTGCAGCCGGGTGACCAGGCCTACTGTGTGCCCTCGAGCACCGCGCCCTGCTCGATGAGCGTCTGCCGCAGCTGAGTGACCGGCAGTTCGCGGGGGTCGGCAAGGCCGTGCGCGATGCACATCGCCGCCGCCGTGCCCGCGGCATGGCCTGTAGCCATGCAGGTGCCCATCACGCGCGCGGAGCCGTTGGCCGGCCGCGTCGAGCTGAGGCAGCGCCCGGCCGTCAACAGGTTGCTGGTGAGCTTCGGCAGCAGGCAGCCGAAGGGGATATCATACGACTGCCCGCCCGCTATGGGGACGCGCGTCTGGTCGGTGCCGCCGCCGTGGATGTCGACATGGTGCCCGCCCTTCGCTATGCCGTTATCCCGCTTGCGGCCGGAGACGACATCCTCCTCGCGCAGCAGCTCCTCGCCGAAGATCCGCCGCGTCTCGCGCACACCAATCCGCGGGGCGATGCGCGAGAGCACCGCCGCCTCGAAGCCCGGCACGCGCCTTCTCATGAAGCCGACGGCCCTTCTTACCTGGCCGTGCAGCGGCAGGTAGGCGCCGGACAGCTCGGCCGGGTCAGTGGCGTCGACATCGGCGATGCGGGTGGCGTTGAGCACGACCTCACCCGTCTCCATACATGTCGGTGACATGAACACGGCCGCGCAGGGGTCGATCTCCCCGGCGTCGATCCCCTCGCTCAGCATCGGGCCCAGCGCGCTGATGGCGGAGTACGGGTAGCCGCCATCGGCAATGGCCGCGGCGCACTCGGCAGGGCTCTTGTCGATGATGGGGTTCTCGGCAACCAGCAGGTCGTCGGGGTTGTGGCGGACCCACTCCAGGAGCCTGGGCACGTCGATGCCGGCCATCTGGAAGACGATGCTGACGGGTTGCAGGCGCCCGTAGCCGTCGCCGAGTTCGGAGGGTGCGCCGGCCAGATCGGCGACGTCNNTCGCCGTCACCGGTGCAGTCGATATACATCCCGGCACGGGTCTCCATCGGCTCCCCGCGCCCGGATGCCACTACGTGCTGTATGGCGCCGCTATCGTCGAGAAAGACTTCGACCGCGGGGCTGTTGAGCAGCACGCGCACCCCGTGGTGCTCAAGTGCCCCGGCCATGGCCAGGCGCATGGCGTCAGGGTGGCAGCAGACGCCCCACATGGTGCGCCAGTCGAAGATGCAGCCGACATAGCCGCCGAGGTCGTCACAGGCGTCGATCAACTCGCGCGCGACGCCCCCGACGATCCACCTGCCCAGCGAGTTGCAGCAGCCCAGCAGCGGCAGCCCGCTGATGGCATCGCCGCCGATTGCAGCCCCTGCCTCGACAAGAACCGTCTGAGCGCCGGTCTTTGCGGCGGCGACTGCGGCTGCGACTCCTGCCGCCCCCCCGCCGAAGACGGCGACGTCACACTCGATTGCCTCAGTATGTCCGAGCACGTCAATCCCCTCCCCGGTGCGGAATGGGTGCCGCTTCGCGACCGGGGGCTGAGATTCCTTGAAAGGTCTGAGGGCATCGGCCGAATGCGTATGGTGGGTCCGGGGGCGTCGCCCGAGCCGGCGGGTCAATCAGCGATTGCGATGAGTCTGTCGCCCAGCTCGCCGAGCGCCGCGTGCAGCGGCACCCGGGCGTGGCCCTGATCCAGATGCCAGACGATGATCGTGCGCCCGAGCAGGCTCAGGTGCTCGGGGTTGGACCTCTCGGCGGCAAGCTCCTCGCGCACATAGGCCAGCGTGCCCATCAGCGTCTCTGGGAGCGTCGGCTTCTGGCTCCGGGCCAGGTCGTCAATCCGATCGAGACGACCGAGGAGGTCGGCTTGTACTTCGGCAGTCAGTTGCTGCATGCGTTTCAAACCTCGGGTGCGGGCGGTGCGCTACTGCACTCCCTGCGGGAATCGCAACTCGGAGACCAGCTCGATGGCGTTCGGGTTCAACTCGACGTGATCGACGACCCAGAGCGTGGCATCGGGCGCATAGTACTGCTCGCCGCCGCCTGTGGCGTAGGGGCCGAAGGCCTCGGGGTTGCCGGTCATATCCGCGCATGCGCCGCGGATCAGCGTCAGGCCGGCCTTGAACCTGTAGAGCGTCACACAGCGGCCGGTGTTGGCCAGCGGGAGCGCCAGCAGTTGCCTGGCCTCGGCGGGCAGGTAGATTTGCCCGCGCAGAATCGGGGCGTACCAGCGGCCGAGTTTCGCGTTGGGGTCGCTCCAGTAGCGGGCCACAAAGGCATCGGAACGCAACACGAGCACCTCCACCACGTCGGGCCCCGAGGAGTCAAAGGAGGCCAGCAGCTCGACGGCCTGGGCGTGGGTGCGTCCGGTGACCTCCCGAACCGCCGCCAGCAGAGCGGGATCATCCACTTCGCCGGAGGCAAGCAGTTGCGGCTGCCTGATGACCGTCGACGGGATGTCATTGACCTGATAGGTCAGCACCTCGCCGCCGTCGGTGATGGTGCCCCAGATCACCCCACCAGGGTCCGATCCGCAGCCGACCAGGCCGAGGGCGACTGTCAGCAGCAAGGTGACGGCAAAGAACCACTTCGCTCGATGCATGTTCTGTTCTCCCCGATGTCGGTTGTGCGCGGGTGCAACGGGGCTGTACCGAAGTCCCAGGGCAGCTGCGGGACATGCAGGAGGCGGTTGAACGGCTGGGGTCACGTCTTGAAAATTCATTTTTTGCCAAGAAGCCAAACGAATGGCACCGCTCTCGTGGATACTACACCTGGTGTTCTGGACCCCGGAGAGCAAAAATGAATTTTCAAGACGTGACCCCAGCATTTCTGAGACTTCGGTACAGCCCCGGGTGCCACCCTGCAACTGCCGTGCCGGACGGCCGGACGGCCTGTGATGCAGGTATCCCGTCGCCCGCACGCGAACCGGCCTGCTACACTCAGACTACCGGACATCCAGAGGGGGCAGACGTCGTGTACGATGGCGGACCGAGGCTCGAGGTCACCGTGGGACACTCCGGCGCGGACTTCACCGGCGCCGATCATCTGGCGCTCCAGGGAGCGGTCGACTACGTCGCGAAGATGGGCGGGGGCGTCGTCCGCATCCTGCCGGGCATCTATGAGATGGGCAATTCGCTGTTCATCCGCGAGAAAGTCGACATCGTCGGCTCCGGCGATGACACAATTCTGCGCAAGTGCAGGTCGGCCAGGACCAGGCTCGCGCTCGATATCGACTGGTACTCGAACAGGGTCAGCGTGAAGGACCCCTCGATCTTCTCAGTCGGCGGAGGGCTGCTGTTGCGCGGGAGGTCGCCGCACTTCGACCGGCAGCAGTTCGTCAAGCGCACCGTCATCGCCATCCAGGGCAGCGATGTGTATATCAACGAAGAGCCGCGGGAGAACTTCTGGCTGGAGACGAAGCCGGAGGCCTGCACGCTGTTTCCCGTCATCACCGGCAACTACGTCAACGAGGTCACCATCGAGGGCCTCTGCATTGACGGCAATCGCGCGGAGAACGAGAACCTCGACGGCAACTACGGCGGCTGCATCTTCATCCAGGACTGTAATCACATCACCGTGCGGGATGTCACCTGCCGCGACTATGACGGCGACGGCGTGAGCTGGCAGGTCTGCCATGATGTCACGATCGAGGACTGCCGCTCGCTGAACAATGCAGGGCTCGGCCTGCATCCGGGCAGCGGCTCGCAGCGGCCGATCATCCGCAACAACCACATCGTCGGCGCCTCGCAGGGGTTGTTCTTCTGCTGGGGCGTCAAGTATGGGATTGCGGAGGGCAATGTGATCGAGGACTGCGGCAAGTACGGCATCTCGATCGGGCACCACGACACGGATAACCTCATCCGCAATAACGTCATCCGGCGCAGTCACGAAGTGGGCATCTACTTCCGCGAGCACCCCGCGCCCACACGCGATCCGCACCGGAATGTGTTCGAGGGGAACCTCATCGTCGACAGCGGGCGGGCGGCGAAGGGCGATGCCGTCGCCATCGACATGAACGGGACGGCCGAGGATGTCATCCTGCGCCGCAACCAGGTCGTCGACACGCGCCGCAAGGCAAAGGACCGCCGCCGGATCGGGCTGCGCATCGGCGAGAGGGTCAAGCGCCTCTGCGTCGAGGGCATGACCTACAGGGGGATGGAGCAGGAGGTCGTCGATCTGCGCAAGTAGCCGGATCAGAACCAGATGAGTTCCTGAGATTGCCGGAGGCTGACGGGAGAAGGATGTCGCGCGTCGGTGTACCGCAAGGCACTGAGGGCAACTGCTGGGGTCAGGCACTC
>DPJP01000313.1:6706-10026 GCA_003542955.1 Armatimonadota bacterium
TCGGCTGGAATCCGCCCAGGGCAGAGCAAGACTGAATTCTGAATGCCTGACCCCGGCCGCCCGGCAAGAGCGTCCGAGGCGCGGGGAATGGAGATCGTGCCGGCACCAATATCAGGAGTCCTGAACACACAGGGAGCTATCGGAATCATGCCGCTGAAGCTGGTCGTCATCATGGTGCCCGTGCTGGTGCTGCTCGTCAGCTGCGCGATGGGCAAGCAGTCACAGACCTACTACACCCCGGAGCGGATCGCCACGGGGCGGGAGAATGTGGAGAAGTATGCGTGGGCGCAGGCGACGCTCAACTCGATCATGAAGGGGCAGCCGCAGAGCTACATCATCGGGCGCAAGTACGTCTCGGCCGAGGAGTATTCCGCGCAGAGCGATGAGTTCATCTGGGAGCTGCAGCCGCCGACGACGATCCCGCGGATATTCACCCATGAGGCCATCGCGGAGTGCCCGATCTGCGGGACGGCGGTGCGCAAGCTCAATGCCTGGCACCCGTGGCGCATCGACCCGATCAGCCACCCCTACCAGATCCGCTGCATGATGTGCAGCACCTGGTTCCCCACCAACAAGTTCGGTGAGGGCGACATGACCTCGGGTGAGTATCCGGATGATGGCGATGGCTATGTCGCCCCGGATGGGAGGCACTTCTTCTTCATCCGCGAGTACGCGCACACATGCTACTGCGCCGTGACCATCCCGTGCCTGAATGCGCTGTCGCAGGCCTGGGTGCTGACCGGCGACGAGAAGTATGCCCACACGTGCGCGGTGCTGCTCGCGCGACTGGCCTCGGAGTACCCGAACCATGATGACCGCCAGGACCGCCTCTGGGCCGCCGCCTATGGCGGCTACCACCCGCACCACAAGTGGAAGACGGGCGGCATGATAGCAGACCTGATCTGGGAGACATTCTGCACCGAGGACGCCATCTACGCCTATGACGCAATCTACGATTACCTGGACAAAGACCCGGAGCTGATCGAGTTCCTCAAGGCAAAGGGCATGCCCGTGGAGAACGGCCGGCAGTTGCGTGAGTACATCGAGCACTACCTGCTGCGGGCCGCCGGCGTGGCGCTGCTCAACGGGGCGATCCACGGCAACATGGGCCACCATCAGGCGACGGCGACGGCGCTGGCGCTCGTGCTCGATGACCACTCCAACACACACCCGAACTCAAAGGACATGGTCGAGTACACCTACTACGGCGGAGGCCAGGCTGCGCAGATTCTCGTCAACGGCGTCTACCGTGACGGCGGCGGGCATGAGAGTCCGGGCTACAGCACCATCAAGCTCGACTTCATCCGCACCTCGCGCATGATGGAGGAGATCCGGGCGCTGCACCCGGACCTGTACCCCATCGAGCGCTACCCGGACCTTTTCGGGAATGAGAAAGCCTCCGCGCTCTTCGACTTCAACATCGACCTGATCATCATGGGGGCACTGACCCCGAGCATCGGCGATGAGCGCGGAATCGGGGAGCCGAAGCGCCACAGGGCGTATCGCTACTCGAATATCGCNNGCCTTCACCAAGTATGGTGACCCGCGGTACGCGCGGGCATCGACCCGCATGGATGGCTCGCTCTATCCCGGCGAGCTGTTCGAGCCCTACCCGGAGGCACAGATCAGGGCCGCGCTCGAGAGCCCCGAGGCCGTCATTGCGCCCCGCAGCCGGCTCCTGGACGGCTATGGGGCCGCCATCCTCGAATCGGGGGAGGGAGACAACCGGCACGCTGTGTGCCTCAACTACGCGGCGATCCCCGGTCACCGGCAGCAGGACAACCTCAACCTGGAGGTCTTCGCCCGCGGTGTTGATATGCTCCCCGACCTCGGCTACCCGTTCACCTGGGATTACACCGAGGACTGGGACTCTAACATCATGGCCCATAACACCGTCTCCGTGGGCGAGACCAAGGCTCACTGGCGCGTGCGCGCCGGGAATGAGGCGACGCTGTTCGCCTCCCTTGACGGCGTTCATGCGGTGACGGCACACCATGTTCCCTATCCGAAGGGCATGGGCCTGGCGAAGGAGGCCGCGCCCGACGTCGACCTCTATGAGCGCACCGTGGTGATGGTCGATGTCGACCAGACGCGCTTCTACGTGGTCGACCTGTTCGCCGTCAACGGCGGAGATCAGCACGATCAGAGCTGGCACGGACCGCTCACCGAGCCCACCGCTCCGGCCCTTGAGTGGGTTGCCCAGCCGACGGGGACGCTTGCGGGGCCGGAGGTCGAGCAGTTCGCGACCTATACCGACAGGTGGGGCCGGAAGGGCACCAACTTCCCGTGCTATCTCAAGGACATCCGCAGGGCCGCGCTCGATGCCCCGGCCGTCTGGGAGTGGAGCTACGGCTTCGAGGAGGGCGACGGGCTGCGTCTGCACATTCTGCCTCTGGGTGGGCCGATGCAGGCGATCATGGGCTCCGGCCGCAATCCGGCGCACCCGGTCGACTGGAAGCTCGATTACCTCTTCTGCAGGCGCATGGTGCAGGGCGGCGCGAGGTCGCTGTTCCTGACGGTGATCGACCCCTTCCAGGGACAGCCGACGGTGCAGAGCGCGCGTGTGGTGTCCGAGGACCCGCTCGAGGTCGCGATTGCCTACGAGGGCGGGGTAGACCGCATCCATATCGGCGTGGCTCCCGGCCCCAGCGCCACCACGCAGCACCGCGCGCAGGGCCTGCGCGTGGTGAGCACGCGCGACGGAGAAGTCACNNCACGCGACGTGCAGGTCGGCCGCTGGGCTCCCGACCAGGGCCCCGGCTATGTCATCGACACCATCGCCGAGCTTGACTACGGAACGCGCGAGATCGCGATCCCATACATGGAGGGCCGCGAGGAGCAGTTCGCCCCCGGCTGCGCCATCCGGATTCATAATGACCGGCGGACCACCATGCATGTCATTGTCTCGGCGCGGCGGGATGGAGACCGCCTGTGGCTGAAGCTCAACACGACGGCCCTGCTCGCCCGCGGNNCGGACCGGTGACCGACTGCGAGGATGGAGCAGTGATGGTCGGTGAGTACATGCTCTTCGGCACGGCTCACCCCGGCGAGGACGGCAAGCTCGCCCGCAGCGACTCGCACTACTTTGCGGGAGCATGGCTCGGCGAGGGGGCGGCAGCCAGAACCATCGAGGGCGTCTGGCGCGATACGGCGAACAGCTCGAAGGTATTCCTGATCGAGCCGGTCACCCGGGGCGCGCTGGAGAGCGACTACGCGGGGAAGACCGTCTCGATCTGGGAGTACGGTATCGGCGACACGGTGGAGTTGGCGGTGGTGGAGGGGAAGTAGGGGGCGACGGCTGCCTCACCCCCCGGCCCCCT
>DPJP01000313.1:10054-13423 GCA_003542955.1 Armatimonadota bacterium
CGGGGCAGGCCGGCGGGAGAGGGGGTGAAAGGCAAACGGCGCTCCGGGCCACGGCATCTGCAACCCTTGTGCATGGCTCACTTGGCGGTGCGACCGCCGATCATTGGCGGTGGGCCGGATACGACGGCACGGCGTCTCCAGAGAGCCCAAGCCACCACGCATCGGGCCGGCGCGGTGAGCCCCTCACACGCCCTCATAGGAATCACCGCGGCGCCCGGCGAACTATGTGTCGGCGTAACGACGGTGCACTACAGAGTGCTCTCACGGGAGTTGAGACAGATGCGATTGCTGCTGCCTGCCTTGGCTGTGCTCACACTGATGCTGACAGGGATTGCTCCATCGTCCGCCCAACCGGTCGAGCCGAGCGCGCGCGTGCTGGCCTTCGATGTGTTGCCGCGCACGATCGAGGGCAAAGTTGTCGTCCCGCTGCGGGCGATCTTCGAGTGGCTGGGGGCGCGGGTCGAGTACAGCGCCGGTCGCATCGATGCCTACCAGGGCAGCAGCGCGATTCCGCAGGTGAGCCTGACCATCGGCAACAANNGCCCGGCTGTCGGGAAGCCCGTACCAGTTGGAGGTTGCACCGGTCGCTGTCGCCGGCCGCACGTTTGTGCCGCTGCGCTTTGTCGCCGAGGCGTTCGGGGTGTGGGTCGAGTCGCAGGGCCGGACGGTGACCTTGCAGAAGCCGCAGGAGAAGCTCCATGCGGTGATGGCCATACCTCCCGCGGAGGGCTCACACCTGGCGAAGATATGGCTCCAGATCGCGCGCTTCTACGATCTGGCCGATGTCGAGCAGATGGCAGGGGCGCTGCCGCACTGGAACCTCTACTCTGATGCCCAGAAGGCCCGCATCATCGCCGAGGTGGGCTCGGACGCGCCGACGGTCGTCGAGGCCCACTGGGGCGGGCGCGGGGTCGGAGGCATCCGCATCATCTCGAATGAACTCGACCTTAACGCCGGCAGGGCGCAGCTGGATGTGCTGGTGAAGTGGGAGGGCGACGAGGTATCGGTCGAGCGGTTCGGGATGGCACTCCAGCGCACCGGCTGGCGCGTCGACAGCCGTTCGACGGTATCCGAGTAATCCGGCGAGGTCTCTGTCGCGATAGCGTGAAGCGTCCACCGCCGCAGCCACTGACAAGGAGAGTGCTGACCATGAGGACAATCGTGTCGGTCGTCGTCTGCATGCTGATGCTCACAACACCGACCTGGGCTCAGAATGTCGACCGCTGCGTGCCCGGCGACGGGCTGTTCTTCGATGTGCTGCCGATCACCCGTGACGGCTACGTGCTCGTCCCGGCGCGCCAACTGGTCGAGTGGCTTGGCGGCACGATGCAGTTCGACGGCAATCAGATGGTGGCATGGCAGTATCGGCTGCAGCCGAACCGCATCGACCTCCGGGTTGGGAGCCGCAACGCCAAGTGGAATGGTACCGATTACACGCTTGACACTGCCCCGGTCATGTCCGAAGGCCGGCTGATGGTGCCGCTGCGCTTTGTCGGGGAGGCCTTCGGCTGCCGCGTCGACACCTGGGATCACATGGTGCGCCTGCGGTTCATCGAGTACTGGCAGAAGGCCGTGATGGTCATCCCGCCGCCGGAGGGCTCCGCCAACCGCGCCGTCTGGAAGGCCATCAACGGCTGGTACCGCAACTCGGCCAACAAGATCGGCAGGCAGAACCGCGGCATCCGCATCGAGGCTACGACCGTCAGCGGCAACAGCGCCCGCGCCACGGTGTACGCGCAGTGGGAGGACCTCAACCAGGAGTACCTCGACCACGCCGCCACGAAAGACGAGTGGACGCTGGCGCGCCGCGGCGGCAGTTGGCGCATCGTCAACCGCACCTCCAGCCCGGTGACGACCATCGACGAATTCCCATACTGAGTGGCAGCCACGGGGGAGGACTGGAATGCAGACTTACCGCAAGGTCATCCTGATCGCGCTCGATATGCTCAGAGCCGATCATGTCGGATGCCATGGCTATCCACGCCCGACCACACCCAATATCGATGCATTGGCCACGGAGAGCACGGTATTCACCGATTGCACAAGCTCTTTCTGCTGCACCGTGCCCTCCTTCACCAGCATGCTGACAGGCAAGCTCCCGCGCAATCACGGTGTGGTCATCAACCCCTGGAGCGCGCCGAACTGCCATGAGATATACCTCGACGACACGGTGCCGACCATCGCCGAGCGGCTTTGGAGCGAGGACTTCCTGACCGCCGCGGTGGACAACCTGATCAACTTCGCGAGCCACCCGAACTGGTTCGCGCGCGGCTACCAGCACTCCCTCAACGCCACCCGCACCGCGGCGCCGCAGGCGTACATGACGCGCGGTGACGCCATCAATGCCGAGCTGCTGCCGTGGCTGCGGGCCCATCACGAGCGCGACTTCTTCCTCTTCGTCCACTACTGGGACGCGCACGGGCCGTTCACCCAGCCGGAGGAGTACAACGCCCCGTTCAGGGCGATGGAGCTGCCGCTGACGCAGACCCGCACCGGCGAGGACTATGTCGTCGGGGCGGGGCCGCTGCGCGCGGTTGAGAAGCTCGGCCGCGGACCGATCGACCAGTATGACGGCGCGACGAAGTTCGTCGACGAGCGCGTGGGCGAAGTGCTGAGCCTGCTTGATGACCTCGGCCGCGATGAAGATACCGTCGTCATCATCACCTCCGACCACGGCCGGACGGACTACGGCAGACCCGACGAGTGGCGCGCCAGGGGCGTCTACCAGGGCACCATGCATGTGCCGCTGATAGTCCACCTGCCCGGCGCCGAGCAACAGGCGGTCGTCAAGGCCCCGGTGCACGGCACCGACCTCATCCCGACTATCCTCGAGCTGCTCGGCCGCGGCGTCCCCGATGATCTCGACGGGAGCAGCCTGGTCGGCGCGATGCGGGACGGCTCACAGGTCCACGACATGCTGGGGGCGTGCGGGGCATACTGTGGCGCGCCGCAACGCCTGCTGCGCAGGGGCAACTTCAAGCTCATCCGCACCTACTCCGACGCCATCGCCGACATCGCCTCGATGTACAATGAGGAGGGCAACCGGGCGCTGACGGGCGCCCCGCGGCTGGAGGTCTATGACCTCGACAGCGACCCCTTCGAGCAGGTCAACCTCGCCACCGAGTGGCCGGAGCTTGCCGAGCAGCTCAATCTCGAGCTGGAGGGCTGGCTCAAGCGCGTGGCTGACGACCCCGACATGCCCGACCCGCTGATTGAGAACTGCCGCTGGGGTATCCGGGTCGATTCGACGCTGGTGAACTGAGGCGCGGGTTCGCATCCCCATCTTGCGAGCACGCCCCGGGCTCCCATACGTGCTGACATCAGAGCTCCCGACATGGCCCGTCCCCGATGCGATGAGCCGCTGTGTGA
>DPJP01000011.1 GCA_003542955.1 Armatimonadota bacterium
CGCCCAGCCAGTCCTTTATGTTAGCGCACATGGCGGCCGGGGGGGTGAGGCCCACCACCCCTCAGGGGTTCGGTGTCGTCGGTGGCAGAATCGTCCGGTCGCTGCGCGGCAGCGGCTCATAGATGACGATGGTGCGGAAGTCGTAGGGCTCCGTGTTGACGATCAGCCGGTCATTGCGCCTGCCCCGCAACACCTCCAGCCTCTGCCCGGTCGCCGCGTCGACGGCGACGGCGTTGCGCGGCAGCGTGCCCTTCAGCGTCAGCCGCACCTGCTGTGAGCTGTGCGTGGGGTTGACCACGGCAATGCGATCCGAGAAGCGCCGCACCCACACGCCCCTGCCCTCGGGCCATACCTCGCCGTCGAAGGTGGCGGGGGCCACGGCCGGGAGGGCCAGGTAGGCGCGGGCGAAGGCCCGCAGGGCGGTCTCGTGGCCCGTCTTGGTGTCCATCGGCGCGCGCACGGTGATGCCGTAGGGGTTATCCGCCTGCAGCGCCTCGAGCAGCGGCAGCATCATCTCCCTGCCCCCGCCCAGGTGCGTGCAGTCGATCTGCACCTCGGCGCCCTCCGCCGTGGCGAAGGTGTTGGCCGCCAGGTATGGGGCCGTGGTGCTCCCGCCCGTGTAGTCGCGGCCGATCTGCGGGGCGATGCGGAGGCCTTTCTCCGAGGCGTACAGCTCCGCCGAGTAGCCGTGGTAGGCGAGCAGTTGGTTGAGCGAGTGGTCCTGGTGCCGCGCGGGCTCCGGCAGGCGCGCGTCGATGAACAGGTACCGATCGCGCTTCTCTCCCGCGACCAGGTCGCGGCAGGCCAGCCACAGATCGCGAGTCCGCGCGCAGCGGAAGCCCAGCCATGCCTGCCACACCTGCGGGTTGGCCATCAGCCACGTGTAGGCCGCGGCGGGATTGCTCGTGCCCCCCTCGATGGTGACACCGCTCGCCGCCTGGAAGCTCTCGAGGTCATAGCGCGAGTAGCCCGCCTCCGCCGCCGTCTGTGCGCCCGGCGGGGTTGCATAGCAGGTGCCCGAGCCGCCGTCGACGGTCATCCCGACGGCGGTCACGCTCCGCGAGACCTGTGCGCGCTCGACAAGCTCCGAGAGCGACCACAGGAGCTGCTCCTTCACCTCCGGCCGCAGCGGATCCGGGCAGCGATTGCGCCGCATATCGGTAACCACATCGCCCGACGCGCCAATCTGGAAGCTGTCGGGGTCGGTGAAGGTGAAAAGCTCCGAGTAGTTGGCCAGAGACGGCAGCACCGGCACAACGTCGATTCCGGCGGCCTCCGCCAACGGCAGCACGTCCTCGAAGACATCCCAGCGCCACGCGTTGTTGAGCAGCCCATCGTTGTAGAAGCTCAGCATGCGGTCTCCGGCCGCGTAGAAGGCAAGCCGGTTGAAGCCGACGAAGCGCATGTACTCGAACAGCCTGCGCAGCGAGTACTCGCGGTTCATCCGGTCGCTGCCGTCGAAGCCGAAGCCGTGGTAGAGCTGCTCGGTATGCGTCGGCATCAGTGTCAGGGTGCGGCGGTCCTTCTTCGCCTGCGGTCGCTCGGCGGTCGAGTTGGGCCGGTAGTCGAGCAGGCGGTAGATGCTCACGCCACGGACTGCAGGGGCGACCGGCGGCGTCGTGCCCGCGAGCGAGGCGAAGCGCACCTCGCAGGCATCCGTCTTCGGCCAGAGGAAGAAGGCGTCGCAGACGCCCTTCCGCCGCCCCTTGCTCGGGTTCAGCACGGCCCACAGCAGGCAGTGGTCCTCTAGCAGCCTGTCCCCCACCGCCACAACCTCGACCGAGATCGGTTCAGCAATCTCGCCATCCGTCTCGATGACGAGCACGTGCGGGGCGGGACTCGCGCCGTTGTCGAGGCTGTTGCTCATNNATGCCGACCGCGTGCCGTCGAGGCTCACCAGCGTCTCCTCGACCAGTCTGCAGCGCAACGCATCCCTGATTGCGCCGCTCTTGCACAACTCCGCGGCCATGGCGCGGCCGTCCTGGTCGTCGCTGTAGAAGCGCCCGTCAAACAGAAAGCCGCTCGCGGGCTCGGAGGGCAGCCACGGCTGCTTGTCCGCATACACGCGCTCGTTTCTGATCTCGAACTCCGGCTCCCGCGGCGCCCGCGCCGGCGTATCGAACCACACCTGCGCGGTGCCGCGCGGCGTCTGCGAGGAGGTCGCGGTGCCCTGGATGATCGCGGCGACCTGGTGGTGGCCGCCGGGCAGTTGCAGGTACTCGGGAACCGTGACCGTAACGGGCTCCAGTTCCGTCGGCACACCCGTCTGCCAGGCCGTGGTCGGCGGTCGGGGAGCGACCTCGGCAACCGGGACGCCCCCGATGGTCACCAACAGAGGGTGCTCCCTGGTGAACGGCTCCGCCGCCAGCGCTCGCATCTTCAAAACCAGCGGCTCGCCGACGCGTACCGACTTCGGCGCCGACAGCTCCATGATGTCCGCGCCCACCAGCCGCGTGCGACCGGCTATCGCGGCGATCTGGTCGGGCCGCAGCATCCGGTCGAATACCTGCAGGTTCGAGATCGCCGCATCGGCCGACAGCGCGCCGTCGTAGTCGGCCCCCACGTTGAATGTCGGCCACTGACGCGGGGTGAATGCCCCCTGCTTCTCCCCCGCGGGCATGCCGTCGAGGTACAGCGCAATCCCCCGAGTGGCGTCCCACGCGGCCGCCACATGGTGCCACTCCCCTGCCGCCCAACTCTCGATGGTTGCAGTGACCGTGTAGCCGGGCCGACCGGCCACGCTGAACTGCAGCGTCGGACATGACGTCTTGTGCAGAGAAAGAGAGTTGTAGGCCGGGTTATGCGTCGGCGCGGAGTCGGCGAACAGCCCGTGACGCTGCCCCTGCGTGCCATCCCAATCCGGCTGCAGCCACAGCGAAACGGTGCCCGCGGACTTGCTCAGGCAGCCGCGCGCCGGATATGCCACGTAGGCGCCGCCGCGAAGCACAATGGCCCGCCCGCCGGGCGCGTCAACGTAGGAGATGCTCCCCTGTACGCTCTGCGGCTCCGGCCCGACGCGTGGGGTGGGCGTATCGGAATATGGGGCATCGAAGATCAGCCCCGGGATATCGGCGGTGGCGACACAGGTGGCAAGACCGAACAGGATGACGACCGCGAGCCTGCGCATGCGGGCAAGTCCCCTCGTGACAGGATCAGTGATGCTCTTACATTCCGTCGATGCGCCGCGATTCCTGCCTGCGTGGGGCCTGCACCGAACTGGAACGGCCGGGGTCGGCGGCGCGCATCCGGCGCAACCCATACCCACGCCGGAGTGTCAGAATACCCCGGGAAGCCCCCGTGCAGGCCAAGTCCTCACGCAGAGCGAATCTGGATAGAGGCCGGACGGTCTGAACTCGCCGGCACTCGCACTGATCACATTCACAGTCGATGGAGGCCCACGATGACGACACGGAACCTGGTATATGCGCTGTTGCTGGTGGTGGCGTTTGGCGCCGGCGCACTCTGCAGCGGCGGACTCTATGCACCCGCGATGGCTCAGGACGGTGCCGCGGACAGGCCCGCCGAGGGCGATGCACCGGCCGCGGTGACCACTTCCATCATCCCGCGTATCCCCGTCGTTGCCGCCATACCGCTGGTGACCGAGACCTCCTACGAGATGGACCCCTTCAACTCCGATCATATCCGCTCCACCAAGGCGGAGGTCAAGCGGGTGCTGGTCGTGCGCGCGGACGGCTCGCAGGAGGTCCGTCCTGCGACGGATAAGCTGTAAGACGCCTGCAGCAGCGCACCGTAGCCCCGGGCAAGGCCGCCCGCGCATCAGACGAGTTCCGCATGTTTTCGGTGCATGCAGGTACTCCCGTTGCTCCTGTAGAACACTGGCGTGGCCAAACCGTGTAACAGGTGAGGGCGACTGGCCCGGCGTCGCCCGACAGGAGGAGAGAGAGAATGGTGCACCACCGCGGTTTTACCCTGATTGAGCTTCTGGTCGTCATTGCCATCATCGCGATTCTGGCCGCGATATTGTTCCCCGTGTTTGCCAGGGCCCGCGAGAAGGCGCGCCAGACGTCCTGCTTGAACAACGTCAAGCAGCTCTGTCTGGCCATCATGCAGTACACGCAGGACTACGACGAGCGCTACACGCCCGCCTACTGCGTCAACCCGACCGTCAACTGGCCGATGCTGCTGCAGCCATACACGAAGAACTCACAGGTCGTCACCTGCCCCAGTGACAACGACCCGTGGGCCGGCATCTCCGGCTGGCAGATCAGCTATATTCTCAATTACCGCATGCACCCGCCGTTGGATAGCGCGACGGGTACGGGCATCAGGATGGGCGCGGTCGCCCGCCCGGCCGAGATCATCACCATCACCGAGAATGCCGACGGCTCCACGGGCAACCTCCAGCCCACCTGCCAGTACGCCTGGGGGACGTCAGGCTCCGCCGTCAGCGCCGGCTACAACCCGTGGGCGCGCCTGTCATTCCGCCACAACCAGGGCGCCAACTGCGGCTTCGCAGACGGCCACTCCAAGTGGCTCAGTTCCAATGAGGTCAAGCAAGAGGCGCTGCACTGGGATATCACCATCTAGCCGCCACTGATCACACCGGAGATGGGGACGGTCCGCAACGGCCACGGAGGGCCGGGGACAGTCCCCATTTGCGCCCCTGCGACCTGAGGTGACATCGAGCTCCGGGGCCCGCGAATCCGGGCGAACCCGGCGTGAGGGCGTGCCGGGCCCTGGAGCCACGCATCAAACTGGATATCCCGAGGGAGGCAATACGCCGATGCCCAAGACGGAAGTTGACTACGCCGCCTACTTCGCCCAGTTCAACAGGGCGCTGACGACCGATGGCGCGCTGCTCGTGTCGCTTGATGAGAACGGGCGCCCCAACCCGATGACCATCGGCTGGGCGACACTCGGCGTCGTCTGGTCGCTGCCAATCTGCACGGTGCTGGTGCGGCCCTCCCGCTACACCTACGGCTGCATGAATGCCACCGGCGACTTCACCGTCTGCGTCCCGTACCCACAGATGGGCGATGAGGTGATGTTCTGCGGCACCCGCTCGGGTCGGCGCTATGACAAGATGGCCGAGTGCGGCTTTACGGCCCTGCCCTCGCAGACGATCGAGTCCCCCGGCATCGACGAATGCGGCCTCATCCTCGAGTGCCGCACGATGTACACGAGCGACATCGACCCCGCGAACCTCTCCTCCGAGATCGGCGCCTACGCCTCGGGCGACTACCATCGCATCTACTACGGGCTGATCCAGCGCACCATCGCCGACGAGGACTTCGCCGAGCGCTTCAGCGCATAGCGGGTTCGGCGGGAGGGGATCGCCGCCCTTTGCATCCCTGGGGAGG
>DPJP01000317.1:0-8420 GCA_003542955.1 Armatimonadota bacterium
TCGACGCCCACCAGCGAGCCCTTGTCGAGATACTGGGCTACGAACTCCGCGGTCTTGCCGAAGCACACGATGTTGAGCCAGTCGGTCTCGTCTTCCTGCGCGTCGGCCCGCCGGGGCCTGGTCACCGCGAGCCTGAACTTGGTGATCGGGGTGCCGCTCTGGGAGTACCGCATCTCCGGATCGTTGCCCATGCGTCCCACGAGCACAGCGTTGTTAATCATCTCGTCGTCGCCCCTTTGTGCTGATGGCGTTGTCGCCCGCCCGGGGTGGTAATGCCTGTCTCGTGCCAGAACCCCGCTGCCCCGGTGACAGCATCTGTGGGATTGGGTCGCCCCGGGGCGCGCTGTCTCCCTCGCGGCGGCCGGTGCTCACCTGTGAAAATCGGCGTCAGTTCACGTCGGGCCGGGGCAGGCACGACGCCTGCTCTCCCCGCGGCGGCTGCTTGCGCCCGCAGGCGGAAGCGAGTACTAGCTCTGCTCGCCGGCGTCCGCAGCGGCATCCTCGGCGGCTTCGCCCTCGTCAGCGCCGGCATCGTCGGCAGCGGCGCCTTCAGCCTCGGCGGCCTCCGCATCGGCGGCTTCCGGCTCGGCCTCGGGCTCGACGGCGACCTCGGCTTCCGGCTCGACGGCGACCTCGGCCTCCGGAGCGCTCTCCGACGCGTCGCCGGCGTCTGCCACGGGGGCTTCGGCGCCCTCGGTGACAATGGCTTCGACGGCGGGCGGCTTGACCTGGCCGGTGAAGATCGCGCCTGGTTTGGCGACACAGACGACAAAGCGGATGATCGGCTCGATCATCGAGGCCTCACGCGAGAGCACTTGGACGGCGTTCTGCTGGTCGGTTTCGAAATACGTGAGCATGTAGAGGCCTTCGGCATGCCCCTTGATCTCATAGGCCAGGCGCTTGCGGCCGAATGGCAGCGAGTTCTTGACCTCGCCGCCGGCCTCGACGACGGCCGCCTCAAAGGCGGACACGACCTCCGCGATCTGTTCTTCCTCCAGGGCGGTGTCGATGATGTACATGGCCTCGTACAGCACTGGTTCTGTCGGCACTTCGAATGTCCCCTTCCTCTGGTCTGGGGCCTGACGAGCGATTCGTCAGGCAGGAATCTGGCAATGGGCCCTCATCCGCCCGCGGAGACGTCAATAGCCGGCATCAAACACAGATGCCGGTCGGGAGCGGCGCGTCCGGCGGGGAACCCCACGGCGCGCCGCCACGTCCAAAGCTCCTGACGGCGGTTTGTTGAGCTATCGAAGTATAGCACAGTTGCCATCGCAGGGCAACGACTGCGCCGCTGGTGTGTCAAACAGAGGGCTTGCCGCGCCATTGACTGCCCGGGTTGTATCAGCTAAGATGAACCGTAGACTCCGCCGGTTGCGGAGCCGAGCCGTGCAGGCAGCGCGCCGGCCGCTTGAGCCTCCGAGGCCGGCAGCACCTGAGTGGACAACCCACGCACCGCCTGGGAGGGTCTCACACCATGCGCCAACACCCAAGCATCCTCACACCGCTTCTGTTCGCCCTGCTGATCGGGCTGTGTCTGCCCCTGGCAGCCCAGGACACGGTGGATATCTGCATCGCTAACGGAGTCGTCGCCCGAATCCGTGACGCCGGCCCGTACCCATCCGTCAGGGACCGCGCCGCCGCGATCGACAAGGTCATCGTTGACGTGATCTCCAAGCGCGACACCGAGCATCCGCAGATAACGCTGCGCGAGGACAACGGCGTCTGGACCATCTACGCCTGGGACGCGAAGCTGATGGGCGTCCATCAGGGCGAGGCCACCGCCAACGGGCTGACTCCCAAGCAGCTCGGGCAGGTCTGGGCAAAGAACATCCGCGAGCGCTTCCCGCTGGCCACGCCCGTCTCGAAGATGGCCGACCCGTTCGGCGGCAAGACCGGGCCGCCAATCCCGCCGGTTCCGCCGCGCCCCAAGCCGGTCGTGACCGAAGAGGGTGGCACGGTCGTGGCGCAACTGCCCGACGCGGGCTCCAACCCGACCTCGGGCGCCCTGGCGACCCCCGGCGGCAGTTCGATGTCACAAAGCGCCGCGCTGCTCGTGATCATCGATGCCATGCGGGTGAGCCGCGGACTGACCGAGGACCAGTGGATCGACCAGCGTGAGCAGCTCGCGCGCAACCTGCTCGACAGTGTCAGCAGATTCCTCGCCGGCAAGCCAATGCCGACCGTCGTCGAGCCGATTACGCCGGTGACGACCACACCGCCCACTGTAACGACGCCACCCGTCACGCCCACACCGCCGGTNNGGTGACAACACCGCCGGTGACGACGCCGACGACCGGGGCGCCGACGTCGACCACACCTCCGGTCACGCCGCCGGCTGCCGCGACGACACCGCCCACCACGACCACGCCGGTCACCGCCGGGGCAACAACACCCGCAGGCGATCCATCATACGCCAAGGTGCCGCAGAAGAACCGCATCAGGCGCAAGTTCGCCGCCGCGGAGCAACCGTTCTACAATCTCAACATGACCAACCCCGAGGGCGCCAAGGCAGTCCATGAGCTGCTGAAAGCGTCACGGCAGGCAATGACCGCCGAGAAGTTCGATATCGCCGAGGGCTATGTCGACCAGGCTCTCCGCGCCATGGGCGTCGACCCGACCACCATCAAGTAGGCGCCGGCGGCACACCCGCACAGACACACTGGCAACTCATCAGGCGGCCGGAGGGATCACCTCCGGCCGCTTTGGCGACGAGGACCATGCTCAAGGCATTGCTGATCGATCTCGATGAGACGCTCTACCGGCCGCAGACCGGGATGCTCTCGGCGGGCGACCGCGCCATCACGGCCTTCATCGCCACGCATCTGGGCATCGCCGCGCAGCAGGCCGACAGCATTCGCGTGGACCTCTGGCTGCGCTACGGCACCACCGCGGCGGGCTTCGAGCGCGAGTACGGCGTCGCTCAGGCCGACTTCTACGCCGCCACCATCGAGACCGTCGACCCGACTGAGTACATCTCCCCCGAGCCCGAACTCGCCGCCATGCTTGCGCAGTTGCCGCTCCGGCTGTGCCTGTTCACCAACGCCACGGAGGCGTATGCCGAGGGCGTTCTGCATGCCCTCCGGGTGCGCGAGCAGTTCTCGACCATCTACGACATTGCGTCGCGGGACTGGTGCCCCAAGCCCGAGCCTCGGGCATACGATACCGTGATGTCGGCGCTGGAGCTGCCGCCCGCCGAGGTGGGTTTTGTCGAGGACCACGTCGCGAACATCCCGCCCGCGCGCGAACTGGGGTGGACGGTCTTTCTGATGCGGCAGGAGCACCCCGCGGCGCACTACGTCCTCGATGACATCCTGGACCTGGAGGCGCTGCTGCGCCGCGAACGGCTGTGCGAGTCTGGGCCGGCAAGGTAGCAGGGGTCTCCCTCGGCTTCTCTTCTCCGAGAATTGCCGCGGCAATCTCCCACAGCAGTAGGAATCCACCGCATCGGCGGGGAAGCATCGCTATCGGGAGCCGGTCCGCACCGCATAGACGATGCCCGCCACATGCCGAGGAGATGCTCATGCCTGTCGATACGCCGCCGAATGTCTGGTCGGCCACACCCACGCCGTTCAACAAGAGCTTCGACGTCTGCAGGATGTCCACCCGCCGCCTGATCGAGCATCACGTCCGGCTGGGGGTCAGTGGGCTGTTCCTGCTCGGCACCTGCGGCGAGGGCGCCTGGATGACCGACCGGCAGCGGACCGACCTCGTCGAGGCGGCCGTCAAGTACAACCAGGGCCGGCTCAAGCTCGCCGTGCAGGTGACTGACAACTCCTCCGCCCGCATCATCGATAACATGAGGTGGGCAGAGGCCCTCGGCGCCGATATCGCCGTCATCGCCCCGCCGACCTTCTTCATGAGGCCGACTGAGCAGCACTTCCTGAGCCACTACGTCGACGCCATGGACAGATCCCCGCTGCCCGTGGGCATCTACGACCGCGGCACGTACGGGCCCGTGGTGGTGCCGGATGCGGTGATGGCGAAGCTGTATGCCCACGAGCGCGTCATCCTGATCAAGGACAGCTCCGGCAACCCCGATCGGCGGGCGATTGCCCTGGCAGCCCGCGAGAAGCGGCCTGAGCTGCTGCTGCTCAACGGCGATGAGTTCATCTGTGATGACTACATGGCCGCGGGCTACGACGGTCTGCTGCTCGGCGGGGGCATCTTCAACGGGTATATGGCCGGGCAGATCATGACCTCGGTGCAGGCCGGCGATCTGAAGGCAGCAGCCCGCATCCAGAAGCGCATGAACAAGTTGATGTGGGACGTCTACGGCGGAAAGAAGATATCCTGCTGGTTGGCAGGCCTCAAGCACCTGCTGGTGGAGATGGGCATCTTCAAGAACACGCTCAACTACCCCGGCTACGAAGTGAGTGCATCCTGCGCGAAGGCCATTGCGGCGGCGCTGCAGCGCGAGGCCGATGCGCTGTTCCCGTGGAAGGCGAAGTAGCATGCCGAAAGAGGTCATGCGGCGGCAGGCCGCCGACAACGAGTATCTGCACAAGGATTTCCACGGCGCGATGAGCTGTGGAATCCAGTACCTGCAGGGTACCTACGGCCCGGAGGCCGTCATCGAGTATCTGCGGCGCTTCTCCGACGCCTACCACTCCCCGCTCAAGCAGAAGCTCATCGAGCAAGGCCTGCCCGCGCTGGCCGAGTACACACGCGGCATCTACGAACTCGAAGGCGGCGACATCGAGATCGATCTGGACGATGACGAGATGGTGCTGCGCATCGCCGAGTGTCCTGCCGTCAAGCACATGACAGAGCACGGCTACCGCGTCGCCGACATGTGGGTCGAGACCACGCGGACGGTCAATGAGCGGCTGTGCGAGGGGACTCCGTTTGCCTTCGAGCTGCTCGAGTACGATGAGCGGACAGGCCGCAGTGTGCAGCGCTTCTACCGCAGGTGAGCATAGAGGCACACAATGATATCATGCACTGAGTTCATCCCGGCCTATAGCGAGCTGTTCGGCTACCTCGAGTCCCGCGGCGGCAAGCAGGGCGTTGTGGCCTACTGGGAGTATATCTCCGACAACTTCCTGGGCAACCTCCGGGAGCTGGTGGAGGCGCACGGGCTCCGGGGCTGCTGGGAGTACTGGTCGCACACGCTCAATGAGGAGGCCGCGGACTTCGCGATGGAGCTTGACGAGGAGGCAGGTGAGTTCATAATAGAGATGCACGCCTGCCCGTCAAAGGGCCTGCTCGACAGGCTCGAACACATGAAGCCGTATGCGGACTACTGCGGGCATTGCGACATTCTCTACCGGCGGGTACTCGAGCCGCTGGGCTTCGAGTGCCTGACGGACATGAGCCGGATCGACCAGGCGCGTTGCCAACTGGTTGTGCGCCTGAAGCCGTCACAGGAGTGAGGAGTCGGAGCCGGAGCCTGTATTCGCGCGCGTGCCGGGGTGTGACGGGTGCTGAGTTGGGGTAGAGTTCAGGCGGTGTGGTTGGCAAGTGGACGGTAACTCTGGTGCACCCTCAGGGATCAGGCCGCAGAGCAGACCATGGATTCGCGGGACGCGGAAGTGGCGCGGGGGAGGAGCACGACGGGCAGGCGGGACTGAATGGGCACTTCCAGTTCACACAGATCACCCTCGACACGCGAGTGGGAGCGAGTACGGGAGTTGTACCGACAGTACAACCCCAACCCGCTCGAGGTGTTGTCACGGATTGTCTCCGCGCTTGACCGGCCGGCGCGGGCGGGCCTCTCTGACGCGGCAACGGTGTGTTGCCTCGAGCGGCTACTGAATGCCTCGGCGGCTGCCGCCCGCGGTGGGCTGGGGGAGTTGGTCTCGCCGGGCGCACCCGGTCCGCGCGCGCCGGCTATCGGGCTGGCCGCGGGGATTAAGGATGATGCGGACCGGCGTATCTCGCAACGGGGCGTCTCGTCGCGCTACGGTGACATCGCGCTTCAGGCGCTCGGCTCGAGCATACTGGAGCTGGCCGGGCAGATCGGCGAGGGAGGCGGCCTGCAGGTCGCCCCGGACCGATTGCAGACGCACCTGGCGGGCTTCTATGCTCAGTCGAGGTTGCATAGTCTCACGAGTACCTTCCTGGTTCACGACTTCGAGCACGCATTCCGCTACTTTGTTGCTCGGGATATTCCACAGTTCGTCGGCACGGAGGCGTTGCCGACGGTAGCGGAGAGCGTGCAGCTCCAGGACCGCATCGCGGGCACATGTCGCCTGGTCACGGGTGGTGTCGATCTGGGCGACTCCGAAGGCGAGACCCGCGGGGCGCTGGAGCAACCTGACCCGGAACAACGCATTCGGCTGCTGCACGGCGTCCTGCGCGATGCCGTGGGCCGCGGCCTGTCTGCGTTGGCCTCCGCGGGGGGGTAATACGACCCATGGCGCGTGTTGTTGTCAGGACGGGGATGCCGCCGGACATGCTCGAGCGTGCCGGGCCAAGCGCCGACTGGTGCTTGCAGTGGCTCGGGGATGGGTGCAATGTCATGGCCGACCTGGAGCAACTGCAGGCGGCTATCTGCACGCAACCCTCTGAACTCACGCGCGACATACTCGACATCGCGCTTGCCCTCTACACTGCAGACATCGTGGTGCCGCGGGGGCGGAATGAGGCGTGGACGCGGGAGTTGAGCCTGCTCGTGCCCGTTCGCCAGCCGGATTTCTGGGAGCAGAATCTCTCCGCACTGCTGTCAATCCTGCACGGGCTGACGCGCGACAACTTCCACCTCGAGTTCTGCGCGCGGCTGGAAGACTGCCCGGAGCTGCTCAGACCTGTCGGCGCCGGCGGCCCGGCCGACATTCGCAGCCGCGACGTCGACTGCGTCTGCGCGCTCTCCGGGGGCATCGACTCGCTCGCGGGCGGGACAATGCTGCTGCGCGCGGACCGTCGCCCGCTCTTTGTCTCCCACCGCTCGGGCAACCCGTACGTGCGCCAGCTGCAGACTGCGGCGGAGAAGACCCTCGACAGCATTCGCCCGGACACCGCCGTGTTCGCCAACCTCGTGGTACAACCGCGACACGGCTCCGGGGCGGAGTTCCGGTTCCCCGTGCCGGGTGACCGCGAAAGCTCGCGACGGCTGCGCACATTCCTCTTCATGGCCATGCTCACCGCCGCCGCCGGCGGGGTCGATGTCGAGGAGGCCTACCTGTGTGAGAACGGCATCCTGACCATCGCCCTGCCGATGAGCCCCGGCCGCGTGGGCAGCCTCTCCACGCGCAGCACGCACCCCTCGATTCTGGCGGGCTTCAACGCGCTGGCCAGGGCCGCCGGGATGAAGACGACTATCCTCAACCCCTTCATCTACCGGACCAAGGCGGAGATCATCACGGACATCCTGCGCCCGGTGCTCACACCCAACCAGATACAGGCGACGACGAGTTGCTGGATGAGCGGGCGGCGCAACCGGCCCTGCGGCGGCTGCATCCCATGCCTGCTCAGGCGCATCTCGATGCTCGCGGCAGGTCTGCCCGACGAGGCGTATGAGATCGACCTGCTGGCCGACCCGGAGGTCTACCGGGGCACCGAGGCCTACGACAATCTCATCGACCTGCTCACACAGGCCGTGCGCGTGTCTTCAGGCACCGATGAGCAGCTGCTCGTGCAGTGGCCGCAGTTGCTTGACCTGGCCTCCGCCGGCGTGTCCGTCGAGGACGCGCTGGCCATGTACAGGCGCTATGCCGAGGAGGTCTGGCGGGTCACGCGCGAGCACTTCCCGGCTGTGGCACTGCTGATGAAGCGAATCGGTTAGCCCCGCAATCACAGCTTCTGCGAGTACATCACGTACTCGATGAGCGGCTCAAAGCCGCACTTCTCGTACACGTGCCGGGCGGGTGCGTGGCCCTCGTTGAGGCCCGTCCCCACGCACGCGTACTCCATCCCCGCCGCGCGGAAGGTCTCGAGCACCGTCTGCACCTGCCTGGTCCCTATGCCGAGGCCCCGCCCGGCGGCGCACACGCCGTTGTAGTGGATCGAGCCGACGCTCCGCTGTGAGGACATGCTGTAGGTGATGAAGCCGACGACGGTCCCGTCGACCTCGGTGACCAGCAGGCTGTCGATCTCGTCCCAGATGCGGCTCATGACCTTCGGCACGAGCCAGCGGTCCCACCGCTCCGAGCCCACGGAGCCGTACTTCTCTTCCATGGCGAAGTCCGCGCCGATGGCCCAGACCTCCTCGACTATCTCCTGGACCCGGCCCATGTCGGCCGGAGTTCCTTTGCGCATGGTCACGTTCATGCTCTGCCTCCCTGGGGCGTGCGCGGTACCGGCGGGCGCGGTCAAAGCGTCATCACCGGCGGCTGTGTGCGCACACCTTCCTGTCGGTGGTTCCGTGCACCTGCCGACGTGGCGGCCGGAGCGGGGTGTGCCCGAGTCGCGTAGGTTCGCCTGGCAGCTCTCATCGAAGCGTGGGCCGCATGCAACGACGTCGCGTGCCGTTTGCGCGATGG
>DPJP01000317.1:8427-22098 GCA_003542955.1 Armatimonadota bacterium
AGAGGCACACCCGGGCGGCCGATGGGCCGTATTGAGCGAGCGGCTTGGTGTATGGTATATTGGGCTGAACACGCGCGCGGGGGATGCCTCCCCCGCGTGGTGGAAGATGGCAACCGAACGGGTCAACGATATGCCGGCGACGATCGAGCGGGTAATCCAGCGGGTGTCGGGGTACTGGCCGGGGGTGGACCGTGAACTCCTCGCCGGAGCCTACGACTTTGCGCGCCACGCGCACGGCGAGCAGAAGCGCCTCAGCGGCGAGCCCTACATCATCCACCCGCTCGAGGTCGGTGGGATACTGGCGGATATCGAGAGCGACGAGTACTCGGTTGCCGGCGGCTTTCTGCACGATACCGTCGAGGACACGCAGACCGAGGCCGCGGAGATCAGGGAGCGCTTCGGCGACACCGTGGGCAAGCTCGTCGAGGGCGTTACCAAGCTGCGCAAGCTCGACTTCGCATCCCGCCAGGAAGAGCAGGCCCGCAACCTGCGCAAGATGTTCCTCGCTATGGCGGAGGACATCCGGGTCATCCTCATCAAGCTTGCCGACCGCCTCCACAACATGCGCACGCTTCAGTTTGTCCCCCCCGAGAAGCAGCGGCGTACCGCCGAGGAGACGCTGCACATCTTCGCCCCGCTCTGCCACCGCCTCGGCGTCCAGCGCATCCGCGCCGAACTCGAGGACCTTGCGCTGCGCCATCTCGAGCCCGACGAGTACCGTCGCATCACGCAGGCCATCGGGTTGACGCGAGAGGAGCGCCAGGCGGTCATCAATGAGGCCAGGCGCAGGATCGAGGCCGCGCTGGCCGACGCGGGTATCGAGGCCACCGTCCAGGGGCGCGCCAAGCACATCTACTCGATTCGCAACAAGATGAAGACGCAGAACATCGACTTCGGGCAGCTCCAGGACCTCAATGCCCTCCGCGTCATCGTCAAGGACGTTCCGCAGTGCTACCAGGTGCTGGGCATCATGCACGATCTGTGGGTGCCGGTGCCGGATACGTTCAGCGACTTCATCGCCATGCCCAAGTCCAACAACTACCAGTCGCTGCACACGAAGGTGCTTGGGCCCGACCACTCGCCGATGGAGGTGCAGATCCGCACCGAGGCCATGCACCGCACGGCGGAGTACGGGATTGCCTCTCACTGGCGGTACAAGGAGGGCGACACCGACCCGAAGTTCGACGAGCAGGTGGCGTGGGTGCGCCAACTGCTTGACCTCGAGACCGACCTGACCGAAAGCCATGAGTTCCTCGAGCTTCTGCAGGTCGACCTGTTCAAGGACCAGGTGTTCGTGTTCACGCCCGACGGAGATGTCATCGACCTGCCCGCGGGCGCGGGACCAATCGACTTCGCCTACCGCATCCACACGGAGGTCGGTCACCACTGCACAGGCGCCATCGTCAACGGCGAGCAGGTGGCGATGGACTACAAGTTCAAGAACGGCGACATCGTCAAGATCACAACCATGGCGACGGCGGAGCCGCGCCACGACTGGCTCAGACTCGTCCAGACATCCGGAGCAAAGGCAAAGGTCCGCCGCTTCCTGCGCGAGAAGTCCAAGCAGGAGAACATCGCCCTCGGAACCGAGAAGCTCGAGCGCGCCGTGGCCCGCCTCACGCCGGCCCAGCGCAAGGTCGTCAACGCGGCGGACAGGCAGGCGCTGGCGGATCACTTCAGCTACCAGGACGAGGACGGCCTGCTCGCGGCAATCGGCTATGGCGACATCGAGCCCCAGACGGTCATCACGCACATGCTCAGCCGGACCGGGGAGCCCGAGACGCTGGTCGAGGCCGCGCGCAAGATGCTCCCCACCGAGCAGCTCCACTCCGCGCCCAAGAGCACAGCCCTGCCCGTCTCAGCCGACGGCGTCGACGGCTTTCACTCGCGGTTGTCGAAGTGCTGCAACCCCCTGCCCGGCGATCAGATACGAGGCTATATCACGCGCGGGTCGGGGCTCGCCATCCACCGCGCGGACTGTAAGAACCTCGCCTACCGGGCAAACAGGGAGCCCGACAGGATCGTCGACCTCGCCTGGGAGAGCGAGGCGCGCCTGGCAGTCTTCCGCCAGGATATCGAGGTCGTTGCGGTGGACCGCATGGGGCTGCTCTCCCACATCACCGCGATCATCTCCGACGCCGATATCAACATCGCCATGGCCCGCGCCGAGAAGGCCGCACCCCACCTGGCGAGGCTGCTCCTCACGCTCGAGATCAGTACCCGCAAGGACCTCGACCACGTCGTCGACCGGCTCAAGCAGCTCATCGACGTGGTCAACGTCCGCCGCCTCACCCCCACCGAGTCACCGGTCTCGTAGGTCGCAGCTCCCAGCCGCCCGTTGTGACTCTGCCGACACCGTCCCATCGCCGGTATGCCTGCCTGCGCGCCAAGATTGAACAGCCAGTGCCTGACACCAGCTGTTCAATCTTGCGCCTGCGAGGGACTTCAGCGCCGTGTGCGGAAACAGAGTATGCCCGTGGTGGCGATAGGCCCCGGGCCTGGACGCGACCCCGAATCGGGTATGCAAAGGAGCGTGCGCCACGTGCTCAAGTACCTGCCATCAACTCTGCTGCTCCTGCTCTGTGCCGTCGCATGGGCCAAGCAGGGCCGCACCTACTATGACGATGCCTGGATGGCCCGCATACAGCAGAAGATCGAGCAGCACGAGTGGGCGGCGGGCCAGGTCGAAGCGGCGCGCGCCCAGTGCGCGTGGCTCGTCGCGATGTCGGACCAGGACCTGTGGGACTTCATCCCCCCGCCCGAGCAGATGCGGGCCATCAACGTACACATCGCCCATGACTGCCCCAGGTGCGGAGATGAGATCAACCGCAAGGCGGGGCACTACCCCTGGATCATCAGCCGCGATCTTCCCTTCAAGGTCAAGTGTCCCGTCTGCGAGACCGTCTTCCCGGAGAACGATTTCAAGCCGTGGAATACCGAGGGCCTCCAGGGCAAGCCCGCCGAAGGGCCCGGCTACGTGGATGAAGGTCTCGGCTGGCTCGATGTCCGTGATGGACGGCGCTACTACTTCGTCCCCTACTACGTCTACTGGCAGCGGTGGGCGCGTGACATCCTGGGCGGGCTGCGGGACCTGCGCGCCGCATACCTGCTCACCGGCGAGCCGATCTATGCGCACAAGGCCGGCCTCATGCTGGCCAAAATCGGGAGCGAGTACGATCGCTTCGACTACCGGGTGCAGTGTTACCACGAGGGCCAGTTCAACATCAACGGGCGCATCTCAGACCGCATCTGGAGCACCGGCGACAACACCGAACTCGCCCAGACCTATGACGCGGTCTACCCCGCACTGGCGCAGGATGAGCAGTTGAGCGAGTTCCTGGCCCTCAAGGGCATCAATGACGCCAGGCGCGTCATCGAGGACAATATGCTGTTCACGATGGTCCGTGATGTCATGAGCGGCTATGTCGCCGGCAACATGGGGATGCACCAGGTCACCCTGGCGACGCTTGCGATAGTCATCGACAATGACGACGCCTCGCGCGGCCCGACCACCGCCGACATGCGCGAGTGGCTGATGAGCGGACCCGGCCGCATCGAGGACCTGCTCTGGAACGGTTTCCACCGGGAGGGTCTCGGGGCGGAGGCCTCACCGGGCTACTCCTCGCTCTGGTGCACGAAGTTCTACGAGATGGCACAACTGCTGCCCCGGCTGGGAGTAGACGTCTGGAGCATCCCGCGTCTGAAGAAGATGGCCGACATCGGTATCGACCTGACCATCGCCGGGCGCTTCTCCCCCTCGATAGGCGACTCCGGACGCCTGCGCGGGGCCGGCCCCATCGCCCTCTCACCCCAACTCCAGGGCCTCGCCTTCACGCAGTATGGCGACCCACGCCACGCCCGCGCGCTCGTCGATATGGGGGCAAGCTCCCGCAGCCTTCTGACCGACTACTTCGATGAGCAGCCCGTGGCCGAGGTCGCCGCCGCCACACCGCCAACCGAGTTGAAGACGCGTGCTCTCGGCGGCTTTGGAGTCGCGATTCTCGAGACGGGCGCCGGTGATCATCGGCGCGCGCTGAGCCTCTACTACGGCGACGCGAGCGGCGGTCACGGCCACTATGACCGACTCAATGTCGAGATGTTCGCCTACGGGCATGTCGTGATGTCGGAGGACGGCTACCCGACGCCCTTCACGCGGCCGAACTTCCACGAATGGCGGCGCGCCGACACGCACAAGCACTACTGCGTCATGACCGACGAGCTGCCGCAACTCAACCTCTACCGGGGCGATCTGCACAGCCTCGTCTCTCTGCCCGAGTTGCAGATGGTGGACGCCTCCGCGGAGGTCGCCTATGACGGCATTGCGTCGCTCTATCGGCGCACATCGAGCCTGATAGATATCTCCCCCGAGCGGTCTTACCTGCTGGATATCTTCCGCGTGCGCGGCGGCAGCCGGCACGACTGGTGCTTCCACGGCCCGGGCTTTCCGCGGTTTGAGTTCACCGGCGGCGATCCCGGCCCGGCGCAGGGCAAGGGCACGCTGGCGGGCGAAGACGTCGAGTACGGCCAGAAGCCACCGGCCCGGCCCAGCAGAACCGACATCCCGGTGGACCTCGCCGGCGCCGAGGGCGTAGTGACGGGAGAGGAGCACTACCGCGTACTTGGCGAGAGGGGCTTCACCCCGCATGTGGCCGGTGTGGTCACCTACAAAGTCGGCAGCGAACTGCAGTGTCGCCTGCCGCGGCTCGAGGCGCGCCGCTACAAGCTGCTCTTGCAGTACTGGGATCACAAGCCGAGCAGCAGCGAACTCGAGCTGACACTGGGGCAGACGGTCATCCCGGTGGTGCTCACCACCGAGGACACGCAGGACTACCGTTGGATGGGACAGATCATCGACCTGCCACAGGCCGCCGAGACGCTGAAGCTGACGGTCAAATCCACCGATCTCAACTACGTGATGATCAACCGCATGGTGATCAGCCGCGATCTGCAGGCCGAGCAGCCGGCCGTCCCCGTCGAGGTCAGCAGCGGCTTCCAGGGCCTGTTCAACGTCCGGCGAGTGCAACCGCAGGGCAGTTGGGGAGCGACATGGAGCAACCCCGCCGCGAACCTCGACGTCACGCTCAGTGTCCCCGCGGGCTGTGCGCAGGAGGTGATCATCGCCGATGGGGAGCCGGAGGCGCAGGTCGGCAACCCCCGCACCATCGAGTACCTCCTGGGGCGCAATAGCGGCGAACACCTGCTCTCGAACTACGTGGCGGTCGTCGAGCCGCACCGGGGGCCGGCGGCGGTGAGCGATGTGACACTGCTGCAGGCCGAGGCGGCCGCGCCGGAGACGGTTGGGGTGCGCGTGGAGCGCGAAGGGGCCGTGGACCTGGTACACAGCGCGCTCGATGCCACGCAGCAGACCTCCTGGCTGGGGCTGCCGGAGCCGTTGTCGGTGCGCGCGGAGTATGCCGTGCTCACCGTCGACGCTCAGGGCGTGCAACGGGCAATGCTCGTCGGCGGCGGGCGGATCGAGTACGGGGAGTTCAGCCTCGAGGCAGCCGAGCCGCCCCGTGGCAGAGTGCTCAGAGTCGACCCGGGCGCGAACACCATCACCATCGATGCGGCGCTCCCGGCGATTGACCCGTTCATTGATCGCGTCATCATCATCGGCAATCAGCTGCGCCAGACCAGCTACACGATCAACTCGGCGCAGATTGATGGTGACACGACCACGCTCGGGTTCGGCGACGTGCTGTTCGTCATCGGCATGCACGTGGCTACGGAGTTCGACGACGGGGCCTCGACCATCCGGACCGAGCAGCCGGTCTCAGGCTACGGCAAGATCGAGGGCGGTCGGCACGGCGGGCGCTGGCTCTACAATGAGGACTACTCGCGGTGCTGCCTGATCGAGTCTGTCGCCGGGCAGACGCTCAGGCTCTCGGCTGTCGACGGCACGCTCGAGAGCATCTACACCGATGCCGACGGCGACGGGCGGCGGCAGCTCTGGATCAGCGACATCGGCCCGAACGACGGCTACCGCATCCCGACCGCCTGCTATGTGACACGCATCCAGGGCGGCCGGTACAGGGTCGAGGGCACGAGCCCGGCGGAGACGGCGACGGCGGACTGAGGCTGCCGGTAAGGGCCACAGGCGCCAACATCAGAACTCCTGGTATCGGTCCTGGCAGAGATGTCCATTTCGGACGCCCCGGAAGCCCTTGGCGGGCGGCCGGGGGTCAGGCATTCAGAATTCANNTCTCCAGGCCCTGCGTGACGTCGCATCCGGACATCTATCTCCCGCGACAGCCGACAGACGAGCCCCGCTCGCACAGGGGCTCATCGCCTTGGCCTCTCACTTCTCATACGTGATGCCAAAGAACTGGATTCTGCTGATGTCGCTGGTGGTGTTCCCCCAGCTCAGGCGATAGCTCGCCTTGAGGCGATCACCGATATCGTAGCCCAGATCGGTATCCACCATGTAGCGGAAGCGATTGTCCCGGAAGCGGACCTCCCCCAGCAGCCCGTAGTCCGCGTGTGGGTTCACTCCCATCGACAGCTTGCCCGTCTTGTGTGCGTAGTCGAACAGCACACCCACGTCGCCGGTCCACGCGTCGGCGGTGCGGATGTCCTTCGACGCTCCGAAGGTCAACTCGATGTCGCCCGGACCATAGTCTTTCCGGTAGCCGAATGCGCCGAGGGTGAAGACCTTCCCGAAATCGTGATCGCCGTCGGTCGATAGCACGACCACGGGGTGCCACTTCGTCGAGGGGACATTGAGCCACGTGTAGCGCCACCACATCTTCAACTGGTCGTATTCGCGATCATCGTCGAGCTTGCTGTAGCGCGACTGCGTCTGCAGCGACAGCCTGCGGTAATCCTGCCGCAGGCTCCAGGTGCCGTCGCCGGCCCATGAGTAGCTGTCACTGCTCCCGGCATTGCCGGCCTTGCTGGTAATGCTCAGTGACAGCTTGAGCTTGTCGGTCTCAACCGCCCGCGCCCCCGAGGCAATCCCGATGCACAACGCAACAGCCGCAATGACCGCCGATAGAAACGCACTCTGTGAACGCACGGAAACCAACTCCCATGTTGTCCTGGCCCATCCGGGCCATCGGCTTCAGAACTCGAATCTGCAGACCTCGCTACCCCGCCACTGTCCCACCTCGCGCAGCTCTTCGGCATGCGCATCAAGCGTGAACTCGGTGATGACCAGCCCCGTCTCCGACAGCTCATGCAGGCAGAATGCCCACGGGGCCTCAGTGAACGAACGGGCGGTGTAGTACGGCACACCGTGCACCACAGACACCCGCCCGGAGTGGTGATGCCCGTTGATGACGGCGACCGGCCGCGAGTGGGCCTCGAGCAGCTCGATGGCCTCCGCCGAGCCGCGAAAGCTGTAGCCGGGTACCCCCGCCGGGTAGATGTAGAAGTGGATGAACACCGCCGCGGGAGCGTCACCTGCGGCAGCGAACAACTCGCTCAGCAGCTCATTGCCGCGTCGCGCCGCCTCCTGGTCGCCCTCCTCCTGCTCCTCGGTCATCAGGCCGCTGTCGAGCACGGCGAAGTGGCAGCCGTTGACGATGAAGCGGTAGACAGTCTCACCGAAGACTCCGCTGAAGCGCTCCCTGGGGCCATCATGGTTTCCGTAGACGGAGTAGATCGGTATGCCGGAGGCGGCCTGTGCGGAGGTGAAGTCGCGGAATGCCTCGAGGTTGGCCAGCCCCGCGTCATCCCAGCCGCTGTCGACCTGGTCGCCGGTGTAGATGATGAAGTCGGGCTTGATCTGCGTGCTGATCTGCTCGAGCGCCATCGGCAGCATGGTGTCTGCGAGCGGCACGGCGCGCACCTGCTCGGGCAGGCGCTGCTTGAGCGCGGGCCAGTCGAGCCTCGGGTGCGGCGGTGTGGCATAGTGGATGTCGGTTATCTGCACGAAGCGGCAGGAAGCGTGCTGCATGCGGTTCTCCGGATGTGTGTTGGTTCTGGTGGCGGCGGGTGGGCCGTCGTCCTGGCTGACGCAGAAAGCCCGGCGCCAGGCTGTCGGCGAGCAGATGCGAGGACTGGAGGGGCCGCATAGACCAGGAGCCGAGCCTGCGAGGGTCCTGGGCTATCCGGCCCACGGCACTTGTGGCCCCATGTGTACGCCTCGGATGCCCTTGTGACGAGTGATCATTGTCGTTAGCCGTCTCCCCTCTCCGCCCTGAAGGCTCGCTTGCGNNGGTGAGGCAAGGCGCCGTCAGCCCTCACTCCGCCTTCGGCTTCCAGTAGGTGATCCCCGCCTCGACGGGCTCAGGCCAGTCAGACTTCGGGTGGCCAGTCACCCGCACCTGCCCCTCCGCGCGCTCCGCCAGCACCGTCCCGGCGATACGGAAGCTGCACTGCCCGTCAATGCCCCAGCCGGGGAAGTAGTGCAGCTTCACCATCGTGCCATCCCCTTCGATGCTTATTCCGGCATCTTGTTGCAGGACAATCAGCGTCTTCGCTCCTTCCGTGGTGACCCGGTCGATGAGGAAGCTCTGGACGAGGTCGTCGCCGTAGGTGAGGATGACCGCGGCGCCGTCGAGGCTGCCGTCGGCGGGCAGCGGTGTGTCTGAGACGAGGGCATCGACATCATCACCTGTCTCCTTGCGCAGCACCTGTGTGACGATTCCGCTATGCCATGATGTGATCTCGGCGGGCCTGGTATCTGCCGCCGCAAGCTCATCGGCTCCCGCCGCGAAGAGGCGCTCGACCCCGCCGTCGGCGCCCAGCCGCACGTGTACGGCGCCGCCACGCAGTTTCAGCGGCACACCGGCGCCGACAGCCATAGTAGCCGCCTCGGCCTGCGGATCGAAGCACGAGACGAACAGGTCGCTACGCCCGTCGGCGAGATTGATCTGCACGCCCGCATCCATGGGATGTGCGCCGATCATCTGCAGCGGCTCGACTCCGGCGAGGGCCGACTCCCCGGCGAAGAACTCGTGCACCGCCACAAACAGCGACTCGGCGCCCTGGTGGCGCACGAAGGCGAACGGGTTATAGCCCAGGCGGCGCATCGCCGGGCCGCGACCGACCCACAGCTCGCTTGCCTCCGGCATCAGCAGCCAGTGCCTGCTGCGCTTGCCGTCCTCGTAGACGAAGCTGAAGCTGTCTCCGGCATCAACGGCGCCGGCCTGAAGCTCGTCGATGAACTTGTGCATCGAGCCGGGCCGAGGAGACAGCGCCACATCGGTCTCGAGGGTGTAGGGCAGCTGCAGGCAGCCGTGGAGCATCCAGTCATGCGTTTCCCCGCCGCGAACGCGGAACACGTCGACGATGTAGTGGTGCTCGGTGTCGACCTCGACGAGTGCGATGGTGCGGCGGTACAGCTGTGCGAGCCCGGCGTAGGCGCGGTCACCATCGGCTTCGGCAATCTGCACCGGCGCCCATTGCGCAGCATAGAGGCGCAGCCGGCCGTCGGTCATGCTGTCACCGTGGCCGTAGTTGTGCCAGCGCGGCTGGGGATCAAACGGAAAGTGATCCTGCTTGGTGATGGTTCGCCTGGGCCCGCTGAAGCGCGTGTGCTGGCTGGTCTGGTCGATGACGACGGTGTTGTGCCCTGCCGTCGCCGCGTGCCACTCACGGCTCGACACATCACCCGGAATCTCGCGGTAGCTGGTGCCGCTATGCATCTCCTCGTTCTGGCTCCAGACGATCAGCGCCAGCGAGTCGCCGTGCTCGTGCCCATGCATGCCGGAGAAGTGCAGGTGTACCTGCTGCTGGTTCTGTCCTTCGCCTTTTCCCAGCACGGCGTGCCCCATGCAGCCGAGCAGCTTCGGGTTCGAGTGGGTAACCTGCGGCATCCACCAGGCCTGCTGGACGAAGGTCGTGTCATGCACCACCACGCAGTGTCGCGTCGGGAAGGTGAGCGCCCCGAGCGAGCGCCACATCCGGTCGAACTGTGTGTAGTGCTTCCTCGTGATGTTGAGATTGTCAAAGCGGGTGCCGTCAATCGCGCTGACGAAGCCGGGCGGGTCGGAGTAGCCCTTCATCAACGCAGGCACGGTGGTCGTCAGTCCGACTGTCAGGTCCTTGTGATATGAGCAACTGCCCTCCTGCCAGAAGCCGTCGGCGTAGTAGCCGTAGTGGAGCAGGTTATCCAGCCACTGCGCGGTCAGGTGCATGAACTCAGGCTCCGGCAGCAATCGGGCATACTGCGGGTAGGCCTTCATGTCATAGTCATCGAGGTTGCCGTAGGTGGGCGGGGTGTAGCTCTCGCGGAACTCGATGTGATAGCGCAGCAGTGCTTCAGCGCTGTCTCTGACGCCGAGTTGCTCCATGGCGCCGCTCGGGTAGATGAGGTCGAAGGCATACACCAGCGGCAGGCCGCGCGCGGTCATCCCGTAGAACCACGCCCCATACAGGCCCCGGGTGTCCCAACGCTGCTTGAACTCGAGGTCATCCTGAGCGTAGCGCTCGTCGTCCCGCCCGCGGAGCGGCCACTGCCGGATCACCTGGTTGTACTGGTCGAGGATGATCGCCGCCTGCCTGGCGGCCTGCTCGTCCTTCGTCAGGTGATAGCGCAGGGCCAGGTCGAGGCAATGCTCCTTCATCTCGATATTGGACTTGTTGAATGCGCCCTCGGTGTCGATGCGCGAGCGCAACTCGGTCTCCGGCAGCGAGTACCACTCATCGGTCGCCGCTTTCAGCATGCCAATGGCGACCGCGCGGCATTGCTCGTTGCCGTTGGCCTCGAAGACCCGGATGGCGTCGGTGAGGATGGCGTAGAAGGTCGCGTTCTCGGTATTGGTGCGGCCGCCGGGCAGGTACATCGCCGCAAGCGCCTCCGCACCCTTCGCGAAGTCGGCCTGTCGCCGCTGGAAGAGCGCCTCCGGCTCCGCTGTTGTGATGACGCTGAATGGCGGGTGGAGCAGGAAGGGGCGCTCGAATCCCTGCGCCGGCGCTGGACGGCAGCAGACCCAGAGGAGCGCAATGCACCCCATAATCGCGATACGCACTGTGATCTCACCCACTCGAATCCCACCTTTGCACGGGGTCAGAAGCAACAGGGCGCAGCCGGCGTCCATGCCCGCTGCGCCCGTCTGACCGTTATCGGGATTGCCCTCTACTGCGCCGCCTCGGCGGCCTTCCTGCCAAGCTCGACGGCCCGTCCCATTGCATCACTCATCTGTGCCACGGCGCCCTTCTTCGCCACACCGACGCAGACGTCGCCGATGTAGTTTCCGCGCCAGCGATGGGTCCAGTACTTGATCGGCTCGATGACCCAGTGACTCTCGTCCTGGCTCGGGTGCCCGTAGCAGCACACCACCGCCCAGACCTTGTCGGCCATGCCCTGGTTGAGCCACTTCGCGGCGTAGTAGCATGACCACCGGTCGACGAAGCACTTCATCTGGGCGGGGACGCCCTGCCAGTAGACGGGCGCGCCCCAGAGCAGGATGTCGGCCTGCAGCAGCAGCTCCGCGGTGCGCCTGAACTCGTCATCGGCCCGTGTATCCACCCGCGAGGTGAAGTCNNCATGGGCGGATGTTGAGATCATCCATGTAGAGCTTCTCGCAGTCGGCCTCCGCGTCTACCTGTCGGACGCCCTCGAAGAACGCGTCGGTCAGGTAATCGGTATTGCCGCCCTTGCGGGGGCTGCCGATGAGTGCAATCACTTTCAAACGGCTCACCTCGGTCGATTCTGCAGGCTTCAGACGCTCACAGCTCGCTGAGTATCTGGGCCTTGCGCTGGGCGAACTCCTCCTCAGTGATGAGGCCCTTCTCCTTGAGCGAGGCGAGCTTGGTCAGGCGCGTCTCGACATCCTCGGCGGCGGGCGGAGCGGCAGCCGGCTGCGGCTGCTGAGGTTGCTGTTGCTGCGCGGTCCCGCTCATCGCAGCCATCATCGCCGCGCCCATCCCTGCGCCTGCCCCCAGACCCATCCCCATACCGGCGGCGCCACCGCCACCCTCGGCATTGGGCATGTCCCCGATGGCCTGGGCGGTCTGATACTTCATGAAGCGGTCCATATCGCCGACGGCGCCCATGCCGGAGCGCTTGTCGATCATCTCGAGCACCGCATCCGGCGGGGTGATCGCCTCGATCACAAAGTCGATCAGCTCCAGCCCGTAGTTCTGGAAGTCCTGCCCGACGCGGGCACGCATGGCCGAGCCGATTTCGTCATAGTACTTGGGCAGGTCCAGCACGGTATCCATGACCTCGCCCAGCACGTCATTGAGCCTGGCGCAGATGAAGTCGCGCAGCCACGAAGCCACGGCCTCGGTGTCGTACATGTGCTGGGTGCCGACGACTTCATTCACGAACAGCTGCGAATTGCCGACCCGGAAGGTGTACGCGCCGTAGGAGCGCAGGCGCACCATGTCGAGTTCGGAGTCGCGGAAGACCACGGGCGAGGCCGTGCCCCACTTCATGTTCGTGAAGGTCCGCATATTGACGAAGTAGACCTCGGCCTGGAAGGGCGTCTCGCCGCCGAAGGGGATATTGATGATCCGCTGCAGCAGCGGCACATTGGCCGTGGTCAGTGTATGCCTGCCGACCTTGAACACATCGAGGCCTTTGCCGTCGCGATAGAAGATGGCCTCCTGGCTCTCGCGGACCGTCAACTGAGCACCCAACTGCACCGTGCCGGGGCCGTACTCCGGCCACCGGTGGACGATCTCATTGCCCGAGACATCTCGCCACTCGATAACGTCTATGCCCGCCATGGTGACTGTCCTCCTGTCATTGCCTGCCGCGCCTGGGTTGCCGACTATCCGCGTTGGTCTATCAGTCGCCCGTCTTTGCGACTTCAGGCGGGGAAGTGCTCCAGCGCGCCCTCCGCCAGCCGCCGTCCATATACTCGTATCTGCCTGCCGCTTTGCTCGAAGATGATCTCGACTGCCGTCTCATCGCGATGGAACTCAAACCGACGGCGTCCGAAGCGCCGCCCCCTGCGATCCACTCTTTCGAACTGCGCGCTGCCCCGCACTGCCGGGTCTTCCTGCTGCTCCACTGCCGCGCTTTCGGCGTCTGCTTCGTCCGGGCCCGGCGCTGCGTACACTTCATCCTCGAGAAGCAACACCATCGGCGGCCCGCCCGCCGACGGGTACTCGACCTGCCAGATATCCAGGTTCAGTGCGGGGCTGCGGTAGCGCTCGATGGCTGTGATGCGCCCGTCGAAGCCCGACACGGTGACTTCATCGCCCGGCCGGGCCTGCGTGAAGGTGCTCATCGCTGCGCCGCTTTCCTAAGCGGGGGCCTCGCCCGGAGCCGCCTCGGGGCCTCCCGGCACGACATCCCTGATGACCTCGGCGCGGTCGTCGAGCAGCTGGTCGAAGGTGTCCAGCTCGTCCTGCAGGCTGCCGAGGAGTTCCGACTTGTCCTCCGCCGCCCCCATCTGCTCGATGATGCCATCGATCGCGCCGATGGTATCCNNATACATCCTGTCGAGTTCCTCCGCCTGCACCTTCACGGCGTCAAAGAGCCCGCTCTCGCCGTAGGAGGCGTGGTCGACGCGGTCGCGCAGGCTTGTCAGGCGGCGCTCGGTGCGCTCGAGCGTGTGCACCATCTGCAGGTCGCCGATACCTGCATCGCGCAACTGGCGCTGCAGCTTGCTTCGGCTTGCGTCCAGCAGCTTGACGAGGTGATCGCGCAGCAGCCGGTCGGCCGTCCGGCGTATCTCCTGCTCGCGGTACCCCTTGAAGCCGGGGATTGCCGCGGCAAGCTTCTGCAATGAGTTCTCATCTCGCTCGATGCGGCCTTTGAGGTCGGACATC
>DPJP01000195.1 GCA_003542955.1 Armatimonadota bacterium
GCCCCCAACCCCACTCCCCACACCCCACAGAACACACCACGGAGGTGAAACACAATGCCCGACTATGACGTGCGCTACCAGGCTAACGAAGTCAACCTGGGCAGCACGTTTCAGCAGATCGACAGGTCGCTCTCGGTCCAGATCGGCGCCGATTGCACCGACCCGCTCGATCACACGGAGTTCGTCACACCCGCTGCCACACCAATGGCGCCATGCTTCACGGGCTCGGCCCACGATCACGGCATCTGGATGCCAATCCGCCGCACCCGCGTGAATGTCGTCGCCACCGACCCCGTCACCCGCTTCGTCGTCGATGACGCCGAGCCGTTCAAGGTCGGCGACACCGTCCACGCCATCGATGTCAGCGGACCCAGCGCCGGCTGCACCGACCTCGGAGCCATCACCCTGATCGACTACAACACCAACACCATCACCGTGACCAACAACGCCTCGGGTCTGAATGTCGATGACTGGGTCGAGGTGACCGAGAACGGCTGTGTGGATGTCGCCAACGATCGCTTCAAGCATCCGCGCCTCGTCGGGATGCTCAAGGCAGCCCACGACACGCGGCTGAGTGCCGGCGACACGACCGGCGCCACGCTGCCTGCGACGGTGGTGGTCAACGGCTCGATCCGCTCCGCGGACGTCAACTTCAACGTCTCTCCCGTTGACGATGAGCTGCTCATCGTGCAGTTCTCCGAGCTGACCCCCAACCCCGACGGCATCAGCATCATCACACCACAGCACGGTGACGAGGCCGTGGATATGGCCGACGAGGGCTTCGAGTCCTCGTGAGACCAACAGGAGGTGAATGCGTATGGCAGTACCCGTTGCACTCCGACCGACGGCCATCCAGACGGCCTGGTACAACTTCGACACGGTGCAGACTCCGCTGGGCAGGTACTTTGACACGATCCCCAGCAAGGCGCCGGGGCCGACTGTCAGCTACGACGTGCACACCTACAGCCGCCAGCGCGGGCGGGTGAACTCCCGCACCGGGCCGGCTCACTTCGAAGACGGCGCCACCGACACCGTCGTCACCTTCATGGGGGAGACCTGGCGCGACGCGATCAGGATCGACCCCGAGACGCTCAAGGACATGCGCGCTCCCGGCGAGTCGCTGCAGAACCGCGCCAACTTCCAGGTGGCCGACTCTCTCAGGAGCCTCCGGCTGCGCTTCGAGCGCTTTGTCGAGTGGATGCGCGCGGAGGCCCTCCAGGGCGTCAAGTCCTACTACCCGCCCGGCCTGAATGAGGAGTACTCCGAGCTGCTCCTAGTCAGCGAGGCGTCCCTGATCGCCAATAACGCCTACGACTGGAGTACCGCATGCGCGGATGAGGCTGCCGCGCGGGCCAACCTCGAGGGCATCCGCGGCGACTTCGTGGATGCCAAGAACGCCGCCAGGGCCGTCGGCTGCATCATCGACACCGCGCTCATGAACTCGACCACGCGCGGCTACCTCGATCAGAATGCCGTCATGGCCGGCATCGACGTGCTCTATGACACGGTGATCCTCGAGGGCCAGCTCACTCGGCTCTACGGCGTCAACATCGACATCAATGACGAGACCTACGTCCACCCGATCACCGGGGCGAGCACCGACTACATCCCCGATGACGTGGTCATCTTCCTCGACAGCAACAACGCGCGTGCGGGCCGCGGCATCGTCGAGTGCGAGGCCGTGCATACCCGGGCCCCGTCGGGTCATGTCGGCCTGTTCCTCAACAGCTACGAGGAGGATGCTGCTCCGGGCGGTATCGTCGTCGACGGCGAGTGGACCGGCGGGCCGATGATCGCGCAGCCCGACGGGCAGTACGTGCTGCAGGATTGCACCGCCGGCCCGGGGTAGGTCGGGCATCCCTGCCCGACGCCGTTTCGGCTCCGGCTCTCGGGCTGCGGGTAGGTCGGGCATCCACGCCCGACGCCGTTTCGGCTCCGACTCTCGGGCTGCGGGTAGGTCGGGCATCCTTGCCCGACGCTGTTTGGGGTTCTCCGCCGAAATGGTCGCGCCTCACCGCCCAGCCGTTGCCGTTCCCACACCCCACACCCCACGTCCCACACCCCGGCCGTTACCCGTCGTTCTGGAGGGGCTGCTCGAGGCCGCCGCGCCGCGGGGAGGGGCCTCACGAGGGAGCCCGNNCACACCCCACGTCCCACACCCCCGCCGTCCACCCACCCACTCACAACGGGGCGGGCATGCTCACAGCCCGCCCCTACACAGAAAGGTCAATGATCACCATGCACTCAGACGGATTGCCCACGGGATCGCACCGCTACGAACTGCGCACAACCAATGACGAGGCCGTCTGCCGCACCTACCGCGGTCTCGCGAGCATCGACGCCTTCGCCAGGCAGTATGCCGCCGGCACGCTGCATTTCGATGCGCCGGAGCGGGCCGCCGGCCGCGGTCGCTACATGAACCGGCCACTGGTGCTGTACAAGGTCCGGTCCAACGGTCGACTCATCGCCTACCGGAGGTACGAGCCCGACGGCGCGGGGAGTGTAAAGGTGAGCGACGTCACCGTACAGACCGACGCCCAGCGCGATGCCGAGAAGCGCAAGCCGCAGGCGGCCAAGCCCGCGGCGGCACCCGCAAGCGCCCAGTAGTCCATCCCGGGGCCCGCGCGCAGGCCTCACCCCCCC
>DPJP01000419.1 GCA_003542955.1 Armatimonadota bacterium
TCGGTACCGTTGGGGAAAGGTGAGCGTGTGCTGGTTGCCACGGCACAGGGCCAGGCGATCCTGACTCCTGTCGATGACATCCCGATGCGCAGCCGCACCGCCGGCGGCGTCAAGGTCATCGGCCTTGCCGACGGCGACTCCGTTGTCGCCGCTGGTGTCTAGACACCGGCCACCGCACGCGGCGGCTGTGGGTGCCGACGTGGTGCTCACCGGCCACTGATGGTCCGGCCGCGCCGCCGATGTGCAGCACGGAACTCAAACGCCCTCCCTGCTCCCCAACCGGAGAGACGGGAGGGCGTTTTGATTGTGATTGTAGCCGCTGATTGTCATGCGAGGCCCGNNGACGGATATCACTCGATGCGCGGGGATTGGCCTGTCGAGCTAGGACCGCGCTGCCTCGGCCCGCCGAATTGCCTCGAGCAATGCCACGGCGCCGTTGATGGTGTCGACGGTCAGGTGAGTTCCGTCACTTCGGCTGATGACGCAGTGACGGAGCATGTGAAGCTCGTCATCGGTGGGCTGGTACTCACGGCGGAACAGCTCACTGTCGGCAAGGGCCTCGACGCCGGCATGCTTGGGCATATCGCCCGGCTCACCTGAGGCATCACTCATGCACTCGATGCGCCGGTGTATACGCGCCAGGGCGGCCCTGGTCTTCTCCGCCTCACTGAGCCCCTCGGATTCGGCATCACCGACCAGGAAACTCAGCGATACCCCCGTCACTTCGCCTATCACCGTGAGCAACTCGATCGAGGGTTCGTTCTCGTCGCGCTCCCACTTGCGGATGGCGTGGACACTCCTGCCAACGGCGTCCGCGAGTCCCTGCTGAGTGAGACCCGCCTCGTTCCTGGCACCAGTTATTCGCGACCCCAGCGTGGACATANNGATTGTGTGCGTCCCGGTACGTCTCGACTGAGCAGAATGTGATCGTGAGTACAACTGCAGAGGCACACCCCATAACCCCACCGCTTCTATCCCCACCTCCATGGAATGCGACATCGATATCGCGCGCAGGCCTGAACACTGCACCAGCGTTTTCCGGCGGCACCTCCGACATCACATCGCTCGTACTCCGCGGTGCAAGTCCCGCCCGGGATGGGCGACGCGGGATGATTTCGTCACCGCGGCCCGAGGTATCTCGACCGTCCGGCGTGCCCGTATGGACATAGCCGGCCGACGCCCCCCTGGACCGAGAGGAGCATCACCGTCGGTCCATCCCCTGTGCACTATTCTCCCACTATGGCCGGAGTTCCTGCTTGAACCGCTGCAAATCGGTAACCCCGACGGTCAGTGCGCTTTCGGCACGCCCCCTCTCGTAACCACCGGAGCGCGGCACGGTTGCGGACACCGGCCGCGTCGATGACCCCATGCATCACAAGAGGCCCGAGACGGCCCCCGCCGGTGGTGGGTTCGCGGCTCTTCCCGGAACAGACGAGCGCAGTGCCCCATTCGTTCCCACGTTCTGGGGGCTGCGGCCGACTGACGCCTTCGGCGCCAGACGGCTCCATCCGAGGGTGACGCCATCCAGTCCGTGTACNNCTTTGCAGGCAGGGACGGGGCCTGCTACAATGTGCAGCGTACCGTTCCCTGCGTGCGAAGCCCACTATTCGGGGTCAATACACCAATGGAGCCGCCTGCACCTCCCACGAAGGCGCGATTCTCGGCGCCATCGCAGTGGCCGAGCAGCTCGCTCTGCCTTGTGCTCGTGTCCGCCGCCGCGCTGGCGGTCGCGGGCATGCTGCACTTCGATGCGGCCTTCGAGCGAGTCGCGGATGCCATAGAGGATGCGCCGGTCGTTGTCGCGCTGCANNGCTGCACCGCGCCGCGACGAAACTGGGGGGTGACGGCGCCCCGCTGCTGGCCATACTGCTTGTGGTGGCCGCACGCCGCAGGTGGCGACAGATGGCCTTGACCGTCCTCTGCGCATTCATCGTCCAGCAGGGCTCCACCGAACTCATCAAGTACCTCGCCGGCCGCATGCGCCCGCACGAGGCGGAGGCATGGGGCGCCCGGGTGGGCGTGGCCGATCCCGATGCCGTGACGATCTTCATGGGGCCGGGGTCGGGCTACCACTCGTTCCCGTCGGGGCACACATCCTACTGCTTCATGCTGGCCGCCGTGGCCTCGGCCTACTTCCCGCGATGGCGCTGGTGGTTCTACGGGGCGGCGTTGTTCGTGGGGCTGGGGCGGGTGATGGCGGATGTGCATTTCATCTCCGACATTCTCGTCGGCGTGGTCATCGGCTACCTGGCGGGTCAGCTTTTCGTCCGGGTCTGGCCGCCCGCGAGGGACCAGTTCCAGCCGCGCCCGTCGGTCGAGGGGTAGGGAGAGCCCCCGGAGCCGCGGCGATCTCAGTCCCCGTCCGGCTGCGTCGGTGTGAAGCTGCGAACGGTGTCGACGACCTGCTGCCAGTCGGCATCGGCGNNCCCGCCGTAGGCGACCGCTCGGCCGATCCCCTCGTGCACCCGCAACTCGCTCTCCGTGATCCGGGTCGCCATTAGCGGATTCCCGATCGACAGCGCGGCGGCAATCTGCTGCAGTTGCTCCTGTGTGAGCGTTCCCATCGACGCGGCGCCCAGCTCGACGGACAGGTTGGCTCCGCCGCTCAGGCGCAGGAGTCTGCCCGCGGCGCCCTCGCTCGGCTCGCTGGTCCAGCCCTCGGGGATAGTGATGGTATAGGCGGGAGCGGGTGTCGGCGAAGGCGTCTGCGGTGCGGGTGAGGGGCCGGCAGGCGTTGCATACGCCGCCTCGCCGCCCTCTCCGAGGCTGTCATGGGTGAATGAGGCGAGTATCTGCCCGATCTGGGCCCAGGCGGCCTCGCTGCCGGTCGCCGGCGCCTTGCCGATCAGAATGAAGAGGCCATCCACCGTGGAGACGAAGCGGGCGAGGCTTCTGCAGGGGACTTCGGCGGCAAGACCGGTGTATTCACGCTGCAGCCCGNNGGGTCGCGGGATTGCGCTCCGCCAGCGAGTCGGCTACCGCCTGTAGCTTCTCAGGCTGCAATCGGGGCGTGGAGACATACAGCACCTGGACATCGACGCCGGGAATGCCCGGCGCGGTGAGATACTGGACGCCGTAGCGTGCATCCTCCGGTAACTGGCTCTGCCAGCCTTCAGGCCAACTGATCGTGTAGCGCAGATGCTCGTGGTGGTAGTGGTTGGGCAGTGTTGCGGCAGACAGGCAGCCTGCCAGCAGCAGGGCGCCCGCGAGGTGTACTGC
>DPJP01000028.1 GCA_003542955.1 Armatimonadota bacterium
GCTTGCGCAGAAACTGCTTCTCCAGCCTGTAGCGCCGACCACCATGCTCGAACTCGATACCGACTTCGGGAGCGATATTGGTCCCCCACGGCTGGAGCGCCTTGACGGGTGCCGCGGATGTGCCGTGGCGGTCGAACAGCGCGCGTGCGACCACCTCGACGATGGTCGACTTCCCGCACTCGTTGTCCCCCACCAGCAGGTTGACCCCGTCGCCGAACTCGCCTACCTCGACCTGATTGCGGAAGCACCGACAGCCCTGAAGTGTCACGCTGCGCAGGATCATGCCTCCACCTCCCGCGCGCACCCGGCAAGAGCCAGCAGCGCGGCATGCGCCGCATCCGCCGCCGTCAACCCCTCGGCGTGCCCTTTGAGCACCTCTTCATTGTCGCGCAACTGCGCATCATTCCACAGCGCGATGAGTCCCTCCGCGGAGCGTGGCGGCACTTCAGCAGTCTCATCAACAGGGCCGTCGAGGTCGGCAAGACGCTGGAGGTCGGCTATCGCCCCGGCGATCACCTCGTCGCTCTCGGCCAGGGCCTTCAGCTTCCCCGTCAGCTCCTCGAGCAGCCCGATGTCGGCATCGACCTCCGCGCGCAGCAGACCCGCGTGGGCCAGCCATGCCGCGAACTGCGTCACCCGCTCCATGCTGTCGGTCTGCAGCGTCCCGGTCAGCCTCAGACGCAGCAGCGTCCGATCAAGGGCCGGCAGCGCCTCGATCTCCGCACACAGCGCGTCAACCGCGTCGGCCGCGGGCTCTGTGAGTTCCCGTTGCCAGTTGAGCCACGTCAGCGTGCCGACCGGCACCGACTCGATGGCTGGAACAGCGCCCGGAGCATCAATGCCCACCAGCAGCACACAGCCGGCGCCGGTGTCGTCGAAGGCCGTCTGCTCCGGCGTCCCTGGATACGCGACGCGGCCCCCCTCGATGTACTGACTGTGATGGTGTCCGAGCGCAAGGTAGTCCAGCCCGCGCTTCTCGGCTGCGTCCAGCGGGATCGGGTGGTCATTGAGCTGGTACTTCTCGGGGATCATGAGTGCCCCGTGCGCCAGCCCGATGCGGATGCCGTCTTCGGCTCTACGCGGGGCAATCACCGCCGTCGGGTCCTGCATTGACTGCTTCTCCAGCACGGGGCACGGGTAGAGCGTGCATCCCTCGCCGATGTGCACCGGTTCGGGTGTCCTCAGCACCACGACACTGTCGGCCGCGGTCCTGAATGCGTCGTGGTTGTAGACCGACATCGGTGTCAGCGGGTCATGGTTGCCGGGGATGATGTAGACCGGCATCGGCGTGGCATCGCTGAGGATACGCAGCGCGCGGTGGACGGTATCATCGCTAACCAGCAGCCCATCCTCGAAGATGTCTCCGCAGATGGCAACGAAGTCAACCTCCCGCTCACGCGCCACATCGATGATGCGCCCGAGCGTCTCGAAGCGCGCCTCCTGCATCGCGCGCCGCACATCCGGGGCGCCGGGGCTGAGGATGAGTTGCAGGTCGGCGGTATGGATGAATCTGACCATGGGTGCCTCCAGTGCGGCTCCGGCAGGATTGTCTGTGTCCAAGCCCTACTGCAGTATCAGCCAACCGCGCGAATCCAGTTCCCAGTTGCCGGCGGAGGTCGGGAACCAGTTGGATATCTCCAGGTACTCGCGCGCGCCGACGACGTTGCGCACGAAGTTCATCTTCAGGAACCTGTCCTCCGCCGGGTCGATCCCGAGGTCTGCAAACGGGATCGAGAACTCCATCTTGAAGCCCTGGCCCGGAATCCGCAACACCGCGGCCTCGATATCGCCATTCCAGGCCTTGTCCTTGCGGAGCATATCGTAGATGTTCGGCGTCGGCTCGCAGTTGATGATAGCCTGGAAGAAGTCGTCCGGGTCGGTGGTCTCCGGGCGGTTGAGCAGAAACTCGATCGAATCATCATCCCACACGCGGCCGTCGCGGCCGGAGGATGATACATAGAACTCCGGTGCGTTCTCGGGCTTGACCTGGTCACACCGGGCTGCGACATAGAGGCGCTTGCCGTCATGGAGCATCCGGAACTCGGTGGTGAACTGCGCCGGAGTGCCTGTCCGCAGCACAAAGAAGCCGCTCGAGGCGGTGACTGCCTTCCCGGCGGCGTCGAGCAGCCAGCAGTCATCTCCGAGGCTGCCGTCGATGACCGGGGCCTTCGCCGTCCGGTGCGCCATGGCGACGCGGCCCGCCGAGTACAGCACCTCGTCGAGCACCTGCTTCTCCCCCGCCGTCGGCTCGCGCCCGCCGAGGGCCTCCGTCGCCACGCCGACAATGGCCGCCCGGAAGGCATCCGGTGTGACGTCGCTGCGCCCGCGGAGCTGCCGGTATGCCTGCTGCGTGATGGCGCCCGCCAGCATGGCGCGGGCCTTCGTGACGGGTCCGTGGAGGGCCTCGTTGGGCTCCGTCACCTGCCAGGCGTCACGGAGTACCCACTGTGTGTAGAGGGCGTGGTCTAGCTCCGGCCCGGCAATCGATCCCAGCGCGCTGAGCGCATCGCCCAACCCGCCGAGGTCCGTCGCACTCTCACATGCCAGCGCGCCGGCGCTGTAACGCCTGGCGAGGATGCTCGTCAGGCCGAAGGAGTCGGCGTAGTAGTCCACATGCGCGCGCGTCGTCTCGCTCCGAGCCAGTCCGCGCGCTTCGTCGAGGTAGCCATCCGCCTCGGCGATACGCTCGGGGGGCCAGCGGAGGAACTGCTCGGGGTCGCGGAAGAAGTACCACTGCTCCTTGCCGGTCTCTGGGTCGATCCGGGTGACGCGCTGCTCCCCGAGCGTCTCGCACAGGTCAATGTACTTGCGCATCGGTTCGGCAGCCTCGGCGAAGTAGTTGGTGCAGAAGTCGGCGATCAGGCTCTCGACATCCCGCTCAGGATTCCACAGCAGCTTGGAGAACACCCAGACCTTGTAGCCGTCCAGCCCCCAGTTCGGATAGACCTCGCTGTAGAGCGCCTTCGCGCCGTGCTCATGGGCGTACTGAAGCGACTCGGCCAGGTAACGGCTGTAGGGCACCGGAATCGAGTACCCGGCGCCGAAGTACCACTCATAGATTCCGAACTGCCGCGCGGTGGTGCTCCACTGATCGATGTCGGCCAGCCGCTCGGCCTTCGCCTCGGGGTCGCGATAGGAGGCCGTGGTACCCACATAGAAGGGCATGATATTCGGGTGCAGCTTTAGGCCCTCATAGGGCGACTTCGAGTAGGAGTAGGCCAGCGTGCCGATGATCTTGTCGGGGTGCTTCTGCGCTACGCCCTCGGCGATGCGGTTGGCGAACTGCCAGAAGAGCCGCGAGCGGCTCTCCTCCGTCCCGCTCGGGCTGCCGACGTTCTCAGACAGCGCCAGGCAGTCCGGGCAGTTGCAGTAACCGCCGCCGTCGTTGGGGGCGATCGAGACCGAGTTCTCCTCCGGGTGCTCATCGAAGTAGGCGATGATATTCTGGATGATCTGGTTGATACCGCCCTCACTGGTCATGCACGGCTGCCAGCCGGAGGATGAGTTCTTCTTCGGCGGCCGCCGCTGCCCATCCACGAAGGGGTACCAGTCCGGATGCTCTGCGCCGTAGACCTCCGGGTCGAGCAGCTTCCAGAGGTTGTGGTGGAACTGGTAGCGGCCCCGGATGCGGTTACACTCGCGCCAGCCCGTCGACAGCGGCCGCCCGAAGCGGTCCCTCGCCGCGTACGTGTTGATGCCGGAGAACAGCCGCATCAGGTAGGCCGGCTCCTGCGTATCGTCGATATGCACGAAGGTCAGCGTCTCCCGGCGGGGGGTGAACTCGCCCACCTCCCCCGGCAGGTACCACCGCACCCCGCAGTGATCCTCGAGGAAGGCGTACGCCCCGAAACCGGTCGCCCACGGCGTCGGCCCGGCGATGAGCAGATTCCCGTTCATCCCGCGGATGATGAAGCCGTCCTGATCGAGCTTCTCCAGCTCCGGGCCCAGCAGCGTCTCGACCAGCTCGGTGCGCCCCAGGTGCACGGCCGGGGTCGGGTTCTCGGGCGCCGAGACCTTCTCGAATGCGCCGGTAGCCTGGTTGAGCACCTCGCAGCGCGAGCCGTCCTCAATCAGGATGGGCATGACGCGCCCGGTCATGCGGGCCACCGCGTCGGCGAGCACGCGCGCGGCGATTATCTCCTCGGATGCATGCCCGGTCCGCACGATGATGGTGGCAACCGTACCGCCATCGACAACGGTTGCGGGCCCGGCCCAGCATGCGGATGTCAGAGCTGCGAGCAAGATTGCGGCCGTCAGATGTCTCATCATGTCTCCTCCACGGGCGCGTGGCCTAACCCACGCGCATGTCAGTCGACCCCGGTGACCGCCCGTGCGTAGTAGGTGTCATACCGGTTGGCGAACGAGTACCCCGGACTGGTGGACTGCAGCTGGGCATCACTCACCCAGATCTGCCCGTCCATGTCCAGCTGGGTGTTCAGCAGCAGCCTGTCCGCGTCATAGCCGACGGCGAGCACATAGTGGTCGATATCCCAGGATGGCATCTCATCGGGGTAGATCTTGACTCCGCAGATGACCGGGTAGCCCAGGCGCAGTTGTGTACGAATCCAGGTGATCAGCGCCGCCATGTCCTCGTTGTCCTCGGGCCAATTGATGGAGTGCGCGCCCAACACGTCCATGGCCCTGTCCATGTCATCGGACCACAAATCGGCCTGCGGCGGATCACCGGCCTCATTGATCGCCCGCTGCGTGAGGTTCAGGCCGTAGTATCCGAGGACCATCTGGATGCATGCCTCGCCACACCACCCGATGTCCGGGTCGGGCCGGTTCGGGTCCCATGCCCGGTCGGCGATGTTGAGGTTAACGCCCTGGTCCGGCGTGACAACCAGAGTGGCGCCGCAGCCGCCCAGCGCGATGGCTGCCAGTCCAACGACCACGAGCCGCACCCACGGTGTGCCTATCGCGATGTCCCCCTGCACGTCGGCAATGGGTTCACGACCACTCGACGCATGAGCCGCGCCCTGACCGAACTCCTGCACCCACCTTCCGCGCCGGGTGCGCATGTCCCTCCCGTCAAGTCCAGAGCGCAGGTGTCGCACGTGTGCCGACGAAAGGAATCAGACCAACCCACGCAATACCACGCTCGATGGAGATGACCCTATGGGTGGCGGCGCGACAAAGCGGCTCAACGTGCTACTCACCGGCGGCGGAGGCCTGGTCGGCCGACGGTTGACGCCGCTCTTGACCGAACGCCACAATGTCACCCATCTGGAGATGAGCGATCCCGGCGACGGGCTCCCGTCTATCGAGGGCGACCTCCGCGACCCCGAGCTGGTCGCTCAGGCATGTCAGGGCATGGACGCCATCGTCCATGTCGCCGCCCTCCACGGCGCCGCCTGGCAAGCGGCCGGAGACCACGCGCTGTTTGAGATCAATGTGACGGGCACGCAGAACATCCTCGAAGGGGCCAGGGTGGCCGGCGTGCGGCGCGTCGTGTTCACATCCTCAATCAACGCCACCGGTCGCACGCCGATGCCGCCGCCGTATCTGCCCATCGACGAGGACCTCCCGCGCGAGCCGATGGACCTCTACGGCCTGAGCAAGAAGCTCGGCGAGCAGCTGTGCCTGTACGCGGCACAGCGCTATGGCCTGAGCATCATCTGCCTGCGACCGGGATGGATCGCGCCGGAGGATGCTCCTCTCGATCGGCAACTGACGAAGCTCTTCCACGGTGTCGATGTCCGCGATGTCGCGCAGGCGCATGCGCTTGCCGTGGATGCCCCCTTCGGGCCCGGCTTGCACCTGGCCATCGTGGCCGCCGATTCACCGCTGTGCTCAGTCGACCCGTTGCAGTACTTCGGTGACCCCGTGAGCACGCTCGACAGCTTCTACCCCGGCCTCGGGCAGCTCTTCGCCGAGGGGACACTCTCGCTGCCGGGCCAGCAGGAGTGGCACTGCATCGACAGAGCGCGCTGCCTGCTCGGGTACGAGCCACAACACAACTTCACCTGGCCGCAGTGAGCGGGGGAGACACCATGGAGCGTCTGCAGGGCGCAAAGGCGATAGTGACCGGCGGCAGCCGCGGCATCGGGCAGGCCATCGCGGCGCGCTTCGCGCAGGAAGGCGCCGATGTGGCGATCACGGCCCGCGAGGTCGATTCCCTGGCCGAGACGGCCGCCCAGATCGAGCAGGCCGGCACGCGCGTGGTGACGATGGCCTGGGATGTCCGCGACGCGGCCGGCGCACACGAGCGACTGGTGGCCGCCAGGGAGGCCCTCGGCGGGCTCGATATCGTCGTCAACAATGCCGGCGTGCTGCGCGCCCCGGACCTTGAGCCTGTCGATGAGTGGGATTTCGTGCTGGATATCAACCTGCGCGGGGTGTACTTCATCTGCCGCGCCGCCGGCGAGCTGCTCCAGGAGCAGGGCTCCGGGGTGATCGTCAACATCGCTTCCGATTTCGGCTTTCGCGGCGCGCCCATCCCTTACGGCATCTCGAAGTGGGGCGTCGTCGGCCTCACGCGTGGACTGGGCAAGGAACTGGCGCCGCATGGTGTGCGGCTGAACGCTATCGCGCCGGGCGGGGTCGCCACGGAGATGATCGGCTGGCAGCCGGGGCAGCCGCTGGATAACGCGAGCCTCCCGCTGCGGCGCCTGACCCGGCCGGAGGAAATCGCGAGCATCGCGGTATTCCTGGCCTCCGATGAGTCATCCGCCATCGTCGGGGAGTGTATTGTCGTCAACAGCTCCAATAGCTGAGAAGGAATGGGCGCGGAGGGGCCGCACGAGTTGCGCGGCGTATGCGTGGGGAGGGGCCGCACGAGGTGC
>DPJP01000029.1 GCA_003542955.1 Armatimonadota bacterium
CGTACTGATTGTCCGCCTCGGCCGCAGAGCCGAATGGCAGGCGTTCGCGCTCTGCTCCAGGGGCTACGCGGGCCGCCTGGCAATCACTGCATGGCGCGCGCTGTCTCTGCCTGAACTGCTCATGCTGGTTGCCGCCGCGGGGGCGTTGGGGTGGTTGTTGTGGACGCAGCGATAGAGATCAGTGGCCTCAGCTTCCGCTATCCCGACGGCACGCTTGCGCTCGACGACATCAACCTGAGCGTCGAGGCGGGAGAGCGCCTGGCCCTGATCGGTCCCAACGGGGCGGGCAAGTCGACGCTGATGCTGCACTTGAATGGTCTGCTGCACGGCTCGGGCTCGATCTGCGTCCTCGGCATGCCGTTGTCTGAGAGCACAGTGAAGGCCATCCGCCGTCGTGTCGGGCTTGTGTTCCAGAACCCGGACGATCAGCTCTTCATGCCCACGGTCTTCGACGAGGTCGCTTTCGCCGCGGTCAATGCAGGTCACCCGGAGGTCGAGGTCCGTCGACGGGTCTCCGAATCTCTCGAGGCCGTCGGCATGGGATGGGCCGAGCACAAGAGCCCGACCGATCTCAGCCTGGGGCAGAAGAAGCGTGTCGCCATCGCCTCCGTGCTGGTCACCGACAACGAGGTACTCGTGCTCGATGAGCCCTCCGCCGGGCTTGACCCACGCGGCCGACGCGAACTGATCGCGCTGCTCGACGGCTTCCCGTGCACGATGATCATCGCCACCCACGATCTCGACCTCGCCTCGCAGCTCTGCACGCGGATGGCCGTCATGGCTGAAGGCCGCATCCTCCGCGACGGCCCGCCCGTCGAGATCCTCGCTGACGAGTCATTCCTCCGCGATGCCGGCCTGTAGAGCACCGTCACCGCACGCGCCCCATCCGTCAGACCACGCTTATGCGTCTATTTTGTGACGCAAATCCACGAAATTGATGGAACTCGGAGGGCCTGTCGGGAGTCTACATACTACACAACCTAGTAAACTGGATTGGGCCGCCCCCCACCTGATGTGGACCAGTTAATGCTGACGCGCCCAAGCCAACAGCATGCAGCAGATAACCGCAGCGCCTCAGCGCAAGCACGCGGCGTAAGGTGCGTCCAGGGAATGCAGAACGTGGACACAGCAACCGGACCGGGGATCGCTCCGGCCAGCATCGGCATCGAGGACGTGGCAGCCTTCCACGGGCACCTCTGCCCGTCGTTGGCCCTGGGGTTCCGCATTGCCCGGTGGGCGCTGCGGATGCTCCAGTGCCCGCGCCCACACACGGATGAACTCGTGGTTGTCGCTGAGAGCGTCGACTCGGCCCTGGACGCCATCCAGTATGTGGCGGGTTGCACCCTTGGAAAGCGTACCCTCATCGTCCGCGACTACGGCAAACGCGCCTACACGTTCTATGACCGCCGGGACGGCAAGGGCATCCGCATCGGCGTGACCTACACCGGACTGGCGGACACGCCGCGGCTGACAGAGCTTCGCGAGCTGCTGGAGAGCGGGACGGCGTCGTTCGCGCAGCGTCAGGAGTACTTCGCCCGCGCCCAGGCCAGACTCGACTTCATCCTCTCCGCCCCCGAGGAGGACTTCCTGACCGTCGGCCCCGCGCGCCACCCCATGCCGTCGCCGGGAGCCCGCGACAGGTGGGGGCAGTGCACCATCTGCCGCGAGCCGACGATGGAGTCGAAGCTCACGCTGAAGAAGGGAATGCTGGTGTGCCACGAGTGTGCCGACAGATACTGAGTGCTACGGTGGTCTGATCGGCGCCCTCCAGGCGCGGGGAGACGTCCCCGCGCCTGCTTCTTGCGGGGAGGTCGATCACGTGGCCCCGGTGAAGTCCCGTCACAGCACACACCACTCCGCCCCCGCACGCCCGACCCCATTGGAAAGCAGAGAGCGTCCGGGACGGCGCGGGGGCTTCACACAGATGGAGGACGTCACACAGATGAGATACCCTCGGGTCGGTACGACTCTGTGGCTCACACTCGCGGCGGTCTGCCTGTGTCTCTCGGTCGCTGATGCCGCGGTGCTGCCGCCGGTTGTTCGGGGCGGACGAGCCATCATGCTGCAGCCGGAGCGCGGCGAGTTGACCATCAAGCTCTACAAGAAGGACCTCAACATCTACGACGGCGCCGACACGCTCACCGCGACCCTGGCCGGCCCCCAGCGCCAGGTGCTCGGAGAACTGACCATTCCTGACGACGGGAACCCGGGCAAGGGCGGCGGCGGCGGCGAACTCCAGTCGGCGCAGATGACCGTCAACTGCGAGATGCCCGGCGCCTACCGGCTCAATGTGACCGGCAGCTCGGATGCGGTCTTCGGCATCGAGGGNNGGCGAACTGCCCTCACTATGTTCTCGAGGGCGACATCATGCTCAACGACGGCGCCATCTCCGGGCGGCTCTACTTCGCTCCGCCCGCGGGCGAGTTCACCATCACCGCACAGGCCCTTCACGATCCCGGCCGGCAGCAGATGCCGCTTGTCGATGCCGCAGGCCGGGTGCTCCACACATTTGACCTCTCCAATACCGGTGATGACCAGCAGTTCACCGTGGCCGCGGATGTGGGCAATCGCGACGGCGTGTGGCATTTCGACATCGCCAGGTGCGACGTGCGCATCACCGTGCCGGGGCTCAAGACCTGGACCATGGAGGAGGGGGCCTACTTCGACGCCACCATATCAAGGGGCGTGCTGATGCCCCATACCGGTGTCCGCTACCTCCAGCCGGGTGCGAGCACGGTGATCGACTTCGAACTGATCAGGCCCAGGGGCCATGAGGATGACCTGGTCTTCTCAATCGAGCCACAGACCCCGCCCGCGAGCCTGGCGTACTCACTCCCCACCCCCCCAACCGTACCGCACCCGATCACTCCCTGGGGAGAGATCGTGCCCGTGACCGTCGCCGTGGATGCGGCCGCTACGCCGGGAGCGATTCTCGACGCCTACCTGGTCGCCCGGAGCCAGACGAACCCCGCACTCATCGCCAGCGCCGGCATCCAGGTGCGCGTCGGGCAGTCGCCGGTCTCGCAGACACTTGACCTGCCGATCGTGCTCAAGCCATATCAGCATGAGAACTACCAGTTCGGCTACGCACCCGACTACATCGCCAATGAGGTCTACTTCGACCCGGACAACCGTCCATTCATCCGGGATCGAACCGCCAACAAGTACTACTCGGGCGCGCTCACGCTGTTCGAGGATGGGGAATGGGTCCGGCGGAGCTTCTGGAGCGCGCTGGGCGAGTTCTATCCGAACTTCCGGGGTGTCTACATGGGCGCCGGCTCGATGGCCGCCAAGTGGGCGTTCGACGGCGACGGCGGAGCCTATACCATCGTCCGCGTGACGCGCACCGACAACCCTCCGGTGGTCGCGCTCATCTACACGCCGGATGGCGGCCGGAGCTGGCAGCTCTACACGATGGAGGACGGCGGCTTCGATATCGAGCAATTCACCGGCCACAACGCCACGGACGCGCCACCGGCAGTGCTCAACTACGTCTTCCTCAAGGAGCACCCGGCGACATTCTGCTCCTACCAGCGCCTGCAGATGCTGCTACCCAAGAAGGTCGACGGCAGGCTCGAGCTGGGCGAACCGATCGTTATCAGCGAGGAGTGCCTCGGCTCGTGCCAGCACTCGGGCGCCCCGGCATCCACCGCCACCCGCGACGGGAAGACGCACATCGTCTGGGGCGAGGTGGCGCCGGACGATACGCCCGGAGTGCCCTCCTATATCGCCACCTATGACCATGCCACCGGCACGCTGGGGGAGAAAGTGCTGCTCGGCTACGGCGCCCCGGTCAATGACGTCCACAACGTGCCCGCCGTCTGCCTGGACTCCGAGGGCTACATCCATGTCGTGACCGGCGCGCACGGCGACAACTTCAGGTACCGCCGGTCACTCAAGCCCAACGACGCCTACGGCGGCTTCACGGACATCGTCAACACCCTCGACGCCGGCTACATCGACGACAAGACCGACGCCGACGGCACCGGCCGGCAGACCTACATCTCGCTGGTCTGTGACGACGAGGATAGCCTCCATATCGCCTTCAGGCAATGGAGGCGCAACGTCGATGAGCACTGGCCCAACCAGATATACGCGGCGCTCTCGACGCAGAAGAAGCCCAAGGACGGCCCCTGGGGGCCCGCACAGCCGATGCTCATCCCGCCGGTGCCGGGCTACTCGATCTACTACCACAAGCTGACGGTCGACCGCCGGGGCAATCTCTACCTGGCATACAGCTACTGGACGGATACCAAGAGCTACCAGGACGACTACCCGCAGTACTACCACAATGCGGCAGTGATGGTCTCACGCGACCATGCCTCGACCTGGAAACTCGCGGAGACGAGTGATTTCGTCAAGGGCCTGAAGTAGGAGATACCATCCTCGATCAACAAACGCGGGGGGCCACAGTTGCATGCGGCCCCCCGCAATAACTACGCTTTCACGATGTTCGTCCCCTACCGGTAGCGGCTACCCGCCGCAGCAGCAACAGCCGCCGCCGGCGGACTTCGCGGCCGCCGCAATCAACGCGCAGAAGGAGTCGGCCTTCAGCGATGCCCCGCCGACCAGCCCGCCATCGATGTCCGGCAAGGCCATGAGCCCCTCGACGTTATCGGGTTTGACGCTGCCGCCGTAGAGGATGCGCATGGCATCGGCAATCTCCTGCCCGGCGACCTCGGCCACAACGCCGCGGATGAGCCCGCAGACGCGGTTGGCCTCATCGGCGTCACAGACCTCACCGGTGCCGATGGCCCAGACGGGCTCATAGGCGATGGTGGTGGCCTGCAACTGCTCGGTGGTGCAACCGGCCAGGAATGCGCGGACCTGGTCGCCGACGATGGCGTCGGTCATGCCTTTCTCGCGCTCCGAGAGCAGCTCACCGCAGCAGACGATCGGCTTCAGGCCCGCGTCCGCGGCGGCCTTGAGCTTCTTCGCCACGGTGGCATCGTTGTCACCGAAGACAGACTGCAGCTCCTCGGTGAAGCCCTCCTCGATGACGCCGAACCGGCCGCGCCGCTCGGAGTGGCCCAGGATGACGTACTCGCAGCCGCATGAGAGCAGCATCTGCGCTGAGACCTCGCCGGTGAACGCGCCGGACTCCTCCCAGTACATGTTCTGCCCGCTGACGGCAATCGGGGAGTCTTTGGTCACCTCATTGACAACCGAGAGCGCGGTGGTCGGTGGGGCGAGGATGATCTCGCACCCCTTGACGCCCGCGCTGCCCTCGACCACTGCCTTCGCAAGCTCGACTGCGGCGCAGTTGGTGTTGTTCATCTTCCAGTTTCCAGCCATGATCGGTGTACGCATTGTCGTCCTCCTCCGGGCTCCGCGGCTGTTGCTGCCCACGGGGCCCCGGGTCTATCGCCTGTGGCGTGTAGTGGAGTTACTTGTCGTCAAGCGCTTCGACGGCCGACAGCTTGCCGTCCTCGAGGAACTCGAGCGAGGCGCCGCCGCCGGTCGAGATATGATCGATAGCCTCGGCAACGCCCATCTGGTTGACGGCGGAGACCGAATCACCGCCGCCGACGACGTTGAAGCCCGGGCACTCGCCCATGGCCCTGGCGACCGCGAGCGTGCCCTCGTCAAACGGCTTGTCCTCGAACTTGCCCATCGGGCCGTTCCAGAACACCGTCTTCGCGGCACGGACGATGTCGGCGTACTGCTTCGCCGTCTTGGGACCGATGTCGAGCGCATCCCAACCGGGTAGAATGCCGTCCGCGGGGACCTGCGCTTTCTCGTCCGGGTCGGCGGTGTTGCGCATGTGCACATCAATGGGGAAGACCAGCTTGTCGAGCTTGTCGGCCAGCTCCTGATCGAGCTTGCGGGCCAACTGCTCACTCTCGTCGTCGCAAAGTGACGCGCCGATCTGCATGCCGCGGGCCTTGAAGAACGCCCATGACATCGCCCCGCCGATGAGCATCTTCTCGCACTTGGGCAACAGTGACCGGATGACGCCGATCTTGTCCTTGACCTTGGCCCCGCCGAGGACGACGACGAAGCCCTCCGGCGGAGCATTGAAGACCTTTGTGAGCTGGTCGATCTCGAGTTCGACGAGCGGACCGGCCACACAGGGGCTCAGGAACTTCGTCACTCCGAAGGTCGAGCCGTGGTTGCGGTGGCAGGCCCCGAAGGCGTCGTTGACGTAGAAGTCGGCCGGCGCCGCGAGCTTCTCACCAAACTCGATGACCAGGCTCTCGTCCTTGGTGTCCTCCTGCGGGTAGAAGCGGGTGTTCTCGAGCAGGATGACATCGCCCGGCACGGCTGCCTCGACGGCCTCGGCGACCTTCGGGCCGATGCAGTCATCGACGAAGGTCACGGGCTTCTCGAGCAGCTCCGCAAGGCGGTCGGCACAGGGCCGGAGGCTGTACTTGGGGTTGACCTGGCCGTCGGGGCGTCCCAGGTGGGCGCAGAGGATGATTCTGCAGTTCTGCTCGATCAGGTAGTTGATGCCGGGCAGGGCTGCCTCGNNTCGATGCGGGTGTCGTCGTCGATGGTGCCGTCGGTCAAGGGAACGTTGAAGTCTACTCGTACGAGAGCCGTCTTGCCCGCGATGTCGCGGTCGAGGATTGTCGCCTTGTGCATGGGAGTGCCCCCATTCGTGGGAGTGTCGCGGCCTACGGATACAGTGCGGAGGCGGACGTGACACCATCCGCCTCCGCTTGGGCAGGTTCCATATTATGGCGGCGGGTGAGTCATCACCACACCGCGCTACGGGCAGGCACTCGCCTAGCCGCCGCAGCAGCAGCAGCCGCAGAGACCTTTGCCCAGCTTGACCATCAGTTCCGCGGTGCGCGAGGCGTAGCCCCACTCGTTGTCGTACCAGCCGAGCACCTTGACCAGCGTGCCGTCGATGACCTTGGTGTACTCGGCATCGAAGATGCACGAGTGCGGGTTGCCGACGATGTCGGCCCGAACGATCGGGGCCTCGGAGTACTCGAGGTAGCCCTTCAGATCGCCCTCCGCGGCAGCCTTGAAGGCGGCGTTGATCTCTTCCACCGTCGTCGCCTTCTCGACATTGAGCACGAAGTCGGTCACCGAGCCGGTCGGTGTGGGCACGCGCAGGGCGATGCCGTCCATCTTGCCGTCGAGCTCCGGGATGACCACGCCGATGGCCGAGGCCGCGCCGGTGCTGGTCGGGACGATGTTCTCGGCCGCCGAGCGGGCCCGGCGGAGGTCCTTGTGGGGGCCGTCCATCAGGTTCTGGTCGGAGGTGTAGCTATGGACGGTGGTGATGATCCCGTTGATGATGCCGAAGCTCTCGTGCAGAACCTTGCACATCGGCGCCAGTGAGTTGGTGGTGCAGGAGGCGTTCGAGATCAGGTTGTGCTTGGCCGGGTCGTAGGCGTCATCATTGACACCCAGAACGACTGTTACCAGGTCGTCGGACTTGCCGCCCGCGGGGGCGGAGATGACGACCTTCTTGGCGCCGGCGGTGATGTGCTTGCGGGCTTCGTCCGGCTTGCGGAAGAAGCCGGTGGACTCGAGGACAACGTCGACACCGAGGTCGCCCCACGGCAGGTTCGCCGGGTCGCGCTCCGAGAGGCTCTTGATGGCCTTGCCGTTGACGATGATCTCGCCGTCGCCATCGGTGATATCGGCATCCATGACGCCATAGACGCTGTCGTACTTCAGCAGATAGGCCAGTGTTGCGTCGTCGGTGAGGTCATTTGCCGCTACAACCTCGACCTCGTCGGCGAAATTCTCAAACAGGGCCTTGCACACCTGGCGGCCAATGCGGCCAAAACCGTTGATAGCTACTCGTACAGACACAGTCGACTCCTCCTAGTATTTCAGGGTCTGATTCCGGCACTGAGCACGGCAGCCCGAGGGTGGATATTGGGCGACTGAGGCCCTGCCGGCGTTCAATGTGCTCACCAAAGAACATATTGTTATGCGATTGGATTTTATACTACATATTCCGCGCCTTTACAACCCTATCTTCGTCTCCTCCGCGACGATGCGCAGAATCGCGTCGGTCAGCTTGTCGGGCGCGTGACGGGCCCAGTCATCATCAGACAGCAGGGCCGCCTCGACCGGGATATAGCCCATCCTGGCGATGACCGCCGCGTCGGGCTCGACGAACTCCGCGCCGGCGGCGCTGTAGCGCTCGAGCACCTCCCGGTCGGGTCTGCGCGTATTGAGCAGAACGTAGTCGAAGACCGGCTCCGCGATGTGCTTCTCGATGGCCGCGACGTGATCCGAGGCGGTGAAGCCATCGGTCTCACCCGGCTGCGTCATGACGTTGCAGACGAACACGCGTGTCGCCTTCGTGTTCTGGAGCGCCTCGGCAACACCCTTGACGAGCAGATTCGGCACCACGCTCGTGAATGTGCTCCCCGGACCGATGACGACGATGTCGCATTCCGCGATGGCCGTCAGCGCCTCCGGAACCGCCTGCGGCGCCGGCGGATCGAGGAACACGTAGTCGATGGCCTGCGGGGAAGTCGTGATTGCCGTCTCACCGCGTACCATGGTGCCGTCAACAAGGCGTGCGCAGAGCTCGACATGCTGAAGCGTCGGTGGCAGCACGCGGCCGCGGATAGCCAGGACTCGACTGGTCTCACGGACCGCCTGCTCGAAGTCGCCGGTGATGTCGGTCAGCGCGGCAATCAGCAGGTTGCCGATGCTGTGGCCGGAGAGTTCGCCGACATCCCCATCGAAGCGGTACTGGAGCAGCTTCGTCATCATCGGCTCTTCATCGGCCAGGGCGACCAGGCAGTTGCGGATGTCTCCCGGCGGCAGGTTCAGCAGCGGAATATCCCGCGTCAGGCGACCGGAACTGCCGCCGTCATCGGAGACCGTGGCAATGGCCGTGAGGTTCGCTGTTCGTTGCTTGAGGCCCCGAAGCAGGTACGAGAGGCCGGTGCCGCCGCCGACGGTGACCACGGAGTGGCCCATGGCCCGCCTGCGGCGCGTCCACATTACATCAACGAGTTCGCCCGCGTCAGGCAGCAGCGCCTGTGCCACCGAGCGGAGCACCTGACGCACAGACAGCGCGACAATGGCGAGCCCGATGGCGATCGCGGCGGCGCCCCAGAGGCTGGCAGCCCACGGCCCACCCGTGTAGATGGTCAATTCGTAGGCGAACAGGTTCAGCACCAGCACCGCGCCGAGGGCGGCGACAATGATGCCGAGCAACAGAAGCGCGAACCAGCGCTTGACGCGCAGGCCCGGCTGCAGCCACCGTAATGCCCGCTGCCAGGGTGTCCTCATACCTGTGCATCACCTGGTCCGTCCATCCGGCCCTGGGAGTGACGCGCTTGCGCCGGGCGGCGTGGGCTCACCACATCTGGTACTGCTGGAAGTGGGGGTTGAGCAGCAGGCCCTGCTCTCTCGAGACGGTCACGGCAAGCTTCTCGGCCAACTGCTCGGCCTGCTCGCGGGTATCTGCCCTGAGTGTGAGTGTCCAGAGGTTGCCTGCCACCACGTCGACGACCCGATCACCGTACCCCAGTCGACCCCGGAGTGCACTCAGAACGCCGCCGCCGGCCCCGCTGTCGGGGTCGGTGACGAGAACGTTGACGGTCCAGAGGCCGTCCTCGCGTGGCTCCGACGGGTGCGCGGAGCCCGCCGAGACGCTGTAGCGATGCTTGTTCGGATTGACGAACAGGTTCGTCCGCTCCGCCAACTCCGTGGCGAGCTCAAGCGCGGCCTGCTCGTGCTCCACGTTGAGGTCAAGACGATAGTAGTCGGCCCGCCTGAGTTCAACAAGTGTGTCCTGGTAGCCGAGCCGCCGGCGCAGCGCATTCGAGGCCGTCAGCGCCGTGACATCGGGGATCTTCAGTTGGACGGTCAGTTCCACAGTCTGCATGTCGATTCCACCACTCCGAAGGAGAAGAAGGGCCCTGCGACGAATAGGCTATCCACAGGACCGATTCACCAGTCACAGCATCACCACCTGCGCAGACACGAGCCCTTCGGACATGCTGCGCGGCAGGTGCTGCGCCTGTCAATCGTTCGTCTGACGTGTGCGCGGAGTGCACCGAGTGTCATGATACACCCCTCGGCGACGCGCGGCAATACCCGGCTCCGCCGCACGACCGGCGCGAGCCCGGCAAGAGGGTCGAGTTGACCATGCGAGTGCACGTGGAGGGACCGGAAGAGGATATCATCGAACAGGGGGCTTCCCCCGTCGATGACGTTGAGGGGCCGCCGGCGGATGTGGCCACCGATGAAGAGCAGGAGCCGGAAGTCGCGCCGGAGGATGAACTGCTCGATACGGTCGTCCACATTCTTTCGACGGCCGGCGCCTACTCTGTACTGCACCCCGGCTGCGGGATTGGCCGCTGGGCGCGGAGGCTGGCGGATGCCGGCTTCCAGGTGACCGCGTTCGACCTTGCGTCGGCGATGGTGCGTGGAGCCGCAGCCGCGGCGCAGGCATCCAACCGCGCAATCAAGTACCTCGTGGATGACCCCTCGCTGCCGACCCGACAGACCGCCAGGTACGACGGCCTCTTTGCCCCCAACCTGCTCCACCAACTCGGATTCCGGGAGCGGCAGCGGACCCTGAGACTGCTGAGCAAGTGCCTGCGGCCGGGCGGTGTGGCCGTGGTGACGGTGCTCTCGACGCGCGACAAGCTCTACGGCCACGGGCGCGAGGTCGAGCCCGATACCTTCGAGATCGTCCCCGGGCAGACGATGCACTTCTTCACCGAGGACGAGCTTGCATACGAACTCGAGCGCTACTTCCACGTGGCATTCCTGGATATCACCCGCGAGATCGAGACCGATCACCTCGGCGGCCGCCGCGAGTATGTGGTGCTCGTCGCCGGCGGGATCAAGCGGGAGACCTGAGCAGCCCGGCTCACCTGAAGATCAGGTCGCTCAGGTCGTAGGAGATACCCCAGAATGTGCCGATATCGTTGTTGTATTGTATCTGCCCGCCATTGCCCGCATCGCCCTCGGCGGTGATCTCCTCCGACCAGCGGGCAACCCCGGCCATGATGTCCAGGCGTCGGATCGGCGAGTACGACAACCCCAGCAGATAGGCATCACCGTCGCCGGTGTTACTGTATCCGACGCTCACGCCCCAGGGGTGATGCATCCGGCTGCGCAGCGCGAAGCTCACTGCCTCGGCGGTCGGTTCCAGCGTCAGGTGCGCCCGCACGTAGTGTCTCTCATCTCCCTCAGGACACGCGGCGTTGGACTTGGCCTCGGAGAACGTGACTGAGACGTCCTGGACGGACACGTACTCTCTCTTCGCGCGTTCGCGCGCGTCCTTGTTCAAGGGGTACCTGTAGAAGTAGGCCCCCTCCGCGCCCTTCCCCCCGACATCCGCGATGCCAAGCCTGGGCAGTCCCGGATCGGGCGCGGATGAGAAGAGCCCCGTCCCCATGAGCGCTACGTTCTGGAAGCTCGAAAGCTGCCCGAGTGGTTCCGCGGACCACAGGCTCGTCCCGAAGGAGCCTGTCGCCTCAGCCAGGGCTTCCACGTCGGCAGGGGGGCGCACGATTGCGTTCAGCCGCAGCAAGTACCCCCGGCTGACGTGTATGCGACTCGGATCTTCTGCATCCGACTTGCGCTCGGCTTCAGCAGCCGGGTTGCTCAGCACCCGGCCGTCGGGCTCGAAGCGGAGTGGGATGCTCTCCGTCCGCGCGGTGCCTTCTGCCGGTGTTCGAACAGCCTCGATCGTTGCGCTGTAGCTGCCGGGAGGCAGTCCAAGGAATGCGAAGTAGCCCGGGACATCGGCCACGTAGTCGCGGGCCTCGGCGCTGCCGATAGGCCCACTCAGCTTCACCGTCCGCGGCGTGGCGACGGGTACACTCGCAGTCAGCTTCGCCGGCAGCTTGAGGCCAAATCGTCCCTGCTCGTCCGTCTCAACGCACTGCACGTTGGCCGCGCTCACGGCCGTGGCGCCGGGGGGCCGCAGAATGATCAGGTAGCCGGGGGCCACGGGAGGCACCGAGCCTCCGGTTCCCCCGGTCGGACCATGACGGACGACGCCGCGGAGTATCAACTCGGGGGCTTCAGCGCCCGTCGTCAGTGCGGACTGCGCGGCGTGGACAAGCACGGAGGCCAGACCGGCAGGCTGACCCTCCCAGGTCACGACCTTGCCCACAATCGGCAGCGTCCCGGCCGTGCTGTTCGGCGGCTGATTGAGCTCGACACCGAACCCGCCCAGGAGCGCCGATGTCATCTGCTGCGGATTCCCCCCCTGGTCGAAGAACTCACAGCCATACTCAAGCCGGAATGAGCCCTTGTCGGCGCCCGCGGCCTCCGTCCAGGCGGTCGCATGCGGTTGTGTGAGCCTCATCGTTACCGAGGTCGGCCCGGCAGGCGGCCCCGCCTCAATGTAACCCTCCACGCCGGTCAGCAGGTCACTGAGGTTGGTCTCGAGGCTCTCACGGGAGATCGGTGCAAGCTCGACCTGCGCCGTCTCCGATGCGGTGAAACCGACGGCATAGGTGAGCGCGTACTTCTCCAGCGACGGGATCGTCGTCGTCGAGAGCAATTCGTGCAGCGTGCTGTGGTCGGCGAGTGTGGCAAGCTCGCCCCCCAGAGACGTGAGCGGCACCGACTTGGCCGGCTTCCCGACCCCTGCGGGCACGAGTATCTGCAGAGCGCGGCGGCGGTCGACTACCCTCGCGGCGTGCTCGTCCAGGAGACCGGCCGCGGTCATCACGTCGCGCTGTCGCACCTCGGCCGGTTTCGGCAGCAGCCATGCCATCTCACGCTTGATGCGTTTGGCGACGGCCCGGATGGCCTGCGTGCGGTCCTCAGCCTTCTTGAGCTTGACGGCTGTTTCCAGTTGCTGAGCATAGCTGCCCAGCCGCGTCTGCCAGGCGAACTCCTCGAGAGCCGCATCGAGCGCCGGCCACAGATGGACCGAGGCGGGGTCTTCTATCTGCAGGGCCGCGGCAACCATCGCCAGCCGCTCGTCGCGGGTTCTGCGTGAGTCGTAGAAGTCGAGGAGTGAAGCCTGGTCAGCAAAGCCCGGCTCGCCGATGCCGGGCATGTCGCGGCCCGGCATGGGGCCGAACTCCGCGGTCGCGGTCGCCCCCTGCGCATGGGCGACGGACGGACACGCAAGCGGAAGCAGTACAACCAACGAGAGGACCACACAACCCGAACAGAACCTGCACATAGCCACCCAGCCCTTCCTGGCAATCATCCGCTCCCCGGCGCGCGGGGAGACGACGATCACTGTGAGAAGCACGGCCGGCAACGGCGTGAAGTCGGGTCAATCGACGGTGACGACACCGAGTGCGACTCACCATACCATACCGCGAACCGATATTCCAACACTGTTCGTGCCGACTGCGTAGCGGGCTCCCGGAGGAACCGCCGAGCGCGGGGGCGAACCAATGCCCGGTTCACGCAGCAAGCGGGCATGACAGCAGCGACTTCACGAGAGGAACCACAATGCAACCTCGGCAGATATGCATCATCGGAGCAGGCAACGGCGGATCAGCAATCGCCGGCGATATGACGCTGGCAGGGCACTCCTGCCGGCTGTTCGAGTTCCCCGAGTATGGCGGCAACATCGAGGCGATCATCGAGCAGGGCGGCATCAAGGTCACCGGCATCGCGCGCACGGGCTTCGCGAAGCTCGCCCTGGCGACCACCGACCTTGCGGAGGCCGTTTCGGGCGCTGAACTCATCATGGTCACCACACAGGCGCTCGGGCACGAGCGAGTGGCGCGCGAACTGGCGCCGCTACTGACCGACGGACAGTCGGTCATCCTCTGGCCCGGCAGCGGCGGCACACTCGTCGTGCGGAAGGTCTGGGACGAACTCGGCATGGACCGCTCCGTGCTGCTCGCCGAGGGCGTCACCTTCCCCTATTGCTGCAGGCGGCTCGAGGGCCCCGGCACGGTGAACATCCACCGCATCGACGGCCCCAACATGCTCTTCGCCGCGCTGCCGGCAAGCGACACGCAGGCGGCAATCGCCGCCATGCAGGGCACCTACGCCGATGCCGTCAAGCCCGGCCGCAGCATCCTCGAACCAGCCCTGTACAATGTCAACATCATCGTGCACCCGGTGGGGGCGCTGCTGAACATGGGGCGCATCGAGTTCTCCGGCGGCGAGTTCTACATGTACAAGGAGGGCATCACGCCCTCAGTGAAGATGGTCATCAACGCCATGGATGCCGAGCGCTCGGCGCTCTTCTCCGCCATCGGCTACGAGCCATACACGTACGACGAGGTGTTCACCGACAGCTTCAACATGAGCGTGGCCGAGTTCGCCAAGACCTCCTCGAAGGGCCCGTTCAGCATGCAGGATCGCTATGTGACCGAGGACATCCCGATGGGCGCGACGCTCACCGTCTCGCTCGCCCGTAAGGCCGGTGTGCCGACTCCGACGTATGACGCGATGATCCACCTGGCCAACATCGTCAACAGCACGGACTTCTACGCAGTCGGGCGGAATCTGGAGAACCTCGGGCTGGATCATCTGAGCCTCGCCCAGTTCGAGCAGTATCTGCAGACCGGCGAGAAGCCGGCCGCGGGCTGAGGAGGACGGGGATGGACTACGCAGACAAGCTCGTGAACCTCCGCTGGGAGCACTTGCCCGCCGAGGTCCAGGCACAGGCGAAGCGGTGCCTGAAGGACATCCTGGCAACCGCCGCCGGCAGCCTGCGCCTCCCTAACAGTGATCAGACGGCCGAGCTGGTGGCCGCGGAGTATGGCGACGGCGCCGTGCCGATGTGGTTCAAGGGGCGCGCGAGCAGGTCTGCCGGAGCGGCGTATTTCAATGCGCAGACGATTGACAGCCTCGACTGCCACGACGGCTTCCGCCCCAACAAGGGGCACTGCGGCGCCACGGCCGTCCCCGTCACCATGGGCGCGTGCTTCGGGCGCGAAGGCGACCTGAGCGGCGCGGAGTTGCTGACGGCGGTGGTCATCGGCTACGAGATCGCAAGCCGCGCCGGGCTGGCGGTTCACGAGCTGTATGCCCCGCACTATCACGCATCCGGCACGTGGGCTGCCCTGGGCGCTGCTGCCGGCGGGGCGCGTGTCCTGGGCCTGCCACCCGAGCAGATCGACCTCGCGCTTGGCATGGCCGAATACTACGCGCCGGCTGCGCCGATGCTGCGCTGCACCGAGCACCCATCGATCGTCAAGGATGCCGCCGGCCCGGGGGCATGGGCGGGCGCGATGGCGCTGGCGATGGCCTCCCGCGGCATGCCGGGGCTGCCCTCGATCTTCACCGCCGAGGAGCAGGGCAGGCGCCAGATCGCCACATTCGGCGAGGACTGGATGATCATGCGCCAGTATTTCAAGCCCTACCCGACGTGTCGCTGGACCCAGCCGGTGGTCGAGGGCCTCAAGCATCTGCAGGCGGAGCAGAGCTTCACGGCGGCGGATGTCGAGCGCGTCGATGTCGAGACCTTCGACTGCGCCGCGGGGCTGATCGCCTTCCCACCCGAGCATACCGATGCCGCGCAGTACAGCCTGCCGTGGGCGGCCGCGGTCTATCTCGTCGACGGGGAGCTGGGTGTGGACCAGATACATCCGGACCGCCTCACCGACCCCACAGTCATCGCGATGGGCCGCCGCATCTTCACCCACGTAGTCGAGGATATCCAGGAGCGCTTTCCGCGGGAAGCGCTGGCCCGGACCATCGTCACGCTCCGGGATGGAACGGCAATCAAGAGCCCGACGATGAGCGCACGCGGCGACCACACCGACCCAATCTGCAAGGACGAGATGGACGCCAAGGCGCTCGGGCTGACGGCGCCATCGCTCGGCGGGCAGAAGGCCGGCAGGCTGCTCGAGGTCGTGGAGACCCTCGAGGATAGGCCCGCGGCCGATCTGCTCGAGCTGCTGTAGAACGGAGAGCCGCGGATGATCGCACACCCCCGAGTGTACTCGGAGCAACTGGACCCGGCCGATGTCGATACCATCATCGGCGGCGCCCTGAGAATCCTGGCAGGAACAGGCATGCTCATCGAGTGCGATGAGGCCGTCGCTTGCCTGCTTGAGGCAGGCTGCTCGCGCTCTGAAACAGGCCGCATCCGCTTCCCGGAACAACTGTGTCGGCAGAGCATCGAACGGGCTCCCGCGCGCTGGACGCTCCATGCGCGCGAGCCCGGGTACTCATGCGATGTCGGCGGCCCCGCGACGCTGCTGAGCCCCGGCTACGGCAGCGCGTTCGTCGCCGATGAGAGAGGGCGCCGCCGGTCGGCAACCATGGCCGACTTCCGACACTTCGCGCGCATGGCGGCGGATGCGGAGCTGATCGATATCACCGGCGGATTGCTGGTGGAGCCCGCGGATGTGGACCCCGCCGCGCGGCCCGTCGAGTTGACCCGCGCCCTCATCGAGACCTCGGGCAAGCCCTTCTTCGGCTCTGTGGCAGGTGGAGAAGGCGCCGCCCAGTCCCTGCGCATGGCGGCCGAGGTACTCCCGGAGATCAACGCACAGCCGTACGTGCTCGGGCTCATCAACATCAACAGCCCGCTGCGGCTGGATGCGCGGATGGCCGAGGCGATGCTGGTCTATGTCCGCGCGGGCCAGCCGATTGTGCTGACCCCCGGCATCCTGATGGGCATCACCGCCCCAGCGACGGTCGGGGGCGCGATGGTCCAGGCCTTCGCGGAGATGATTGGCGGCGTGACACTGGCCCAGGTGCTGGAGCCCGGCGCGCCACTGATCATCGGCACGGGTGGCTTCGGGGCCGATCTGCGCGTGGGCGGGAGCGGCTTCGGCAAGCCCGAGCAGGCGCTGAGCGCTCTGCTCTGCGGACAGATCGCCAGGCGCCTGGCCATCCCGTGCCGCTGCTCTCCGGCCGTAACGGGAGCCTTCGCCCCGGATGCGCGGGCTGGCTACGAAAGCATGATGACCGCCCTCTGCGGCTGGCAGGCAGGCGCACACCTGTGCATGCAGTCGGCGGGCATTCTCGACTTCATCAATGCCATGAGCTATGAGAAGTTCGCCATCGACCTGGAGATATGGGGCTACATCAGGCGCATCGCGACACCGCCGACGACCGACGCGGACGCCCTGGCCCTCGACGTGATCGCCGCAGCGCCCCACAACTACATGGCCGAGACGCACACCCTGGCGCATTTCAGGCAGGAGACCTACTCGCCGACGCTCGCGCCGCCGCTGACGTATGAGGATTGGGTCGAGGCCGGCATGCCGGATGTCGCCGAGCACGCGCGTGTCCTGATGCACAAGAATCAGCTGCCACAGACGGTTGAGCCGAAGGAGCAGACAGATGGAAATCCGTGAACTGCTGACCGCCGTTCTTCTCGTTCTGATACCCGCGCTGCCGCTTGCCGCAGCGGACTACTTCGTCTCGCCGACGGGCGACGACGCAGGCGCCGGCAGCCGTGAGCGGCCGTGGCTGACAATCGCGAAGGCCAATGCGACGCTTCAGCCCGGCGACACCGTCACATTCCTCGACGGCGAGTATGCCGGGGTGATCGAGCCGGCCAACTCGGGCACCGAGGGTATGCCGATCACCTACCGGGCCGAGAACCGGCTCGGGGCGGTGATCACCGGGGGGCAGTCGAGCGACGGGATGGCCCTGTGCGCGCGGCTCAAGGAGCGGGAGCATATCGTCATCGACGGCTTCATGTTCCTCCCCACTGCCGGCGGCTGGATGCAGCTTGATGCGGCGAACTACTGCATCATCCGCAACTGCCGCATGGAGAATGCCACGCGCTCGGGCAGCCCCATCAAGTGCACGAACTGCCACTACAACCGCTATGAGGACCTGCAGTGCTGGCGGGCCAACAACACGGGCGTCTGGGGGCACGTGAGCGGGGACCTGTGGAACAACTTCGCATCCAGCCACAACATCTTTCTGCGGGTGCATATCAGCCGGGCGGGCCACCGGCCGTTCGGGCAGTGGTTCGACTGTGAGTACAACGTGATCCGCGGGTGCATCTTCGACTGCCGCTGGGGACGCAACTTCGAGTTCTTCTCCACACCCCGCCTGCTGGTCGAGCAGTGTATCATCACCAACGGCTTCGATGGCTCCGGGTCCGCCGACGGCCGGGCGAAGCTCTTCATCATCGACTCGATCTTCCGGCGCAATGTTATCTACCGAAACCACTACGGGCCGCTGGTCATCAACGCCTACAAGTACGAGGACCTTCCGACCTTCGGAATGATGCGTTCGCGCCTGTACCACAACACCTGGTACCGCAATCACGAGTACGGTTACGAGATGGTCGACAACGGAGACCAGAACCCAGACCCCCACTACGTCACAGGCAACATCTTCCAGAACAACATCTTCTCGTACAACGATCCGGGCGGCGACGGGCTGTCGCTGGCGTTGTACTCGAACATCGCTGAGAACAACGAGTTCAACCATAACCTGCTCTACGGCGACAAGCCCGGCTGCAAGACAATCCGCTACGACTGGGTGTTCCCGGGGCTCACGGAGTGGAAGGGCCTGGCGATGAGCGCCGAGGAGGCCAATGAACTCAAGCCGCGTCAGTTCCGCGGCAATATCGACGCCGAGCCCGGCTTCCTCGATCCCGAGGCCGATGACTACCGTCTCCGCCCCGACAGCCCCTGCATCGACGCCGGTAAGCCGCTGGCGCGCGTGACCAGGGAGGGGCAGGGCCGCGAGGTGGCCGTGGATGACGCGCGATGGTTCTACGACGGCTTCGGCATACCCGGCGAGGTGGGAGACCTGGTCTTCATCGGCCAGAACAAGACGCAGGCGCGCGTCACCCGTACCGACATCGACACCAACACGCTCGCCCTGGATCGTGATATCACCTGCGCCAGGGGTGACGGCGTCTACCCCGCGCATGTCGGCGAGGCGCCCGATCTCGGGGCGTACGAGGTCGGCGCGGAGGCTCGAGACTGGTACGCGGCCCCGGTCATCCCGGACGGCCTGCGCATAGAGACCATGGAGACGGCGACGAAGCCGGTGGTGGTCACCGACTTTGAGATCGAGAACCTCGAGCAGTGGCACTACTACTGGAACTTCTCGCGCCAGAAGAACACCGACGCACGCATCGACGACACCACGGCAGGCTCGGGCGTCCGCAGCATGCGGATATTCGCCACGGGTGACGGGGCGATCATGTCGTGTGACATCCGGCCGCGCTGGTGGGATATCGACCGCTTCCCGACGGTGAGGCTCTCCTACCGCATCCCGGAGGGCGTGCCGGTGGGGCTGTGGCTGCATGCTTTCCGCAGCTCCACAACAGGCCGCGGAGCTGTGTGCATCGGAGGGACCGCCGCACGCGCGACGGGATCGTTCCCACACATCGAGAAGTACACACTGATTGATGATGACCGGTGGCATGAGATCGTGCTGGATGCCAGGACGATTCGCGAAGCCTTCCCTCAGGTGAAGCTGCTGCAGATGTTCCGGTTCTACACTGTGGAGAACGGCGCGGAGGGCCAGCAGTACTGGTTCGACAGCTTCTCAATCGAGCCGGAGGCGTAAGACCGACGGGGACTGCCCCCCGTCTCGCTCCGCCCAGGTGGCCGGAGGCAAACCGCGTGCATGGAGACGGGGCGCTGTCCCCGATTCCGGCTCATTGCGCTGCTCGCGGCACGGCTCTTTTGGCGCACTGTCGGCGCGACACCCAACTCCGCCCCGCGCCTACGATCGTATTCCTGTCAGGAAGACCAACAGCTTCTCCATGGCCGCCTCGCCGTACTCGTGGACGTAGAGCACGCCGTTGTAGCGGGGAAGGTTGCGCATCTCCGGGGGGAGCTTCTCCGGGTCGGGCCAGGAGAAGCCTCGGGTCATAACCGGCACGACGTTGCGGTCGGTTGCGATCGCGTGGGCGATCTCGCGCCTCAACCAGTCGCCTTCGTTGATGCACCGCGACAGCGAACCCTCGGAGAGGACCACGATGAAGCTCGGCGCTCGCTCGATCTCGTGCAGCAGCCTGACATCGAAGTGGCATGCCCCCAGGTCGTCTACATCGAGGAACGCCCGGATGCCGTGCAGCTTGAGTTCGGCACGGATCAAGCGAGCCGCATCTGCTCCACCCTCACGCCGGTAGCTGATGAAGACGTCATACCCCTCGGCTGCCGTATGTGATGGCGCCGTCGTCGCGGTTGCAGGCAATGGCGCAGGCGCCGCGATGGACCAGGGGCGTGCGGGGTCCTCGTATTTCTGCCGCTCGCGCTGGCACCAGGTCCAGAGTGGGCCACCCTGCATCACGAACCTTCTATTCTCTCTGTCCATAACCTCGCGGGGCTCATCTGTCTCCATAGCCATGAGGTCACGGTAGAGCATCGGGGCCACAGCGTCGGCGGATCTGACGAACTCCTGGTGCATGTCCCACACCCTGTCGAGAGGCTCGATCAGTTGCCCACCGCGGACCTGTGCGGGATGCTCACTCAGCCAGGCGGCCAACTCGTCATCGACCGCGAAGTAGCCGCCATGCCAGACGATGGTGCTCCCATCGGCAGCCAGTCCGGGCCCGACATCGACATACTCCACGACATCCTGGAGAAATGCGAAGTCCGTCATGAAGTCAAGCCAGGTGTCGTAGTCGTCTCCCCTGCGAGCATGATACGGCAGGTCGGCGAGCGCTCTTGCGCTCACCGGCATGCCACGGTCGCCCAGCGCGGCGCTGACAGCATCGCGGAAGTGGGCCGCGATCTCACGATGCATCGCGCGTGGGCGTTCTGCCTCGGCCAGATATCGAGCCTCGACAGCGCGGCGGAGCTGGGCCTGGCAGTAGTCAACAGCCTCCCCGCGGAACACCAGGTACGACCGCAGCGCGCGTTGGAGCATCCGCAATGCGGAAGGGGGCGCGATTTGGGCGCACAGCAGTTCCACGTCACTCTCCGGCATCCCGCGCCGGCCGAGGGCTATGTAGCCGGTGCATGCGGCGACCAGGTCGGCGCCGAAGTCACCCTCAAGTCTCGCCAGCATCCAGTCGAACAGGCCCGCTGTTGATCCGGGAAGACGATGGATCACGTCAGAGACTTCATCCACCCTCCCGACCTGCCGCAACTCCTCGACGGCCACTCTCAGATAGAGCGGCTGAGTCGCGTCGGCCTTGCTGAGCAGGGCGTGCAGTTGGCCGGGTTCGAGGCTCTTGGAGTACCGAGCCAACAAGGCGGTTACTACATCAGCGGCGTCCTCTATGGTCAACGGGGGGCATTCCGCCATCACGAGACCGGCCCTGCCATAGTCCATGGTGCCCTCGCCCGCGGCGCTTGACACCGTGGCGAGTATGCGGACAGCCGGTGGCAGCGGCGTTGGCAGCCAGGCCATCCGGCACGCGCTCTCCGCCTCCTCCATGTCCTCCAGGCCGTCGAGCAGCAGCACGACGGGGATGCGGCGCTCCGACACGCTTGCGAGCAGGCCGCTCAGGCACTCCTCGACGTCGGGGAGAGTGTCAGGCACGGCGACTGCGTCGCCGCCAAACTCGGCAAGGCAATGACACAAGCGTCTGAGCATGTACAGCAGGCTTGTTGAGGTTCGGCTGGCGCCGACGAAATGGGCACTGATGAACGCGGCGGTGTCAGACCGCATGCCCCGGAGGCGCTCCCAGAGCGCGGCAAGGAGTGCCGACCTCCCGCTGCCGGGTGCTCCGGTGAGCAGCAGGATGTTGGGGTCGCCCGTCGTCTGCGTGAACTCGATCATGCTCTGGAGGATGCCTTCACGGCTGGCCGTGCCGAATGTCCACGCTCTCTCTTCAGCGTACGCCTCCATCGCGGCGGCTTCATCCGCGAACCAGTCCATCGGCGTCTCCGGCTCGGAGCCAAGTCCGAGTTCGGAAGAGAGAGCGCCCCAGAGGTCGTCGAGGACGGCCTGACCGAATTCCTCGAGGCCACCGACTCGCCCTGCGGCGAAGTCCCAGAGACACGAGTACTGCCGAACCGGCAGGCCCGCGGAGATGATCTGCTGCTTGAGCGCTCCAAGTCGGTCTGCGGATTCGCCCGGCGGCTCCCGGTACTGCTCAACCAACTCAGCCGGAATCGAATCATACACGGAGGGATCACGGAAGTAGAAGAATTGCGAAGCGTGGTCCGGCTGCCGGAGGACCGCGTAGTCGATCTCCTGGGCTACTGATGACACCTGAGCGTCGGGCGGCACCCACCCATACCGTTCACCGAGCAGGCACAGGAACCATGGGCGACACTCGTCGATGATCTCCCTGCAGACGGCCAGAGCGTCCTGCTCGGCTGTCACGCCCCATCTCAGGTCAACATCTACGAAGTGCACCTTATGCTGAAGCAGGCGTTCACGCAGCTCCGGGAAGACGACCTGTACCAGATACTCCCTCTCTGCTGCCATGTCCCGGAACGTGGACGAGACAAAGAGCCGGACGGTCCGCCACTTCCCAGCCATCGCGTTCACTCCATGTGCGGAATGGCACACCTCGTCAGCCCGCCCGATCGGGCATGTGTTCGCCTCCGCGCCTGCCTCCCCCTGCCGAGATCAAGGATGCGTGACCGCCGCCGGTACACCCGTGCGGGGAAACTGGCCGAACACGGACGCCGGGCCGACCGTTTGCGCATTCGGACTCCAGTACGCGAATCACCACCAAAGGCTGCAAGCCCGGCATCCGGCCGTCCAGGGAGTTGGACTCGCGAGTAGCGGGAGCAGGGAGGATCGACAATGGGAGAAGACGGCGGAGTCGAGAGAAACTCCAAGTGCAAGTCATGCACGCTGTGGCTGCCGTGTACGACAATCGAGGCTATCGACAGGCAGGCCAGGGAGGACGGCGTCAGTCCCGCGGAGGTCGTGGCCGCGGCAATCCGAGCCTACATCGCAGACGAGAACGCAGGTCGCTGCAGGTAGCTCTGCGCCGTAGTGGCCACGGGAATGAACGNNCATGACGATGATGCCGCCCGCCGCCTCGCCTTCGCCGTTCATGTCCAGGAGCCCCCGGCGGATGGCCCCGCCGGGCGAGTGCATCTCAGACCCGTCTACCTGCGGCGCTGTCGGATCACTTGGCCCCGAAAGTGTATGTGATGCCGTAGGAGAGGAAATCCGGGTCCGCGTCGGCGATGCCGAGGAAGAGTATCCAGTTGTCGCGGCTCTCGGCGTCCTTGAGCGCGTAGGTCAATCCGCCGTTGATGCCGATACTGTCATACTCGGCGAAGACGGCCATGCGGTCGCTCGGCCGGTAGCACACACCGCCGAAGAGCCCCTCATAGCGCTTGGTCCCGATGCCGAGGGTGGCGTAGATCGGCTTGTCCTCCGAGCCGAAGCGTTCGGTAGCGACAATATAGAAGCTTCTTGAGTCACCCTCGAAGGGCGCACTCACATTCGAGGCGCGCTGGTTGTTCAGATCGATGCCGCCGATGGCAACGGCGAGGGTCTTGCCCTCATCGTATATCTCGTCTTTGGCGGGGTTGCCGATCACCTGGTACTGGATCGCCCAGACGGGCTCCCAGTCGATGCTGGTGGCCATGTAACTGACGTAGAGTCCGTGCCCGGGCTCGAGCAGGCCCAGGCCGAAGTTGAGACTGCCGTTGGCGTCGGCATCCTTATATGCGAACTTGAGGCCTTCGCCCTGCATTCCCGTGTTGGCGTCGATGACGAAGTTGCCCTTGGCCGGGGTATAGGCGACGGGGATGGCCATCTGCACGGCTCCCGCGGCCCCGACGCGGCCCGCCGGCGTGACACCCGACTGGTTGCCCGGCGCCCCGGCATGGAAGCGGAACTCCATGTACTCGCTCTTGGGGTCGGCACAGGCCGTGGATGCCACGAGCGCCATCGTCAGGACCGACAGCGCCACCAGACACGCGCACCTCTTGAGTGTGATCTCGGCTGACATCGTTCACCGCTCCTTCATTGACCCGGCGCGAGAATCCCCGATGGGCGGCGACACCCGCACGCTGAATGCCCCTACACTATTCCACGGCGATAGCGCGGCACCTGCACGCCGCGCGGCATTTCACTCCCCGTAGACGGTATCGAGCATGCCCCGGTGGTAGCCGCAGATGCGGCTTCTGTCACCGAGCTGGGTCTGTAGCAGTTGCTGTTGTGTGTTGGCGGCGTGGAGCGGGCAGAGCGGGTCCGCGCAGGGCCCGTCACCGGTTGCCCTGTAGGCGACCGCCATCAGCAGGTACCCTTTGAGCAGCTCATTGATGCGCGGGTCGCCGTAGTCGACGGTGCGGTCGGCGAACTGCTCCGCCAGCGAGTCGATGTGCTCGACAGCGCCCAGCATGGCGTAGTGGTTGCGGCGGAAGTAGTACTCCCGCGGGCGGCGCGGAGCCTCGACGAGCCCGCTGGTTGAGATGATGGTTGGAGAGCCGAGGGCGGCGACACCCACCCGCGGCGCGGCGGGGTCGTCGATGTCGGCAAGCAGTTGGGAGATGAAGACGCAGTGCAGGCGGTCCGTGGTGGCCTCGTCCTCCGGTATCAGCAGACGCAGCGCAGCCTGCAGGAGGCGGCCGACATAGACCTCATCCGCGTCAACCTGTGCCCACGGAAGGCCCTCGTCCTCGGCATCCAGGTGGGCGGAGGCGCGTGTCCCGGCAAGTTGACGCTCCAGTTCATGCTCGAGGGACGCACGATGCTCCTCTGGAAAGCGCCCGAAGTGATGGGTCAGAAAGTCGGTACGCACACCGACCTGCAGCCCCGGCGCCTCCGCGGCAAGCGACCCGGCCAGGTAGTCGATATCGAGCCCGGCGGTGTCGGGGTCGTCGTAGAGATACACTGTGTGCAGGTGAATCACGACTCGAGTGCCCTCGCAAGTTTCTCACGCAATTGGCCCATGTCACAGCCATCGATGGCAATGACCTTGTCGCGCGAGTTGTGGCCGGAGACAATGCTCAGGTCGGATGCCCGGAGCTTCAAGGTCTTGGACAGGAGCTTGATCACGGCCTCATTGGCGGCGCCCTCGACCGGCGGGGCGGTGACCTTCACCGCCAGGCGCTCGTTGCGCCAGCCGATGATCTCGTCCCTGGACGCCTTCGGCGTCACTCGGAGCGGCAGTCGGATCGCGGCCATCGTGGTCCCGGCGGTGGTGACGGTAGTGCGTGATTGCTCATCAGTAGTGTATCAGCAACACGGCGGCGAAGACCAGCAGGTTGTTCAGCGCGTGGCAGACGACACACGGGATCACCGATCTCGTGCGCTCGTAGAGGACCCCCAGCACTACTCCGAACACCAGTATCTGCCAGTTGCCGGGAGTGTTCACATGCATGAGAGCGAAAGCGACGGAACTCAGCAGGATCGCCGGCAGAGTAGACAGGTGGTTGCGCAGCGCGGCGTAGACAAAGCCCCGGAACAGCAACTCCTCCGCTATCGGCGCGATCAGGCCCAACAGCACCAGGTAGATGACCGTCGAGAGCGTCGTGGTGTCGCCGAGCAGGTGAATGCCGACCTGCGCGGGTGTCAGTGCCAGGCCCGGCAGCAGGTTCGGGAGTTGTGTGACGCCAACGACCGAAACCAGGTAGACGCCGTAGCCGCCGACGCCCCACAGAACCGCAGTCCGGACCCCACGCGGGCATCGCCACCCAAGTACGCTCAACTCGCGCCCCGCCGACGTGCGGACACGCCGGAGCATCACGAGGAAGCAGATGGTGATCAGCAGCAGATACTGGATGGCAACCAGCCCGGCCATCTGGTCGGGACCCGCCAGACTCCAGGCAACGCGCGCCCTGAAGTGCGCGGCGCCGATGCCCAGAAGCACAAGCAGGCCGAACGCCAGGGCCAGCAGCTCGCAGGCGTCGATGATGCCCCAGGGGACGAGGACCGGGGCTCTCGCAGGCCGCCGTTCGGGGGGCAGAGGCTCGGAGACGATGCTGCCGTAGAGCCATCGCAGAACGACCCATGCGCCGCCCGCGAACAGCGCGCCCAGAACCGCCAGCACGCCCAGCATCCCAAGCCCGAAGCGCCACTGGCGGCTCTCGGCGTCTCTGAGCGCGGCCGCCGCGGCATCGCCGTACGGATGCGCGCCGACCCGATG
>DPJP01000211.1:0-155 GCA_003542955.1 Armatimonadota bacterium
CGACCTCCGGCAGCTTGCGCAGTTCTTCGACGATCGAGCCGTCGATCTCGCCGAGGTCCTTGGGGAGTTTGACCTCCGCGAAGGGACATGGCGTGACTATTCTCTGGATCACGATGTCGGCGCCGGTGGCGTCAAGAGAGTCCTGAACGGCCGAT
>DPJP01000211.1:182-1763 GCA_003542955.1 Armatimonadota bacterium
GACCCCCTGGGAGATCGACAGCACCGTCACCAGAAGACCGGTGCTCGCGGTGATGCCGACAAGTGCGAACAGAGCGGAACTCCGTCGCCGCCAGAATGCCTTCCAGGCGTATCGGAATAGCAGATCGCGTCACTCCCCCACCGGGCTCGACCAGAACTGGCGCGACCACGTGCGTGCGCCCCTGCTCAGTGATGCCCGCTCGGTCAGACATTCCAGAAGTGTCTGCGGACTGACCAGCCACGGTGAGAATTCNNACGCGCGGCGGCTTGCAGAATCCTCCGTAATCCACCGCCGCCACCCGCCTCACATCCGCCCACGGGATGCTCAGACGGACGTTGCGCCAGTCGACAATCTCGAGGCCGTTATCGTCACAGGTGACCGACGCCCTGCGTTGCTCGAGCACCGCGCGCGTCCAGCAGAGCATCATGTAGAAGGCGATGACCAGGTATGACACCGCAAACAGGTTCACCGGCGCCACGTAACCGGCTGCCGTCCCCGATTGCGTCGTCCTCCAGGCCTCGGTGACCGCCATCACGGCCGTCACCGTCCACGTCACCACAACCATCCCAACCCCGACCGTCCACCACCACGGGACCGCGAAGCGCCAGATTCGCTTTGCGCGCCGGTCGTCCCCGGCGGTCGTATTGACGCGGCAATCGTCCTGTGTAATAGCGCACCACCTTCCGGAGTCCGGCTCTTGGAGTGGCGTCTCACCCTCTGCGACTACCCCTCTACATCAACGGCCAGTGTCTCGCCCGCGGTCACCGGCACGCTCACGAGCCGGCGTCCGCCCGGCGCCTGAGGGTCATGGATACACAGCACGAGATCGGATGCATCGCGCTGCCGGCCATTGCGCACCGACACGCGCCGGCCGATGCTCTCGATCTCCACGCCCTGCCTGCGAGACCAGAAGTCGGCAAGCTCACCCGGCAACGGACTCCACCAGTCGGGCGCATGCCGCTGGAAATGCTCGATGAGCCCGCGGTAAGCGCCGACCCAGTTCTCCGGCGCGCCTTCGTACACCGACATCCGGTCGAAGGTGCGCTGGTGCCAGTTCAGACAGATGTAGCCGTTGAGCGACATGCTCGCGTCAACTATGCGGGCCCCGTCGGCGACGGCGCCCTCCGTCGTTCTGCCGCTATCCACCCCATAGCAGCCCATCACTATACCATCTTCGACCACAAACGAGAACTCCCAGAGCCCCACCGGCTCACCGGCCGAGGCATCCAGCGGCGCATACGGCAGCACAGTTCCGCACAGCAGAGACGACTGCACCTGCTCGGCATACCAGGTGCTGTCATACACAAGCCCCGCAGCCGCCTTGTAGCTCAACGAGTCGGCCGTGTGCTTGAGGTAGTGGTTGCGTGTCCCGGGGGGAATAACGCCCGTGACCTCGGTGAAATGGCTGACCTCCGCCGCCACCTCCGCCGGCCCGCGGAATCCGAGTTCGTGCGGGGCTATCTCCCACCCCCTGGCGGCCAGCTCCCGCGCTGCCGCGAGCACCGGGGGATCAGAGACCAGGTATGCCGGCTGCTCGAGCCAGTAGTCCTCCTCGGGCGAGGGGGAGAACAAGTAGAAAGC
>DPJP01000211.1:1793-3554 GCA_003542955.1 Armatimonadota bacterium
CCTGCCACTTGGGGAAGTTCCAGTGCGCATTCCCCTCCTGGTTCTCCCGGCCCCGGTACTCGGGGGTCTTGTAGACCGAGTCAACATCATGCGACAGCAGCAGGCCGCTGCGCCGGATGCGACCGTCGACGGCAGGGTGGTACCACTTCGTCGCCATCACCAGGCCGAGCTTCTCATAGCACGCCCCCAGCAGCCGCTCGAGCATCGTCTGGTACTCCGACACCACGGGCACCCCGCCCCAGCGTTGCTCGAGTTGCGACCAGAGCACATCCACATACCGGACGAAACGAGTGAAACCGGGATTCCCGGCCCAGGAGAAGCGCGACAGGTACAACCCGACGGTCTCGAAGACCGGGGCCCCGAACGTCATGCGCCACCCGTCATCATCAACTGCTTCGACGCGCAGAAGCGGTCCTGTGTCCGCGTACATCTCGCGCGCGCACCACACCCGCCCGCAGTCGAACTCCCCCTCGGCCGGTAGCGCGCACATGCCTCCGATCACCGGCAGCGAGCCTTCGCGCGAACCAAGCAGGCCGGCCGCGTCGGGGGCGAATTCGGCCTGGAACTCGACCCGCAACTCCGGGGCAATCGGCCCCGTGTGCTCCTCGCCGCACGGCATGCACCGCACGCAGACCTGTCCGCGCCCCGGGTCAATAACGAGGTCCTCGTCGGCGCATTCGTCCGCCGTGCAGATGCGGTACGACAGACCCATCATGTCGAACAGTTGTCCGGCGCCGTAGAACGCCCACAGGCTCCGCGCCTCCGCCGACGTCGCCGATGATGGTCGTATCAGGACTGGTACCATGGTGCGTTCTCTCCGTAGACGCGACCGGGACGTCAGCCGCGGTCGAGTTCCCCGGCCTCCGCGGCCGCCACTAGTCGCTCAATGTCTGCCGACAGGCTCCGGATCGCATAGTCGACCAGCGCCGACTTGCTCGCCTTGTGGCCGTGCTCATACTGCAGCGTGAATCTCATTTCATCAAGCAGCCTTGCAGTGCTCGGCTCGATGTACACGCTGATCTGCAGCTTCTCGACCCTCGGGGGCTCCGGTTGCGGCGACCGCGCCGCCACGTCTGCCCCATCGTCCTTCACATCCTCCACGGCGGCGCCCTGGGCGGTCACGCCGCCTGCAGTGGGCGAGAAGAACACGTCATGCGGTATCTGACTTCTGCGCACGAGCAATCACCTCATGAGCGAGTCGGCGGTACGCGGCGGAGCCACGCGATCGTGGATCGTATTGCAGGAGCGGTTCGCGCGCGGNNTGGCATAGTCGAAGTCCACACAGCGGTCAATCACCGTCCGGTAGACAAGCTCTCCGTAGTGCTCCCGCAGGCGAGTCTCAACCTCGCGCGCGTGCACGGTTCGCCGGTCAAACATGGTGACAACGAGGCCATTGATACGCAGCAGCGGGTTCGCCCGCGACCGGACCACCTCGATCGTCTCCTCGAGTCGTGTCAGACCCCCGAGCGCAAGGTATGCCGCCTGCACCGGAATGAGCACCTCGTCGGCCGCGGCAAGCGCGTTGATCGTCAGAAAACCCAGACTCGGCGGCGTATCGATGAGGATGAACTCGAAGCGATCATCGGTCGGCATCTTTGCGCGCAGACGCCCATCCGGATGCTCCGCGGAGGCCAGCTCGACTTCCGCCGATGCCAGCCGCAGGTCACCGGGCACCAGCATCAGGTTCTCCACGCTTGTCGGGACAATTAGATCATCAATACGCACCGAGCGATCCATCAGTAACTCATAGGCGCCCGCCAG
>DPJP01000358.1 GCA_003542955.1 Armatimonadota bacterium
TTTCCTCAAATCCTCATTTCCTCACAGCTTCACCATCAGCCGCGTATGCATAGATGATGGGAGCAATGCTGTCGCCGCAGAAGTCCCACCCGGCCCTGCCGCGCAGATGATGCGGGACGCACCTCACGAGGGGAGAGACAGACACGCCGGAGAGCCGTCGGCCAGGCATGATCTCCCCGGCGGGCAGGAACAGCCCGCCCCCATGCCGAATGAATCTGTCGAGGGAGACATACCCCCACGAGGGGGATACCATCATGAAGAGCGCACTACGCACAACGACCGTCTCATTGCTGCTGGCGCTGCTTGCCTGCGGCCTGTCCGCGCCGGCCATCTCCGCCACGGCCGACCTCATCGACGCGCTCGAGGATGGCGCCATCTGGGCCGAGTTCCGCGGCACCGGCGACATGGGCGTTGATGCCGTCATCGGGCGCAACCCCGGCGGTCCGAGCCATGTCGTGGTCGCGCCGGGCACGCAGTTCTGGGCCCAGAGCGGCGGCCGACAGGGCATGTCGACCATCGGCTGGGTGCCGATCGACCTGACGCAGACCGCCGTCGCGCGCCTGACCATTCCCACCGCATGCACCAACATCAGCCGCCTGGCACCCGAGCCTCGCCACGCCATGTACGCCGTCCGCTGCCCGGATGAGCGCATGCGTGTGCTCTGCTCTCGCGTCGACCTCGAGAAAGACGATCCGGGCGCGGTGCAACTGGCAGTCTGGGCCATCGCCAACGACCCGCCGTTGCGGACGCTCTCACGCCACTGGCAGAGCATCATCGAGGCAGAGATCACCGATGATGCGGTGCTGCAGAGCGAGCAGAGGCATCTGCTTGACGAGGCGTGGGCACTGCTTCAGCGGGCGAACCTGGCACCTGAGGGCTTCAGGATGTTCAGGTAGAGGGGCGGCCTGCCTGCCTCACCCCCCTCAATCCCCCCTCTCCCTGTTTCCGGGCTGTTCCGTCTCAAACGACGAGACGGAACAGCCCGGCGGGAGGAGGGGGGAGGAACGGCGAAGCGGCACTCCCGGCCGGAGGGGGCGGTGGCGTGTGCATCCCCGGTCTTCATGGTTTCTGGGTGGCGACCCCGCCGCCTTGTCCGCCTCGCTCGCGCGAGCCGGACAGGGCGGCGGCAGAGGGGGGCAACCGGCGAACGACGCCTCCCCCCCGCCCTGTAACAGATGCGATCCACTGCCGTCCATTCGCGGTCATTCGCGCCATTCGCGGTTCCTGTGGTTTTGACGTGGCTCTCCCCGTTCGTTCGGCGGCGTCGCCCCCCACGCCACAAGGTCTCCCCTGCGGCTGCGTCGAAGGTCATCCACTGCCATACAGGTGCACACGCCCCCTGAAGGGAATAGCGACCCCATGCTCAAGCTCGGAGTGACCAGCACGGTCTACGGCCGCGAGAGGACTGTCGCCGAGGCGGCCCGGCTCGCACGGGAGACCGGCTTCCACGGTGTGCAGTTGTCCATGGCATTCGCGGATGCCGCTTTCTACCCGTACCGTCCCGATCTCGACCTCGGCACGCTGACGCCCGAACTGCGGCAGAGCATCCGCGGGGCCTACACCGACCTCGGCCTCGAGGTGTTCTGCGTCAGCGCCTACACCGATCTGGCCCAGCCATACGGGGATGCGCGTGCGGCGGCCATCGAGTACATGAAGGCGCTGATCCGCGTCACAAAGGACCTCGGCGCCAACGCCGTGATAACCGAGGCCGGTACGCGCGGCTTCGAGGCCTTTGAACGCTGTGTCGAGGGATTCCGCGAGGTGATCGAGGTCGCCGAGGCGGAGGGCGTCTATGTCTGCGTCGAGCCATCCTACAGGCAGGCGGTACCGAACTCCTACACGGCTGCCGGGCTGATCGAGGCCGTCGGTAGTGAGTACCTGAAGGTGCTGCTGGACCCGGCCAACATCCTGTGCTACGACGCGGTCGACAGGATGTTCGAGGTACTCGGTGCGCATATCATCTACGCACACGCCAAGGACTGCGTGGTCGACGAGAAGGGTGACCCCAGATTCCCCTCCGCCGGGGAGGGCATGGTCCCCTACCACCGCTTTGTCGAGCTGCTGCTGGAGCATGAGGTGCCGGCATTGATCGTCGAGTACGCCAACATGGACAACATCGGGCGGGTGCATGGGTTCCTCACCAGCATCCTTGCGGACGTGCTGGGTTCATAGCCACAACCGAGGTGCAGGGCGATGTCAGAGCGCGAATTGAGGATAGAGCCGGAGCCAGACTTCAGTCGCCTGCGGACGGTGTTGCTGCGGCAGGGCGAGCCGGACCGAGTGCCGTTCTACGAGCTGTTCTCGAATATCGAGACCCAGGTGCTGCGGGCGCTCGGGCGGCCGGCCGAGGATATCGTCCCCCAGCCGGGTGACGTCGAGAGCATTGACGCCTATCTCAAGCAGCATGTCGATTACATGCTGACACTGGGCTATGACTACGCCAACGTCAGGGCGCTCGATTTCGGATTCCCCAAGGAGGAGCTGCCCAGCACGCAGACGACCGAGGGAACCCGCAGCTACTACAAGGGCTCATCGTGCACCATCGCCTCGCGTGCCGACTTCGAGGCCTACCCGTGGCCGGATGTGTCGAGGCTGGACATCACACCGTTCGAGCGCATCGAGCGGCATCTGCCGGACGGCATGGGAGTGATCACGCTCGGGCCGGGCGGGGTGCTGGAGAACGTCATGTGGCTGCTCGGGTATGAGGGTATCAGCTACCTGCTGCATGATGACCCGGAGTTAGTGAGTGACATGTTCGATGCCGTCGGCAGCCGCATCGCCCAGTTCTTCGACATCATCGCGCAGATCGATATCGTCGGCGCGCTGGTGCTCGGCGATGACCTCGGCTTCAAGACGCAGCCGCTGATCTCACCGGAGGCGTGCAGGGAGTTCCTCTTCCCGTGGCACAAGCGCATCGTGGCCGCCGCGCACCGGCACGGGAAGCCCGTTGTGCTGCATGCGTGCGGCAATCTCGGCCCCATCATGGATGATATCATCGCCTGTGGATGGGATGGGCGGCACTCTTTCGAGGACGTCATCGAGCCGGTGTGGGAGGCCAAGGCCCGCTACGGCACCAGCATGGCCATGCTCGGCGGCTTTGACATGGACAAGATATGCCGGATGTCGGTGGACGAGGTGCGCGCGCACACGCGGATGCTTGTTGAGAAGTGCGCGCCGGGCGGCGGCTGGGCGCTGGGAACCGGCAACTCCGTCGCCAGCTACGTGCCGGTCGAGAACCTGCTGGCGATGCTGGAGGAAGGCTTCGCGGCGGGGAGATACTGAAGCGACGCGGGTTCCCATGCTCCGGCAGCGGACGCCGCGAGGCATACGTGAGTACCAGTCGACTACAGCGCGATCATGATCTGCGGAGGACGATAGCCGACATGACCCACAGAGAACGATGGCTCAACACCCTGCACTTCAAGCCCGTGGACCATGTGCCCGACGAGGAGTTCGGCTACTGGGACGAGACGTTCACCACCTGGCACCCGCAGGGGCTGCCCGAAGAGATCAACAACAACGGCATCGCCGACAGGTACTTCCGCTTCGCCCCGCGCGTGTTCGTCCCGGTCAACTCCGGTCTCAAACCCGGCTTCGAGACCAGTGTGGTCGAGGAGACTGAGAAGTACCGAGTGATCCAGGGCGCGGACGGCGCGCTGCAGCAGGTCTTCACCGACGGCACGAACACGATCCCCCGCTACCTGCGCTTTGCCATCGAGACACGCGAGGACTGGGAGAAGTTCAAGGAGCGCCTCGTNNGCCTCGACCCCAACGACCCGGAGCGTTACCCCGCCGACTGGGATGAGCATGTGAAGCGGCTCAACGAGGCCGATGTGCCGGTCGTCGTCGACTGCGGGAGTCTCTTCGGGAGGCTGCGCAACTACATCGGCTTCGAGAACATCTCGATCATGTGCATGGACCAGCCGGACCTGATCGAGGAGATGGTCGAGCACTGGACATGGTTCATCACCACGCTCCTCGAGCGGGCGGTCGCGGATGTGAAGATTGACGCCGGGGCCTTCTGGGAGGACATCTGCTTCAACAAGGGATGCATGATCTCGCCGACGATGTTCCGCAAGTGGCTGACGCCGCGCTACAAGCGAATCACCGATCTCGTCTCACAGGCGGGCGCGGATGTCTTCTACGTCGACTGCGACGGCAACATCATGGATGTCGTCGAGTGCTGGCTCGACGGCGGCGTGAACACGATGTTCCCGATCGAGGTGGCCGGCGGCACCGACCCGATCGAGCTGCGCAAGCNNTGCTGATGGGCGGGGTCAACAAGCGCCCGCTGGCCGGCAGCAGGGCGGATATCGACGCGGAGATCGCCCGGCTGCTGCCGCTGGTCGAGGAGGGCGGCTTCATCCCCCATGTGGACCACCGCGTGCCGCCCGACGTAAGCTATGACAACTACCTGTACTACCTGCAGCGCAAGCGCGAGGCACTCGGCATCCCCGACCCGGGGATAGGGCTGGAGTAACGCTCGCGCCGGCGGTTCAATGGACAGGAGGGACCTCAATGGACAGACTTGAGCCGGGCAACATGCTGCGGAACCTCATCTACCCGAAGAGCTACAGGGCAAGGCGCGCGAGCAGCTACCAGACTGACGGCCGCAACCAGGACTACTGGGTGATCCCGGCGGGTGGCGAGAGCACTATCGCCGACCTGACAGGGCCCGGCTGTATCAGCCATATATGGATGACCGTCGGCTCGCAGGACGCCTTCTGGCCGCGACGGCTGGTCGTCAGAGCCTACTGGGACGGCGAACTCAGCCCCTCGGTTGAGGTCCCCCTTGGTGACTTCTTCGGCTGCGGGCATGGCATCGTCCGCGAGTGGGAATCTCTGCCCATGGCGATGTCGGGCCCTGACGGGCGCGACCGCAGCGCCTTCAACTGCTGGCTGCCGATGCCCTTCGCGCGCGCCGCGCGGCTGAGCGTGGCCAACGAGGGCGCCAACCCATGCAACCTCTACTTCTACGTCGACTACGAGCAGCACACGCAGCCCATCGAGGATGCGCTCTACTTCCACGCGACGTGGCGGAGGGAGAACACATGCCGCGGATGGGCGGAGGCAGGCATCTCGATGGGTGACGCCGACCTCAACAACCGCCCGAACCTCTCGGATGAGGGCAACTACCTGATCCTGGATGCCCAGGGGCGGGGCAGCTACATCGGCTGCAACCTCAGCATCCACAACGTCAACGGCGGATGGTGGGGCGAGGGCGATGACATGATCCTCGTCGATGGCGAGGGGTGGCCGCCGAGCCTGCACGGGACGGGCTCGGAGGACTACTTCAGCCACGCGTATGGGATGCAGGATGTGAGGGGACTGTTCAACGGCACATCGGTATTCCAGCGCAACCACGAGGACTGGCGGGGAAAGTGGACGGTCTACAGGTGGCATATTCTCGACCCTGTGCCCTTTACCAGCTCGCTCCGCGTGAGCATCGAGCACGGCCACGCCAACTGCCGCTCGGATGACTACGCATCCACGGCGTACTGGTACCAGACCGAGCCACACCGCGCCTTCGAGATGATGCTGCCGGTTGAGCAGCGCCTGCCGAACCCAGAGGGCGGCGGGTGACTGAGTTGGACGGCCGCCCAGAGACGCCTGGTGAGTTCCTTCTGCAGCCCGTAGGAGTCGCACGCGCGACCGGCGACCCGGAAGTCATGGTCATCCAGGTGCACGAGCAGTTCGCCGACGCGCTGCTCGGTATCGAACAGCAGACGCACCTGCTGGTGCTCTACTGGATGCACGCGCTCAGGCCGGAGGTTCGAAACCTTCTGCAGAGCCACCCCCGCGGCGACACCACGCGTCCGCTACGGGGCGTATTCGCACTCCACAGCCCGATGCGGCCAAACCCCATCGGCGTCACACGCGTTGAACTCATGGGCGTCGAAGGCACCAGAATCCACGTTCGCGGTCTCGATGCTTTCGACGGCTCACCAATCATAGACATCAAGAGTGGGTAGCAATGAACCGAGTAGCCACCGTTCGGCCTGAGGATGTTGATCTGCACGCCATCCGCACCATCACCGATCCGATGATGGTCGAGAACTACCTCCAGGACGAGTCGACGGCGATGGTCGGGCAGGCCGACGTCGTCTACCTCCCGACAACGGAGGCCGAGCTGGCGGCGGTGCTGCGCCACTGCTACGAGACACGCACCCCCGTGACGACCTCCGGGGCCGGCACCGGCCTGACATGCTCCCGCGTGCCGCTGGGCGGTGTGGTGCTGTCCACCGAGGGGCTGGTGCGCCCCGTCTGTGACAAGCCGGGCCCCGGCGAGCGGGCGCTGTCCGACGGCAAGCACACCGCTTTTGTCAACGATGAGCAGATGTACGTGGTTGCTCCGGCGGCGATCCGGCTCGAGGAGCTGGCGGCGGTGCTCGCGCCCGAGAAGCTCCTCTACCCGCCCAACCCGACCGAGCAGACGGCATTCATCGGCGGCACCGTCGCCTGCAACTCCTCGGGCGGACGCACCTACCACTACGGCCCCACGCGTGCGTGGGTGCAGGCGGCCAGGATAGTGCTCTCCTGCGGCGAGGTCCTCGATCTGCGACGCGGAGAGGTCATCGCCGACGAGCAGGGCCGCTTCGAGATCGTGCTGAGTAGCGGCGAGACACTCCACGTGCAGCTTCCCTCCTATCATGCGCCCGAGGTCAAGGATGCCTCCGGCTACTTCGTGGGACGCGAGCAGACGGACCTGCTGGACCTCTTCATCGGCTCGGAGGGCACGCTGGGGGTCTTCACGCAGGTGCAGCTCGGGCTGTTGCCGCTGCCGCCGTCGATCTTCGCATGCACGGGCTACTTCGAGCGCGTCGAGGCGGCGGTGGGCTTTGTGAAGGCCGCGCGCGCTGCAACCGACGACCCCGGCAGCCCCATCGACGCGCTGGCGATTGAGTTCTTCGACCCGCATGCGCTGACGCTGCTCAGGACCAAGTTCCCGGCGATCCCGGAGGAGGCCGGCGCGGGCATATTCTTCGAGCAGGCCATCAATGAGGGGCAGGATGAGGACGACATTCTCATGGCCTGGGCCGAACTGCTCGAGGAGCACGGGAGCATCGCCGACTGGAGCGGCTTCTCCGACCGAGACCGTGCCGAGATGGTCGACATCCGCCACGCAGTGCCGGAGCTGTGCCATCAGCTCGTGCGGCAGTCAAAGCAGCACAAGGTGGCAACCGATGTGGCGGTGCCGGACGGGGCGCTCGATGCCATCATCGAGGCGTACCGCGAGATCGGCGAGGCGACCGGGGTGCGTTACGTGCTGTTCGGGCACATCTCGAGTAACCACCTGCACTGGGACTTCATCCCGATGAGCGAGGAGGAGACCGAGGCCTCGCACCGGGCGTTCCTGGAGCTGTCTCGCCGCGGCGTCGAGCTGGGCGGGACGATCTCCGCCGAGCACGGCGTGGGGAAGAAATCCTACGAGGAGGACGGCGTTCAGCGGCCGTACCTGTACCTGATGTACGGGGAGCAGGGGCTGCGGGAGACGGCGCTGACCAAGCACCAACTCGACCCCGCGCACATCCTCAACCGGGGCAACATGGTGCCGGAGAGCTACCTGAATGAGCTGGAGGGAACGGGGTAGGCGCGGACGCCGCCGGGGCCTCACGGCAGGGCCGTAGCGGGGAGGGGCCGCCCCCATACGCGCTAGCTTTGGCGTCCGCTGGGGCGTTCTGTCGTCCCGGAGGGGCCGGTCGAGAGGAGCCCCGAGTCGTATCCGGGGTCCCGCGGCCGC
>DPJP01000417.1:0-1129 GCA_003542955.1 Armatimonadota bacterium
ACGGATGCGACGAAGGAGCCCGCCTCAGTGCCCTCCCCGCAGCCGCGCGCGCATGTTCGCCACCAAGAGCGCGCACAGGCCGTAGAAGCCCGCGAACATGAGAAACGACGGCCCGAAGTTCCCGAACAGGTCGCGCAGCAGCGGCGAGAACACCATCGTCAGGCCGGCCGTCAGGTAGCCCCACGCATTGGTGGCAGCGAAGACCAGGTGGCGCTCCTGCTGCTCGATGTAGTCCCCCACCGCGGCAGTCATGGCGACTGAGACCATGGCAGCCTGCATGCCCAGGACCAGCGACGAGCAGGCCACCACGAGCGGCGTCTGCCACAGGCCCACGGCAGCCAGGCTCACCGCCCCGAGCACGAAGCCGGCCAGCATCACGCGCTCGCGGCCGACCTTATCCGAGGTGTGCCCCGCAATCCAGGCCACCACCAGGCGACCGACGTAGCAGGGCAGCACGATCCAGTGCAGCTTGGCGGCCTCGCCGAGGTCCCTGGCGACGAGAATGGTGAAGCTCGTCAGCACCAGGCCCCAGCCGAGGTAGTTGGCCACCGACAGCAGCACCAGGTAGCGCCCGGCGGGCCGCCGCAACGCCAGCACCGCATCCCCGATCCGCGCCGGCGGCAGCTCCTTCGGCTTCACCCGCAGAAAGAGCGAGAGGATATTGCCGATGAGGCTGAAGCCCACTGCAACCAGCAGGATAGCGCTCTGGCCCTGTGCGGGATCGGCGTAGAGGCTCAGGATGTAGCCGAGCAGGATCACCCCGAGCATCTGCCCCGAGTACGTGGCGCTCTGAAACAGCCCGGCGATGCTTCCGTAGCGGCGGGCATCGGCTACGTTGATGACCTGTGCGGGTCCGGTCGCCCAGAGCGTCTCGCCACCCCAGCCCCAGATGATCGCCGCCAGGATCGCCAGATGGTAGTCGTGGGTGAAGTAGATCAGCACGCCGAAGAGCGTATAGGCCACGCCGGCCAGGACGATCGACCACTTCTCGCGGAGCACCTGGAAGTAGTAGCCGTACAGCCACAGCCACACCGGCCCGCCGAAGTAGACGATCGAGAAGATCGAGGAGGCTCCGGTGCGGGAAGCGCCGGTGCGATCCATCAGGATCGGCACGAGGAACTGCTGGACC
>DPJP01000417.1:1161-3105 GCA_003542955.1 Armatimonadota bacterium
GCTCGCGTTGTTGTGACTCATCCACGTGTATGACCACCTGTCATGGCGTGCGGCGAAGGGCGGCGGGTCACAGCCCCAACAGCTTCTCCGCGTTCCGATGGTTGATCTTCTCATAGGCTTCTCTGCTGAGCAGGCCGCTCGCCAGCGCCTCGTTCATGGTATCCACCTGTTGTACGCCCTGGCCCGGCCCGCAGATGTCGGTGCCGAACAGCACCCGATCCTGGAACTGCTCCATGAAGCGGAAGCCGAACTCCTTGTCGCGCACCAGCGCGTTGTTGCCGCTGCCGGCGGAGATGTCAGCCCAGAGGTTGTCATAGTTCTGCATCAGTTCCGGCAGCCGGCCGCCGGGGGTCACGGGGCCTGTGGGATAGCCCATCCAGTTGTCCGGACTGGCGTCGCCGCTGATGTTGCTCCAGAAGCCCATCGAATGACCGATGAACTGCAGCTTCGGGAAGGTCTTGAGGACGAACTCGAGCTTGCTCAGCTTGTAGTCATCAATGAGACCGTACTGCCCGCGCTCGGTGCTGGAGACATGAAACAGCAGCGGCAGGCCGACCTTCTCCACGTGAGAGAGCAGGTTCAGCACGCGATCATCATCCCAGGGCAGATGGGCCACAAACTCCCCGAGACCCTTGCAGCCGAGCGACTTGTAGTGCTCGAGCACGGGGGTGAAGTCGTTGTCCTTGTTGTCATACTGCCAGCGCGGGTCCATGTTGCAGAAGGGGATGATGCGGTCCGGGTGCAGGTTGTAGATATCGAGGGCATTCTCGGTCGTCTGCAGGATGGACCCGATCTCATGGTGCACGAGCGGCAGGATGACGCCTTTCTCGATGCCCAGATCGTCCCACATGGAGAGCAGCTCGTCCGGGCTGGTCCAGCGGCTGATGGCCCGTTGGCGCTGATCGTGCAGCAGGATGGTATGTGTGTGGATGTCGATGAACATGGCTGATAGCCCCTTCCGGTCCGATGTGCGGCGTCCCGGTCGGTTCGTCACCGTGTCACAGGCGACCTTCCGCTGGACGGCCAACGGCAAGAAACCGCGAAAGANNTGACGCCGATTGCGCGGATGAAGGCAACGGCACGGTCACTGTCCACAATGCCCGCCGTTCATCCGCGTTCTCCGCGTAATCCGCGGTTGAGGAAGCCGTTTGCCGTCGTCATCCTTTCGCGTCATTCGCGTCTCTCGCGGTTCCACTGTCGTTGCCGTCTTGTGGCAGGCAGGCGAGGCGGCAGCGCGTGGGGAACTGCATGCTGCCGAGCACCGCACGTCACACGAAGGGGATCACTGAACATGTCAGAGGCACACATCGGTGAGACGGAGCACTTCTGGTACCGGCTTCAGCCCGAGGGTATCTACATCGACTCACAGCGCGACAACATGGCATTCGCCCGCGCCGAGGGCAAGATCATGCTGTCGGAGGACAACGGCCACACATGGCAGCGTGAGCTTGCATTCCCCGATGCCCAGAGCATCACGTTCAGTTGCATCCTGGGCAACGGGAACGTGGTGTTCGCCACCGGCGCGAAGCTCTATCTCGCTACCGACAATCTCGCTCAGTGCGAGCAGATCATAGTCAAAGACCTCGACGGCTCCGACTACATCCCGCATACGCCGCGGAATCCGGACCGCCCCGGCTGGTATTTTCACACCCTGCCGGGGGTGAACTCATGGGATGTCAACGGCACCGAGATGCTGGTGTGGGGCAACTACTGCAACGTCGTCGGCGGCGCGGCCCCGGTCAACATCTACTACTCGCTCGACGGCGGGCAGACCGTCAAGATCGCGTACGCGTTCGGCCAGAATCCTTACACGCGCGACAACGGCTCCCCCGGCGGCGGGTCGGAGGGGACGCTGCTCGGGAACCCCAATAACCAGGTCCGCTGCCGGCACACGCACACGGTTGCCTACAATCCGGACGAGGACGCCTTCTACTCCTGCACCGG
>DPJP01000433.1 GCA_003542955.1 Armatimonadota bacterium
GACTCCGTCAAGCGTCTCGGTCTTCAGAACATCGACATCGGCATCGATATCGTCGACCCTGAACGGCATGTTGGCCATCTCGAAGTCTTCCTTGTCCTGCACGGGCAGCTTCATGGCTTTGCCCTCGTCGGCGTCGAACGCGACCATGAACCCCTCGACCGAGTCCATGATCACCCAGCCCTTCGCATGCTCCACCTTCATGCGGCTCTGCTTGCCGTCGGCGATCTGAACGAGCATCTTGCCTGGCATCTCATCGGCGGTCATTTCCTCGCCCGACATCTCGACCTCCACCTCATAGCTCGTGACAGGTGTCCTGTTGGCGGTCAGCTCCGCGANNGCGAGCTTGCCCGTCGCAGGGCTGCTGGCTCCCACCGCGGCGGCTGCTGCATCCGGGCCGTCCATCGGCGGTCCAGAGATGACAGAGTCTGCCTTCTTGGGGCAACCTACGACGAATACCAGCGCCAGAACCAGCGCTGCGATCACCAACAGAACTGCGGTCGTGCGTTTCATGTCTCGTCCCTCCCGTCGGCCCCCGGCACCAGCCGNNGCGTCCAAGGCCGGCTCTCGGCGCTTGGCGCCGTTGATCCATCCTCCACGGTGTTGTTCGCCGGCGCAGGCGGAGACTCCTGCACGCGGGCATCTCACCGCAGTGGCTCGCACGCCTCAGCGAGCAACTCGAACGTCCTGCCGGCCTCCGCGATCAGTTCCTGCCTGCGCAGTTCGACCCGCTGCCTGGCGTCGCGGGCGGCGGCGACAAGGTCGTCGACCTCCCCACGCTCGACCAGCTGCAGGTCCATGACCGCCTGCCCGCTGCGCTTGCAGAAGGCGTTGACTTTTGGGTCGTATGCCAGCCCGGCGGCGGTTGTGCCGACGGCGCAGGCCATGATCAGCGCATGCAGCCGCATCGCCAGTACCTCATCGGCCCGCGCGATGACACCCATGATCTCGGTCGGCGCGAGGGCCGCGCCCGGCACCCTGCCGATGCTCTCGCCGACCTCGGCCTGCAGCTGCCGCGCGATGTCGATATCCTGGTCGTACTGGAACGGCAGCAGGAGCGCCGACCGGCCGGTGGTACGCAGGTACCGACCTACCGCGTCCAGAGCCGCCTCGACGCCCGGCCAGTGACGCAGTGCCACGACCACATAGGGCTCAGACCCGATCCCGACCTGTGCCAGCAGTTCGGTGGTCCGAGTGTCATCGCAGGGCTGCAGCCCAAGCACCGGATCGGCGGTCACAAACGGTGACGGCGTCCTCAGGCCCCATTGCTCGAGGTCGCTTGCGGAGGCGTGGTCGCGAAGCGTCAGCAGCCGGGCCTTCGCGAAGCTCGCCACCAGCGCGCTGCGCAGCACGGTGCTCGCCAGTGGGCCCACTCCCTGCGCGAGGATGACGTAAGGGGTGCGCAGCAGCCGCGCCATCCACAGCTGGTTGAGATAGTAGAGGACCGACAGCCTGCTCGTGCTGTCCTGGTAGAGGCCACCGCCGCCCTGGATGAGCGCATCCGCCATGCGTATCTGCCGTGCCTGTGCCCCGACGTCCCAGCGGTTGGCGACCTCGACGTCATGCCGCGCCGCCGTGGCCGCCGGGTCGGCCGACAGCACGCACAACTCGGCATCCGGCACGCTCCGGCGTATCCCGGCCACGACCGCCTCCAGAATCGCCTCGTCGCCGGTATTGCCAAAGCCATAGTATCCCGACAGCAGCAACCTCATTCGTCGGCCCCAGTTCCTGGTGATCGCGCGCGGGCACCGTACCCTATACGCGCGGCCCGCCGCAACTCCCTGCCCGTGGCAGACAGGTCATCACTCAGCCCGCGGCGAATATCACCCGCCAAGGCGCCCGCCAACACGCTCCCCGGTGATGAAGACATGTCCGCAAGCAGATGGCTGAGGAACAATCGCGTGGTCCGGTGGCTCTTCCAGAACGTCCTCATCACCGGCGACAACGTGCGCCTGTGCGTGCAGGCCCCGGTCATCGGCGCGATGCTGCCCGTACACGCGGGCGTGGCCCTCGATGCCGGGTGCGGGAGCGGGGAGTACACCCGCGCGCTGCTGCTCCCGCGCGCCGACTACGTTGCGGCCATGGATTTCAACCCCGAGAGCCTCGGGCGGCTGCAGTCGCGCCTGGGGCCAAAGGAAGGGGGGAAGTGCGCCCTGGTCAACGGCTCACTGACGCGGTTGCCGTTCGCGGACGGGTCGTTCGACACCGCGCTGTGCACGGAGGTCATCGAACATATCGAGGATGACGCGAGTGCGGTGCGGGAGCTGTGCCGAGTGCTCTGCCCCGGCGGCACACTGATCGTCTCGGTGCCCGTCCCTCCCCCGGCCATCGAGGACCCGGCACACGTGCGTGAGGGCTACACGCCCGAGCAGATGCGCCTGCTGCTGGAGCACAACGGGTTCACCGTCACCACGCACCGCACGTGCATGTTCGCGCTGTCCCGCAGAGCGCTGCGGCTGATGTCGTGGTCCTCCCAGCGGCTGCACGTCCCGCCGCCGCTGATGGTTCTCTGCTGGATCGAGCGCCTGTTGGGCGCCGGCGCTCCGGGCAGAGACCTGCCCTTCGACGTCGTCGTCGCGGCCATCAAGAAGCCCCGAGCCTGAACCGAATGCCCCGCCCGGTCACAGCTTCTGCCCGGTGAACCGCCCCAGGTACACCGATAGCACGCCGCAGGCCGCGAAGATGATGATGAACACCTGCAGGACGACGTTGAAGTCGAACGTGACGCCCAGGATGCTCGCCCCGATTGCGGCAACGGCTACTCCCAGGTCGCGCCAGGCAAACACAATCCCATAGGCGATCGGCCGCCGCTCGATATCCGCGGCGTCCCCGACCATCGCGGCTGCAACCACCGGCACGGTACTCCCCAGCAAGGCCAATGCGCCGACCGTCAGCAGGACCGCCACCGGGCTGACCCACATCAGCGTCACGACCAGGCCCAATGCGCCGACGGCGAACCCCGCCACCAGCACAGGGGTGTGGCCGATTCGATCTGCCAGGTATCCCCCCCAGAAGCTGAGCACCATACGTGTCGCAGGGTACATCCAGATCGACCGTGTGATCCACTGCGGGCCGAAACGATCCTCGACATAGCTGCTGAACACCCCCAGCACAAGGCCGTAGCCCAGCGCCGAGGCGAACTGGAGCATGCCCGATATGGCAGCCTTCGGGGCAACGATCATCGCCCACAGGCCCGCTAACCTGGGTCGCTCGCGATGGACTCTGCCTGTAGCGGGGATGAAAAACGAGATGATGTTGCCGCCCAGCGTGATCGCTGCTGCTACCGCGCACATCAGTGCCGACGTCTCGACCGTCAGGTTCTGGTAGACCAGCCCCAGCACCACCGCCCCCGCCGCCCATCCCGCATGGGTCGATGAGTACAGAATGCCCATGCCCGTCCCGTGCCGCCCACCGGCCGAGTCCGAGACGGCCAGCGTCTGCATCGCCGTCCCGCACCACATCATCGAAGCCCCAACGCCCCACAGGACGGCAGCCGTCAGCGCGAACGCGTAGGACTGGAACACGGCCATCGTGTACATCACAAGGGTGAAGAGCAGGTACGTCAGTCCCCCGACAATCGTCATCCGACGGTCCGACCAGCCTGCGAAGACGTAGACGTTGACGATGCGGAATACCAGCATCGAGAAGTAGACGGCCGCGAGCACGCTTGCGCACTGAACATCGGAGAAATCGGTGACCCGGCCGAGGTAAGGCACCAGGTACGCCTGCTGCGCCCCGGCGCCGGCAAACACCAGAAAGGACATCGCCGAAAGCAGGTACAGTCGCGTCGAAAAGCGCTGGGGACCGTCGCCGGCATGCTTCATTCAATCACAGTCTTGCTTCCACCGACGGTCACAGCACCCGCGGCATGGAGATTGCACAGCTTCGCCAAGGCACACCCGGACGCAAGCGTCGCGGGCTTGACGAATCATACTGCAGGCGAAGACGGGACACAAGGCGACTGCCCAGACCCTTCGGGAGCATATGGGCGCACGTGCCCCCGATTTCTGCCGATGATGCGGCGGTCTTGCGCAGATTCTGAGACACCCGATAGCCCCTCTTGAGTGACGGGCGCATATACTGCGCTCTGACGCTGGTGGGGACCGGAAGTCACAGACTACATACAGCCGTCCGGAAGGGCAGCACCGTCAATGGGAACCGAGATACTCGGCTACACCTATCCGCAGCGCCACGCCGCGCCGAAGCGCGGTGCACATCAGGAGGTTCCCGCTCAGGCACAGAGCGGTGTCGCGCTCGTCTGCGACATGCTCATCCAGTGCGCAGACCGCGCCTTCGAAGCGCTCAGCGGCTACTCGAGCGAGGAGCTGGATGACACGCCACTGGCGTGCTATCTTGCGCCGCTGCCGGATGCGGCCGGCTTCGCAGCCCTCTGGGACATTCACACCTCCTCCGAGGAGCGCAGCAGCTACCAGGCGATGTTCCTCTGCAAGGACGGCGCGCGCAGGCCCGTCGAGGTTCACGTCAGGCCGATGAAACAGAACGGCTCGCGTGTTGAACTGGTTGAACTCGAGCCGCTCACCGCCGCCGATCCCACACCGCAGCCGGAGTTGGCTGCCGAGGAGATGGGCACACTCGGCGCGATGATCAAGCATATCGCCCACGACTTCAATAACATCTTCCAGCGCATCCTTGGCCCGGCAGACCTGCTCATGGCCCTCGGACAGCCCGATGAGCGCGAGCAGAAGTGCCTCAGCCAGATCATCCACGGCTGCAAGAAGGGCGGCAGTGTCATCCGTAGCCTGCAGACCTTCACGCGGCAGGACGGCATTGTCCGTGAGATGGTCAACGTTCAGGACGCCCTTGAGACGGTCGCCAAGAGACTTCAGAAGTCGACGCCCGATGGAGTCGTCGTCACTGCCCAGATACCCGAGGCTCTCTGGCCTGTGAGCGCGGATGCCGACCAGATGGCGCGTGCCCTGATGGAACTCGGCACCAACGCCGTCGAAGCCGTCGGGGGGACCGGACGAGTCGTCTTCCGTGCCGAGAACCTGGAAGTTCCGGCGGATACGGGCGGCAACGGCGAGGGAGCCGAGCCCGCACGCTGCGTCATTATCACCGTCGCGGACGATGGGTGCGGGATTGATGAGGCGTCCACGGACAAGATCTTCAGGCCGTTTTTCACGACCAAGCCCAGAGCCGCGCACAGCGGCCTGGGTCTGGCGGTTGCCCGCAGTATCGTCGAGGCTCACGACGGGACGCTCCGCGTGCAGTCCTCGCCCGAAGGCGGAGCATGCTTCGCCATCCGGCTGCCGGCTGCCGGCAGTGTGAGCGTCCTCGATATCGAGCGCCCCCAACTCCACACTGCAAGCGGAGACGGCACTGCAACTATCCTGGTCGTCGAGGACGACGAAACCGTGTCATGGACCACCTGCAGAGTGCTTCAGATGGCAGGGCACACCGCTATCGCTGCCTTCGACGGCGACCAGGCCATCGAGAAGTACAGCGCGCACAAGGGCTCGATCGATCTGGTTCTGCTCGACCTGGTGATGCCGGGGATGAGCGGCGAAGAGTGCCTGGAGCGGCTCCTCGAAACGGACCCGCAGGCTCGCATCGTCGTGGCCAGCGGCTCCCTGACCGACGATGAACGCCGCCGGCGTCTCACCGACAAGGTTCTCGGCTACATCGGTAAGCCGTACGATGCCCACTCGCTCATGGATGCTCTCCATGGCGCTCTGGCCCACGCCGAAGCATAGCAGCGACGCTTCACCGCGAATGATGCGAGTGGCGCGAACAGGGGTAACGGCGGACGGCTGGTGAACCACGGAAGACACGGAAGACACGGAATGGGGGCAACGGCGGAACGGCACTGATGCGTTCTGATGCCGTTGTACCCTGTGCCGTCATTCGCGTGATTGGCGTCATTCGCGGTTCCAGATTGCCGTTGCCCGTCTGCCGTTTTTTCGCGTCTTTCGCGTGTTTCGTAGTTCCCTGTCGTCTGCCGTTCGCCGTTGCCCCTCTCCGGCAAGGAATGCCCTTCCCTCACCGCGAAACACCTCCCCCGGCACACGCACGCAGTACCCGCCGGAGGTCTGTCATGAGGCACGCACCCGTTCTGACGCTCGTGAGCCTGTGTCTGCTCTGGTTCGTCGTCGCCTCACCCGCCCAGCCCCCCGCTGAACCGCCCGTGCTGACCCTCTACGACTTCGAGACCGGCATCGACGGCTGGCAGGAGAATCCGTGGGGTGGGGGACAGGTCCATATCGCAACGTCCGATGACTGTCGCTTCGGCCGGCATTCCATCAAGTGCAACTGGGTCAATGTGGAGCGCGGAGGCACGGCGATCGCGCCCTACTTCCCCGACGATGCAGCTTGGCGCGGCGAGGACTACGACGCCATCAGCTTCTGGCTCAAGGGAGACGGCACGCCGAGCACGATCAGGATCATCTGCGATGTGAAGACCCCCGCCGGCGAGTTGACTTACTCGGGGGGCGCACCGATGGATGACACGCAGTGGCGGCGGTACTGCATCAAGTTCGGCACCATGTGGAATCGCGAGAAGGTGCCATTCAGCCTCTCCGGCCTTGCCCGCATCTACTTCGCGCACAGCGGCACGCACGAGGCGCACATTGACCAGATATCGCTCCAGCGGCGTATGCGCCAAGTGCCCCTGTTCCTGCCGACGAAGCCTATTGACCTCGGCGCGACATTGCGGGTCACCACCGACGCGGGCTACTGGCTGAACCTGAGCCCGGAGGTGTTCGAAACAGAGACAGTGACGCTCGCAGTGGCCACGTCGCCGCCGGGTGCCGGTGCGCGGTCTGAGGCGCCCATACCCGCCGCGGCGCCGGAGGGCGAAACATGGCTGCCCCTGCCCGGCGTGCCCGCCGCCGATGGTGCGGGCACCCTGACGCTCAATGCCACCGCCGACGGGCGACAGCTCTACGTCGGCGACGCGACCTTCCCGGTGGCTGTACCGGCGCAGGCGCCCTCCCTCAACACCCTTCAGCTCGTGCCACAGCCGAAGAGCATCACGATGGGGGAGGGGAGCTTCACACTTCCCGAGCAGCCTGAGATCGCCATCATCTCTCAGCCCGACATCGCTCGTGGGGCCCAGAGCAAGCTCATCGAGGACCTCGCGCGCTACTTCGGCAGGCGGGCGAGTACGGCCGATGGCGGACCGGCACGCCAGCCGGTCTCGCTCATGTGGTTGGGAGCTACCGGCGGCAGGCCAACTGTCCCGGATGGGTTGACCTCCCGCTTCGGCAACATCCGCGAGCAGGGCTACGTGCTCGACATCACCCCGGACGGCATTCTGATGGCCGCCCGCGATGAGGCCGGCATGCGGTACGCGGCCATCACCCTCACGCAGATACTGCGCTCAGCCTCCCCCTGCGCTGCGGAGGCGGGCGCGCCATGCCTGCGGATCGTCGACTGGCCCACGCTCCCCATCCGCGCCTACTGCATCGGCCTGCCGACAACCCGCTGGGGCCACCCCAACGATGCCACCGTGCCTGTGGAGTTCTTCATCGACTTCCTCCGACGCACCGCAGTCGACACGAAGCTGAACATGGTCGTCATCGGCGTGTTGCAGGGGATGGAGTTCGAGCGTCACCCGGAGATTGCCGGGCCATCGGCGTACACGAAGGCAGAGGTCAGGCAGATTGTCGAGTTCCTCAAGGGAAACGGCGTCGAGCCGGTGCCGCTGCTCCAGTCGCTCGGTCACGCCAACTGGCTTGTGATCCCGATTGCCGCCCTGCGTGAAGACGGCGACCCCAGCACACTCTGTACGAGGCACCCCGACTCCCGGCGTATCCTCGCCGACTGCTTCGATGAGGCGCTCGAGGTCTTCGAGCCGAAGTACCTCCACTGCGGGCTGGATGAGATCCGCTGGCAGACCTTCAATAAGCCGGAGGCCGAGCTGTGCCCGCTCTGCAAGGGCATAGACAAGCGCGAGATTTTCACGGATCAGGTCGACTGGCTGCATGAGTACTGCCGGGAGCACGGCGTCGGTATGATGATGTGGGGGGATATGATCATCCGCGAGCACAACGGCGGCCCGCCGTTCTTCCTCGCCGACACCGTGCCGCAACTGCCCAGAGATATCACCATCTGCAACTGGTCGACCTCGCTTGCGCCCATCTCGAGCGCCGAGTTCGTCCGCGACGGCTTCGAGGTGATCCAGAGCAACTCTGCAGGTGTCAACCGCCTGCAGACACCGCATCTGGTCGGCAACATGTGGGGGATCTGGAGCCGCGTGCCGTGGCTGACGGAGTCGTGCTGGGATGCCTACTCCTACGCCTACCCGAGCATCCCCGTTGCGGCGGAGTACTCGTGGAATACGTATCACGACCTCATCGGGAATGCTCCGAGACCGGACGAGTATCTCGAGCAGCGGCCGGGCCTGCAGCCGCGGTTGGCGTCATCGGGCGTGCCCGCAGGCGGCGCACTGGTGGAGCCGATCGGAGACATCGCTGTTGGCGGCAGGNNAGGCCGGTGACGATCGCCGGCATCGCGCTTCACCCTCTCACTGCCCCGGCCACCGCTGCGCAGACCTGGCAGCTCGACCGTACGCTGTCGGCGCTCTACCTGCTCGTCGCCGCCGATCTCCCGGCCGACACGCGCGAGGCATTTCTGGAGGGCTTCAAGTCCAAGGAGAATTGGTACGGGGTGCCGATCGCCGACATAGCCGTCACGTATGCAGACGGCACGGAGCGGACGCAGCCGATCTACTACGGCTCCGAGGTGCGAGCGGTTTCCGTCGACGATCCGAAACCGCACGCGTGGGGGGCTCTCGGCTGGGCGCCCATAGACGCGGACGGCACTCCCCGCATGGCCTATCTGCTCGAGCTGCCGAACCCGACACCGGCTGTGACCGTCACGAGCATCACCTTCACGCCGCGCGAGACCGGCTGCACGCCGATGCTGCTCGGGCTCGCGGCACGGAGCGTGAGGTAGGGGAAGGGAGCTGCCGGGGCCTGCCGGGGACTGCCACCAACTCCGGCCTTCTCCTGCGCTTGGGCCTCACGGCCTCAGCCGGAGTTGGTCGCTGTCCCC
>DPJP01000103.1:0-302 GCA_003542955.1 Armatimonadota bacterium
GCCGGTGTCGGAGCCGGTGTCGTCACGTCGACGGCGCCGGCGCGGGCATACCCGTCGCGCAACCTGTCACTGAACTGCTGCGCGAGGCTGCTGATCGAGTCGCGGGAGAGCGACGACGCAGTGACTGTGAAACCCCGCAGGCCGGACTGGCCGGGGCGAGCCCAGCGGGTGCTGAGCCTGATCTGCTCGCCGCCACCCGCGGCATCATCCACCTCGATGCGCACGAGCAGAACCTCGTCAAGACCGCAACGGGCCGCGAGGTCGGACAGCGCCGCGTCCGCCCCGCCGCGCTGGATGTCGGC
>DPJP01000103.1:311-4091 GCA_003542955.1 Armatimonadota bacterium
GCACGCTGCGCTCCCGGTCCTCGGCCAGCAGTGGTGAGGCGGGATGCAGCAGCGCAACCGACCAGCCATCCACGGATGCGGCGGCGCCGATGACGGCGTCGGTGAGGGAGGCCAATTGCGGGCTATAGGAGCCCGTGGGCGGAGCGAAGATGAAACCGGCCGCCACGTCGGCCGCAGGCGCCATGGCCGGCGTTGCCAGGAGTATCAGCAGGCTTGCGAGCCATGTGGTGCGCAGCAATCATGCTCCTCCTACTACTGGTTCCCGCGCAGCCTGTCCCTCTCGGCCTCGCAGGCGCCGATGCTCGCCTCGGTCGCGGCCTTGAGTTGCGGGTTCTGGGCGGCTTGTTGCCTGTACGCGCCGATGGCCTTGTCGTATGCGACGGCGGCCTCGTCCCTCCGGCCCTGCTGGCTGAGTGAGCGCGCATGCGAGCGCAACTGGTCCGGATTGGCCTGTTGGGCATGCCCCGTCGGCGCGGCTGAGGCCGTGGACTGCCTGGGAGCGGTGCGGCCCTCGGTCCAGACCCTGATATTGCCCTCGGCCGGCGGCTGGTCGGGGACCTGGGCAACGGTTGTCTCGGCGGGCGCAAACTCGCTGGGCGCGACCGTCTTGGGCGTGTTTCTGGGGTTGATCGGTCCCCTGCTGGCCTGTTCCCCGCCGACGCTGCCCTGTTTCGGCGTCGCGGGTACGAAGTCGGTGCCTGACGGGGTCGTGCTGCTCACCGTTGGCGCCGGGCCGGTTCGGCTGTTCTTCCACACCGGATCAGTGACCGAGCGCGGCGGGGTAGCGGCCATGCCCGTCGGCGGCGGGAGGCTACCGGCGGCGTCGGCGTCAACTGCGTCGGGAGCCGGTGTTGTGGGGCCTATCACGGCGCCCTTGAATGGGTTCGGGGCGTTCGGGTTCTGCCCGAGGTACTTGGGAAGCTGCGGGGTGGTCGTCTCACCCAGCGCAAGCCACTCCTGCGCATTGGCCAAGCGCTGCTGAGCCGTGATGTCGTCGGGCTTCAGCTGCAGCGCCGACTGGAAGTGCGTGATCGCCTTGGCGTACTGCCCGTCGGCCATCGCCGCATTGCCCGCCTCGACGTAGAAAGCGTACTTGTCATTCATCTCGGCTGCGCGGCGTGCCCGCTGTGCGCTCGTGAACACCAGTGTCAGTATCACGAAGGCCAGGAGGGTCGCGGCGGCGGCGAAGATGATCGGGGCATGCTTGAGCCAGATCGGCTGAGCGGCGGGCTCGTCCTCCTCAGCGGGGTAGTCATGCCGCATCAGTTGCAGCCTGAGCAGACTGACCTTCTGGCGCTCAGCGGCCCTCGAGGGCTCCAGACGCAGCACTTCCTCATACGCCTCGAGAGCGGCCCGCGGGTCACCGGCCTCCTCATGGGCCATCCCGAGCAGCGAGTATGCCTCGACGAGCCCCGGCTCCAGCGCCAGCGCGCGCCGGCACAGCCGCACGGCTTCCTCGCCGTTGCCCTCCGCCAGCACATCCGAGGCCTCCCCGAGAATCTGCTCGGGCGACTGACTCGGCTGCGGGGGAATCTGATCGGTGTCCCCGGTGTAGCCCGCGCCCTCTCCCTGCTGAGCATCCGCTCGCAGCGGCACCCCACACACCACGCATACCATCCCGTGATCCGCGTTGTGCGACCCGCACTCGCTGCATCTCTTCATCGTCTGGCTCCCACGGTGTAGCCTTGATTGGGCGCGCACATCGGAACACCGACATGCCGCCCGGCACGATGACGCGTGCCGCACGGGTGGAAGTTTTTTCCGAGAAACCTGTACACCCGTGCCGCCATTGTAGCGTACAGGCGCACCCGTGTCAATGGACGTACACAGATGCACCAGTATGCTTAGACGCTCGCCGGTGCCGCCGGAGTTCCAGGTTTCCTGCGTGGGGCACGGATAGTGGCGGAAGCTCAGATGATAACCTTGTTCAGCGGGTACTCGATGATGCCCTGAGCCCCCGCCGCCTTCAGCTCCGGGATGAGGTCGCGCACCGTCTTTCTGGACACGATAACCTCAATCGCCTGCCAGCCGTTATTGGCCAGGTTGGAGATGGTGGGGTTCTTCAGTGCGGGGAGCTTCGCCAGCACCGCGTCGATGTCGCCGTGGTCGCAGTTCATCTTCAGGCCCACGTACTCCTCGGCCGCCAGCGCGCCCTGCAGCATCAGCGCGATGTTATCGATCTTCCGGTGCTTCCAGTCATCCTCGTAGGCCGCGGTATTGGCGATGAGCTTGGTCGTCGACTCGAACAGCGTGTCGATGATCCGCAGGTTGTTCGCCCGCAGCGTGCTACCGGTCTCGGTCCCCTCGACGATGGCATCCACCAGGCTCGGGCACTTGGCCTCCGTCGCGCCCCACGAGTATTCCACCGAGGCCTCGACGCCGTTGTCGGCCAGGTACTTCCTCGTCGCAGCCACAAGCTCCGTGGCGATGCGCTTGCCCTCGAGGTCCTTGACGGTGTGAATGTCGGAACTCTCATGCGCCGCCAGCACCCACCGGTATGGCCGCATGCCCTGCTTGGCGTAGATCAGGTCCGCAACCTCGATGACCCTGCCCTCGACGCCGGATTCCTTGATCCAGTCCAGACCCGTCAGGCCGCAGTCGAGCACGCCGTCCGCCACGTAGGTGGGCATCTCCTGGGCGCGGAGCAGCACGGCCCAGAGGTCGTCATCGCCCATGTGAGGAGTGTACTGGCGCTCATCGACATGCACCGACCAGCCCGCCTTCTTGAACATCTCGACCGTGGCGTTCTGCAGGCTCCCCTTCGGCAGCCCAATGCGGAGCTTGTTCTCATCAGTCATCTGCGATTCCCCTATCAGTCCCGGTGCGACCCACCGTCGTGGCTCACACCTGCCTCGTTCGCGATTGCCGTGCTCTGCGCCCGGTCATGCTCTGAGTCGTATTCTGCTCCCGTCGGCGGTTGAGCGTCATCGCCCCTCCCGCGCACAAACCCTATACCCGTGTAGATGAACCAGCCGCCCAGCACGGCGACCAACGCCCCACACACCATCACAAGCACCGTCAGGTTCAGTGCGGTCGCGCCCAGCACCACGATGATGCCGACGAACGAGTACCACACCAGGTCCGAGGCCTCGTGAGCGAGGTAGAACGCCAGGTACTCGCCGGCGGTACGCGGTTGCAGATGGGCCATCTGCCCCACGCCGATGGTCGCCCACCAGGCCGTGAAATACGGGTTGACGATGCAGACCGCCGCGCCCTGCAGAATCAGGTAGCCCAGCGGCAGGGCGGCATCGCTCTGCGTCAGCTCCACTTGCACGCCGAGCGCGTTGCGCAGCATGTCATAGCCCATGTAGATGAGCGCCGCGCCGCCGATAATGCCCACACCGCCGCGGACCGCGTTACTGCGGAGCACATGTCTCAGGCCACCGATCAGGGCCAGCACAACGAGCAACTCGAGCAGCGCATGCCCGATCACGATGGCGGGCGCCGCCCAGAAGCCGTGTGCGGATACCTGACCGATGGTCAGCACCAGCATCGTGCCGGGCATGACCGCGCCGGAGAAGCCGGTGATGAAGGCAAGTGAGGCAATCTGCAGAATGCGCATGAAGCAGCCCGACTTGAACACAACTGAGCCGGGCCAACAAAGCCCGGCTTGGGCCATTATGATACCATATATCGGGGCTCGGGTAAACTCCGAGTGGGTCCACGTAGGCGCAATGCGATAGTGCGCTGCTGCTGCAGAGCAGAGGTGTCCGCGGGGCGGCAACGATCTGGCAGGACGCTGCCGGGGTGCGATTGTACCGGCTACGTGGAGACCGGGGA
>DPJP01000223.1:0-184 GCA_003542955.1 Armatimonadota bacterium
GGACCGTTGAGATGGCCATCCCCAGGCAGAGCCTGACCGACGGGGTCTTCGGGCCTGACGACTACTGGCGCGTGAATATCTGCCGCTCAGAGAAGCCGGCCGGGGAGTACTCGTGCTGGTCGCCGACCGGAGGGCCGTTCCACACCCCGGAGCGCTTCGGTCTGGTTGCCTTCGGGCCGCCTGC
>DPJP01000223.1:230-450 GCA_003542955.1 Armatimonadota bacterium
TCGGCGGCGGCACAGTGGACCTCGGAGGGCTGCGCAAGGGCCCGAACCGCCTACAGTTAGCCCTCAGCAATGCCGGCCCGGAGCCGAGCGCCGTCACCGTGATCGCCGCGGTCACAGCCGGTGAGGGCGCCGCCGAGGTGGGGCGAACCTCGACACGTGTCGACGCCGGCGCGACTGAGACGCCGGTGGTCGAGTACACGGCCCCGCCCGGAGATGGCTT
>DPJP01000223.1:484-10656 GCA_003542955.1 Armatimonadota bacterium
GGTCTACCAGGATGACCGGGTCGCCCTGCTATCGCCCGGATACCCACTCCGCACCGAGACGCCCTTCATTGCCTGGCTGTACGTGCTGGGGAAGGCGCAGACGCGGCCACTTGCATCCTTCAGCGTGGCTGAGGGCGAACTGCTGACCCTGCCGCTGGTGCTTTCCGCAAGCATCACCGAGGAGCAGTTCCGTGACGCCGAGGTCGCCCTCGATGTGCCGGACTACCTGCGCCTGATCACTCCACTGAGTGCGACCAGACGCTGCCCCACACCGCTTTCCGTGGAAGAGGACTCGATCTCCCGCGACGGCAAGCCCTACCGGCGACTGCTGCTGACCTTCGGCGCGGACAGCGTCACCTTCGCCGAAGCCCGCGAGCAGCGCATGCTGGTGCTCAACCCGCTCGTCTTCCGCGCGGAGTTCAGCGGCGCAGGCGGGGTCGATCGCGCCCCTGACACGATCGCCTGCGAGGTCCGCATCAACGGGCAGAGCAGGGTCGAAGGCACCGTACCCCTGCACCTGCTGCCCCCGCTCCTGCGCAAGTCGCCCGAGGATATCGTCGCCTGCAACTGGCCGTGCGGGAGCACCTTCCATGGCGCCTACTTCGGGCGGCTGAGCCCGGAGGAGCAACTCGCAACCGGCGAGTCATGGATACATGCCGGCTTCAACATATTCACCCATTCATCAACCCTCGCGGCGCTGTATCGCGAGCGGGGGCTCGATACCGCCGAGGGACTGCCGGGCACACTTGACGCCATCTGCCAGGGCATTCCCGAAGTGGCGGCCTACCTGCGCGATCACCCCGAGTATCAGGACGCCACACGCGCCGGCAAGGCACTGCCGGGCTCGATATCGCCGGCTCAGCTCATCGAGCCCGACTGCCCGGTTCGCCAGATNNGCGACTTCGCGGGCAAGGCGGCCCGCCAGTACCAGGTCGTCAGTTGGGACTACGAGGTCCCGGTCTCGCGCGAGGGGTCGATCGGCTTCGGAGCCCACAACCTCGCCGTATTCCGCGAGTTCGCCAACATCCCCGCCAACGTGGAACTGACCCCGGAGGTCGCGGTCACCGACTATCTGCCCCAGTGGATAGACTTCCGCTGCCGGCAGAATGCCGAGGTCGCCGGCCTGCTCTACGAGGGCGTGAAGGCCGCCAATCCCGACTGCATGTTCTTCGTCTACAGCGGCTACCAGAGCGCTCATACGCAGGTCACCTACGGCATCAACTGGGAGTACGTTGCGCCGCACATCGACCAGGCCTGGTGCGGCTACGGCCGACCGGTGCAGGATATCAGGGATACGCTGCAGGCACTCGGCGGCAAGCCGCTGGTGAGTGGCGAACTCGTCTGGCTGGGCTACGGCAGCGCCTACGACTTCGACACGACCGAGGTGAACCTGATGCGCCGGCTCACCGATTGCGCCGGCGGCTTCATGGTCTACTACGACTGGTTCGTCGACGGGCGCTTCTACACGGCAGTCTCCCGAACCGCGGCTGTGGCCACCGACTTCGCGGCATTCTTCCGCGACGGGCACCGCGATGACGCGCTCGTCTCGGTCGAGGCGGGAGATGCGGCCAATGTGACGGTCTACCGCCTGGGCGATCAGCGTCTCCTGTGCCTGTTTGGCTCGACGACGGGACCGCAGGAATTCCGCATCCAGCTCAAGGACCTCCCGCCCGGGGCCGCCGGGCTCGACTACTGGGAGAAGCAGCCGGTGGCGGTCTCCCCCATGCTGACGGTCAACGTCCCCGCCCACGGAGTGAAAGTCATCCACGTGCGCGTCCCGGATGCCAACGCTGCTCCCGCCGCCCCGCGCCTGCAGGGCCCGCTCGACGCCACGGTCTCGGACCGGCGCCCGGTGCTGGCCTGGGACCATGCTGACGGCGCCGTGTGCCGCTACCGGGTCGAGGTCTCCGCGGACCCGGCCTTCCCGCCGGCAGCAACATTCACACGCGACGATCTGCCCGTCGGGCCACACGTTGTGACCGATGCACTGGATGAGAACGCAACCTACCACTGGCGCGTACGCGCGGTCGATGTCTCGACAGGCAGAGAGAGCGACTGGTCGCCGGTCGGGCGGTTCACGCTCGGCCTCCTCGGACTGGCGGTGCAGCCCACCGTCTTCTCGCCCAACGGTGACGGCGCATACGATAGCGTCGGGCTGCAGGCCGAACTGCGGAGCGCGACGCCCTGGACCGTGACCTTCGCCAACGCAGACGGACGAACCCTCAAGCGCGTCACCGGCGAGGGAGTGCACCCGTCGGCCTCCTGGGATGGACGGGATGAGGCCGGGACTCTGGTCGCCGAGGGGTACTACGAGGTCCGTCTCGAGGTCCGCGACCGGCAGATAGCCGCCGAGAAGATCGAGCTGAACCAGCGCTTTGGCGTACCGAACCCCGACCTCGAGCGCTGGTGCTTCTGGCGCCCCGTGGCGCTCGAGGGCGGCGCGACGGAGCAGGACTACCATGTCGCAGCCGGAGACCGCTCCTACTCGCTCATGCTCAGCGGCGCCGACCCCGAGGCGCGCGCTTACTGGAGCAACTACCGCTCCGGCACCGAGATACCAATCGCGCCGGGCAAGACCTACACCTACTCCGGCCTGTCCAAGTGCGATATGGCGGAGGGCTCCGAGGCACTCATCAGCCTGCACTTCTTCACCGCGGAGGACCGCTGGGCGGCTATACCGGGGCTCGAGGCGGAGTGGAAGGGCATCGAGGCGACCTGTACGGGCACGCAGGACTGGACCCGCCTGAGCGTCTCGTGCGAGGCCCCACCCAATGCCGCGAAGGCCGTCCTGTTCTTCTCGATCAGGGGACAGGGCCGGGCGTGGCTGGGCGCCGCGGAGTTCGGGGAGAACGGGCAGTGAGAAGCCGCTAGCGAGCCGTAGACCCGGGGGCTGGAAAGCAGCCTGGGCGGTCGTGCCGCGACCCGCGACGTGCAGCCGCGGATTGGCGGAACCCATCCTCCCTGTGCGGTGTTTGAGATGACCGGGGTCAGCGAGACATGACAGACGCTGTCAGGGGGATGAGGATGCCCAGGGGCGTCACGCACATGCCGAAGCAGGCGACATTGGCACTTGCCGCCATCGTCATCGCGTTCATCCCCGTGCGCTCGGGCGCGGCCGACTGGCCCCACTTCCGCGGACCGGAGCGTACCGGCATCGTCGCAGAACCCTCCGGCTATGACGCCGGCCGCTGGCCGCTGCAGGCGCCGATNNTCGATCTGGCGCGCCGAGGTTGGCGCGGGCGGCTGCTCTCCCATAGTCTGCGAAGGGCGCGTCTACGCCTTCGGCTGGCGTGACGGTCAGGACAGCCTGCAGGCCCTGGACGCCCGCACCGGCTCGGTCATCTGGCGCACGAGCTACGAGTGCCCCAACTACTCGCGCCACCATGCCTCCGATGAGGGCTGCTACCAGGGGCCTTCGTCCACTCCCGCCATTGACCCGGACACCGGACTGATCTACACGCTCAGCATCGACGGCGACCTCAACTGCTTCGACAGCGCCGATGGCAGGCATGTGTGGGGTCTCGGTATCATGGACACCTACGGCGTCGCACGCCGGCCGGTGACGCTCCCCGGCCGCGAGCATGACTACGGCTGTACGAGTTCCCCCCTCGTGCTGGGCGAGTGCGTGATCGTCGAGGTCGGCGCGGCGGAGGGGGCGCTGATGGCCTTCGACAAGCGCACCGGGCAGCGCCGCTGGACATCGGAGTGCCGCGATCCCGCCGGCCACAATGCGGGGCCCGTCCCGATGACGGTCGGCGGCATACCGTGCGTCGCGGCGATCACTCACAGCAACCTGCTCATCTGCCGCACCGATGCCGGCCATGGGGGCGAGACGCTGGCGCTGTACCCCTGGCAGACTCACTTCGCCAACAACATCGTCAGCCCGGCAGTCGAGGGCGACAGCGTCCTGCTCACCAGCGGCTACAACATCTCGAAGACGGTCCGCGTGAGGATCAGCCCCGGCAACGCCGAGCTCGTGTGGGAGGCCAAGCAGCACTCGAAGGTCTGCACCCCGATCATCCACAGGGGGCGCGTCTACTTCGCATCGCGGATGCTGCACTGCCTCGACTACGAGACCGGCGCGGAGGTGTGGAGCGGCGGCAGCTTCGGCGACGACGCCTCGTGCGTTCTGACCTCCGACGAGCGCCTGATCGTCTTCGGCAACAAGCGGCTTGCGCTGGTGGATACGGCCGAGGGCTCGCCGGATGCGTACCGCGAACTCGCGGCCACAGAGCGTTTCGTGCAGGGCTACAGCTGGCCCCACGTCACGCTGGCCGACGGCCTGCTGATAGTCAAGGACGTGGGTGGGATGATGCTGTGCTTCGACGTCGGCGGATGACACCGGCAGCGGCCATGCAGTGGCCCTACTGCTTGATCTCCCAGAGCCTGCCCAGTTGCTCCCAGAGCGTATCCGCGATTGCCTTCATGCCGTGGTCGCCGGGATGCCAGTTGACCCCGGAATGGGTGAAGTGACCCTCCGAGACCGCACGATTGGCCGGGTCGGCGAACAGGTGCCCGATCGGCACAAACGCGGCCCCGTGCTTCTCCGCGGCGGCCTTGATGAATGGGTCGAGCTTGCCATTGCCCCACGTCCCGACGCAGAAGATTCGCTTCACGCCTGCCTCCGTGAATGCCGCAACCATCTGCTCATAGGGCTTCTGGAACTCATCCACACTCGCCGCGCCGCGGTAGTTGTCTCCCAGTTCAATGATGACGAGATCGGCGTCGGTCGGCAACAGGTGCTCGAAGCCGCGCATCTGGGCCTCGTCGGATACACGCCCGATGGATAGCTCCGCCGTGATGGCGGGCTGGGCGGCATTGATATGCCCGAGCGTCAGGTGCGCGAAGTCGTTCTCCTCCGAGGTCGCCGCCATCCCGCACTCGTATGGCCAGCCGATGTCGGCCTTCGGGCCATGCCGGGTGATGCTGTTGCCGATGATGAGGAGCTTCCTGACGGCAGGGCGTACGCGTTGCGTCTCGGCGACATCGAGGGCCGGGCGAGGCGACTTTGGGCCTTTGGCGTTCACGGGAGTGTCTCCTCCAGTACCCGGGCGAACCGAGTGAACCGATATGGCCTCGACATCGGTGCCCAGGGGTGGCTCAGGGACACGCGCCGGGTCCGGGGCCGCATCGCCCGCCATCACTGTCGGCGCGAGCCCGTTCTGCCAGCCCGTCTGTGCCGCACAGGCGGCGACGAGCAGGAGCACACTGGATGCGCAGGTGGCCACCGCGGCCCATCGCTGTCTTCTCACGGGCATCAGCCCTTCGGCCGGCGGCGGTCATTGCAGGGCCGGCAGCACACCGGCTCGCAGGTGGGTCACTTCGTCGGGCACAGGCGGATGGCCAGCGCGTCGGGCCGCCGGGGCCGGGTCACACCATCCAGGCTGCGAGGCCCGGGGGTCGGCATCTTTTACTCGAAGCGCTGTGTTGCGGTGTCAAAGCGCACAGTGCCGCCGACGAGCGCCTGGCCGGGGTAGAGCTTGCGGAAGGTCAGCTTGCCGCCCTCGAGGGTGACCGGCTCGAGCGTGATGTTCGCCTGCTCTCGCAGTTCCGGCAGCGCCTGCCGAACGCTCCCGACGAGTATCTCGCGCTCCGATGTCGCCTTGTTGATGCGCACGAGCCGGCGGTCGTAGGAGGCATAGACATGCTCCAGCTCGTAAGCATAGAGGGCATCCTCGAGCCGCTTCGGGGCGAACGTGTTCCCGGCCTGGCGCATGATCGCGTCGCTCTTCGCGTCATCGGCGAAGATCGGCAGCGCCCGGCCATCGACGGAGTCGCTTGGTATGCCGAAGTACTCCAGGACCGTCGGCAGGATGTCGACAGTCCTGCCATAGGGCATCTCGACATGCCTGACACCGGGGCCATGGAACATGATGGGCACCAGCGATGCATGCAGGTTGAGGCTGCCATGGCTCCCCGAAAGCACGTGTTTGGCGACGTAGTAGGGGGCGAAGTCCCACCCATCGGTCGCAACGATGTGCATGTCGCCGGAGTTCGGGTTCTCAAATGAGCAGGCCAGCCGCCGAAGGCCGTCAGGGTAGTGCTCGAGGTATGTCAGTTCGACCCATTGCGCATCGCTCAGCCAGGCGCCGGTGCGGATGTAGGGCTCAATGGCCGGGTTACGCGCATACCCGAGTGGGTCACGACCCTCGACGACCGTGTAGCGGAACTGGGTTATCGCGCCCTGCTCGCGCTCGGAGATCTGTCCCTGGCCGAGCTTCGAGTATACGTTGAACAGGTGGTGCTCGGGGTTGGTGCAGACGAGTCCAATGCCCGGCGAGTAGTCGATCAGCCGCCGGATGACGTCGACGTTCGTGCCTCCCACCGAGTAGTCTCTGAGCGTCTCATCGGTCGGGCGAGTGTCCCAGCCGGTCGAGGTGACATTCGCCTCGGAATCCCGCTGTTGCCCGCGGACGTAGACCAGCGCGTCGCTGTTGCCACCCCAGAGCGAGACCGCGTCATACACATTGGCGAACTTGTCTCTGCGGGCCACATGGAAGTTCGCTTCGAAACTCCCCCAGGCGGGAACGGCGGTCCACTTCAGCGACTGGAACACCTGGAAGCGCAGATCGTGCATCAGGTTGTCGATGGTCAGATGATCGTGGACCTCGTCNNTCCATCCCGTGATCCGCGCATAGCACGAAGAGCGTCTTGTCGTAGATGCCCTTCTGCTTGTACAGCTCAATCAACCGCCCCACCAGCTCGTCCACCTGCAGGTAGATGGCCACCGAGCGGGCATCATTGAGCAGCGCATTGTGCGTCTGATGGTCGATGTCGGGGAGCGTCATCACCACCAGCCGCGGGACCTCGCTCCTGCCCGTGTACTTGCCGAGGAAGTCAGTCGCCTCGATGACATCCGATGCCCTGTCGACAACCAGCTCATCGCTGATCGGCGTCGGTATGTAGAGCGATGCGCCACGGTGGGCAATCTGCAGGACCACAAGCGAGCGGACATCGGGGCAGTACTCGCAGAGCGTCTTGACCTGCCTGGATAGCTGCCTGCCCAGCTCCAGGATCCCCAGCCCGATGTAGGAGATGTGCCGGGGCCCGGACGGGCGGAACTGCCTCTGCCCCATCACGCCGGTCTTCCGCGGGTAGCAACCCGTCATGATGCCGGTGTGTGCCGGGACACTGGACGAGGGCCATACGGAGATCCCATTGGCCGTGTACGCGCCCTGGTTGATGAAGTAACGCGAGATGTTCGGGAGGCTCTCGCTGATGGTCGTGGCATACTTCGTGTCGTCATCGATACCCCGCATCAGCAGGTCACGAGCCTGGTACAGATTGGCGCCATCGGCAACGATGACCGCGACATAGCGGTCAGGCAGTGGTAGCTCGCCGCTGTCGCGCGTGAAGCTGAACGCAGCCGCGCCACCGAGCAGCGCCACCACGCCCATCACGCAGAAGATGACCACGAGGATGAGCCCGCGCAGGAAGTTGATGATCCTGAACCTGCACGGCCGCCACGCTCGGGCTATGAGGGCCAACAGCAGCACCAGCAGCGCGACGAGTACGAACAGCGCCAGGAACACGATCGCCCCGAACAGGCCTGCCCCGGCGACCAGGGGCAGCACGATCGCGGCAACGAAGAGAACAAGAAGCGCCATCCCCAGCCCTACGGCGGTCGAGCCACGAGAAGACGTCGCCGTATCCATCGCAGACAAGTTCCCTCCAGGCACACTCACGCGCTCGGTTGTCCACAACCCATACAGCTTCGCGGGGTATGCCCTCACTCCCTGCAATCGGCAGGCTCCACAGCCCCTCGCGCCGAATATGTTACGGGATCGTCGACTCGCTGAGATGCCACCTGCCCGCTGCCAATTCGTGACAGCTTCGAGGAGAAGGTGACACGTCGATGAGCACGGAGCCCCCGGTAATGCAGAGGATCGTCACGGTCGCGAACATCCTCACCTTCGCGAGACTTGTGCTGCTCCCCGTCGTGATCGTCGGCATAGCGACCGACAACGGCTGGCTCGCCGTCGGCGCCATGTTCGCCGCATGGGTCACGGACCTGCTCGACGGCAGGTTCGCGCGGAGGATGAACCAGGTCGAGACCTTCGGAAAGGCTCTCGACAGCACCGTCGACTTCGCCCTGATCTACTGCCTCTTCATCGCATTCTACGCAGCCGGGAGGCTCGCCACCTACCAGTTTGCGTTCCTCTACATGGCGATGCTGTCCATCTTGTCGCTGCAGCTATTCCTGACCGCGATCAAGCGCGGCGACGAGGTCGCCTCGACGCGGTTGGGGAAGCCGACCGGGGCGCTTCAGTACCTCTACCTGCTGTTTCTGGTGGTGCTCGAGGTGCTCCCCGAGAACTCAACAATCGACATGGCGCACCATATCTACTTCAACATACTCGCCCTGGCCATCGTCGCCAACACAGTGGAGATCATCCTGCTGATGGCCAGGCTCAGTAAGGCGCCAGCAGAGCCCGGAGTTGCATAGCCCCAATGCTTAGAGGCACCATTCGCGTCGAACGCATCAGCGTGCCGTCAGCCCGCCTGCCTGCCGCTTACCATGGCGCCACCGTCNNCCGCAGGCGTGCGCGGCGTCGTCGACACCGTCAACTCGCTGCAGCCGGACATCATCGTCTTGCTTGGCGACATCGTCCACCGCCCCAGGCACGCAACAGAGTACCTGCCACTGCTGGCCGACCTGCGTGCGCGTCTCGGCATCTGGGCGACCCTGGGCAACCACGAGCACGCCTTCGACTGGCGCTCGAGGTACGTCGCTCCGCGAAGCGGCATCTCCGTCGAGCGCTGGCGGGAGCTGTACGCGGAGCTTGGCATCGAGCTGCTTCACAACGAGGGCAGACCTCTCGGCGAGACCGGATCGCGCATCTGGATCGTGGGGATCGGCGATACCTACAGCGGCCGCAACGACGTCGCTGCCGCTCTCGCACCCGTCGAGAATGGCGAATTCCGCCTCGGCATCACCCATTCGCCTGATCTGCTCGATGATCCCCATGTCGGCGAGCTCGACCTGGTGCTGGCAGGTCACACGCACGGCGGACAGGTACGCATCCCACTGGTGGGCGTGCTCTACGCGCCGGTGAAGAGGCCCCGACAGCGCGGGGCCGGGATGGTCGAGGCGAGCGGGACGCGCATGTATATCGGCCGCGGTGTCGGGGAGGCAATTCCGATCCGCCTCAACTGCCCGCGGGAGATACCGCTCATCACGCTGACGGCTGAGGACGACGCGACGCAGCCGCGGACATAGCCGCGTGACTACTCGGCGGGGGTATCCGGTCTGTCCCACATCTCCCCCGCCCCGCCGTTGTTCAGCAGATCATCCAGATATGGGGCCATTGCTTCCGCCCACAGGCGGTAGCCGACCTCCGACAGGTGCAGCAGATCGCGCAGCTTCTCTTTGCTGATCGTGCCATCGGGCTCGACGAACACATGCCCGATATCGAGATACCAAAGACGCTGCCGGTCGGCCATCGGCGCCAGCAGGGCATTGGTGTCGCGCACCCAGGTGCGGGAGGGGTTCTCAGGCTTCTCCCAGCATGGGAAGATGCCGAGCAGGAGTATCTTCGTCTCCGGCAGGCGACGCTTCAGGTAGTCGATGATCGTGGCAGTGCCCTCAGCCACCTGCTCGGGCGTGTCCTTGCGCTGTAGATGGTTGTTGATCCCGATCAAGAGCACCAGCACCTCGGGGTCACAGCCTTCGAGGTCACCGCCCTCGGTGATCCGCCAGAGGATGTGCTCTGTGCGGTCGCCCGAGATCCCCAGGTTCGCCGCCGGCAGGTCCCGGTAGTACTCATCCCAGACGGGTGTGCCGCCCTCATAGCCCGACTGCGAGCGCCACATCATCGTGATCGAGTCGCCCAGGAAGACAACCCGTGCGGCTTGCCGCAGCTCACGAGCGAGCATCGCGGTGTGGTAATCAGGCCACCAGGCCCCGCGCGGAGCCGGAATGCATGCGGGGTTTTCACTTGGCGTGAGGCCATACTTCTCCCACGGGAACGGGGGCGTCGGCTCCTCGCCGTCGGCGCCCGCCGCAGCGACAGCAGACATGACGAGCATGGCAGCAGCCAGAACGATGATGCGTTCGAGCATTGGACTCCTCCGCGTTGTGTGGCCTGCGTCTGGTCGCTCGCCGTCCGCCGTTCTCCCCTCTCCGCCCTGAAGGCTCGCTTGCGAGACTCGGAGAGGGGCCGGGGGTGAGG
>DPJP01000047.1 GCA_003542955.1 Armatimonadota bacterium
CGGTGTCAGGCACCGGCTGTTCGGGCTGAAGCCGAGTATCCCACCATTGGTGCGTGTCGCGTGCCGCACTTCTGGCAACTAAAAGCCATGTATTAGACACGCGAAGCGTGAGACGTGTGAGACATTGAGACATTGAGACNNAGATTTGAGACAAGCCAACGGACTCAAGGGCTCGTTGGATTCAGGCTTGTCTCAGGCGCGGTCCTCGGTACCGCCGCCTCTACACCAGTGAACAAAGCCGACATTCAGGCGTCTGTTTACCGAATACAATCATGGCCGGAGGGACCGACGAATGAAACTGACAATGCCGACAGCAGGTCTTCTGATGGTTGCCCTGTTCGCCGCCGCATCCATCGGCGTAGTATACGCGCAGTGCTGCTCCTCGGCTGCAAGCAGCTCTGAGAGCAGCGAAGCAGAGGGCACGACGGAGAAGCCCGATCCGGTCGTCGCGGTCACTGACGCAACGTTCTCGAAGCAGGTTCTGGAGAGCACGCAGCATGTGGTGGTGGACTTCTGGGCGTCGTGGTGCCCCCCGTGCATGGCGCTCAAGCCGATCTATCACAAGGTAGCAGCCGACTACGCGGCAGCGGAGAAGCCAATCAAGTTCGTCTCTGTCGACGTGGATGAGAACCGGGCAACGCCGACGAAGTACGGTATCCGCAGCATCCCGACACTGATCATGTTCAAGGACGGCAAGGTGGTCGAGACACGCGTCGGCGGGATGTCGGAGGCCAAGCTCAAGGAGTGGACGGGCAAGTACGTCAAGTAGGGTTGTTCCGCAATCCGCCGCGGGCCTGATACAGACCGCCCACCCCGCTGCTGCGGGGTGGGCGGCTTGGCGTCCGCCCGGTGGGCATGCGATCGTGGAACCGCGCCGGTCGCTGCTGTGTTAGACAAATCGATGCGCCACACCCACACTGTTAGGCAACCGGGCGCAGCATCGCGTCCCGTGATGCAACGATGCCGATCTCCGGAGGGCCCCACATGCAACGGTCTGCCGCTGTGATGCTCGTTCNNATGCTGTGTATTGGGCGTATGGCGCCCGCCCAGGAGCCGGCGACCCCCGAGCAGGTTATTGATGCCGTCAACGAGCTGCTCAGGGCGGAGATGACCGGGCGCGAGGGGATGGACGAGGCCGTGCTCCAGCGGTTGACGGTTGTGCCCCCAGAGGGTGCGCCTGACGGGCAAATGAAGATCACCGCGATGATCCTCTACGTGGTCAGTCTGTTCGCCGAGCCCGGCGTACAGGCGGTCGACGTCGCCGGCGACGCCGCCACCGTCAGCTACGATCCGAAGCCATTCCACTACATGCTCAAACGGCAGGACGGGCAGTGGAAGCTCGATGTCACCGCTACCTACAACGCGATGCCGGCTGCGCTCCGGGAGATGCTCGACGAGATGATCCCGGACGAAGGCGAGGCGCGTCAGCAACAATGCCTGTCCAGCCTCAAGCAGATAATGCTGGGAATGCTGATGTACGCCCAGGACCACGACAACGTGTTGCCTGACGCGGCCACCTGGATGGACGAACTCATGCCCTACCTCAAGAACGATCAGCTCTTCTACTGCCCATCAGCGCCACACCTCAAGCACGGCTACGCAATGAATGCCGCGCTGAGCAAGCGCAGTACGGCGGAGATCGCGGAGCCCTGGACGGTTGCCGTCATCTTCGACTCGGATCTCGGCACTCGCAACGCCTCCGGCGGCCCCGATGCGGTTGCCAATCCCCCGCGCCACAACGGCGGCAACAACTACGCCTACGTAGACGGCCACGTCAAGTGGTGCACCGAGATACCCTCCTTCGGCGACCTCCCGCAGCCGGAGACCGCCACGCCGGGACCCGTCGGCACGAGTACCGATGCGAGCTTCGCCGCCGACGTCCTCCAGGCGGAGGGACCGGTGGTGGTGCTCTTCTGGAGCCCCGCAGAGGCTACATCGATCCGCATGAGCGGCACGTTGAGGGCTCTCGCGGGGCAGTACAGCGATGTGGCGAAGTTCACCGCAGTGCTCGCGGAGGCTGCGCCCCAGACGGCCGCGGCCCACGCCGTGACCACCTACCCGACGCTGCTCCTGTTCCGCGACGGGGAACTCGTCGACCGCCTCGTTGGCTCATGGGATCAGGATGCCGTCAAGGTGTGGCTCGAGGTCAAGCTGAAAGGGTAGGGCGGGGAGTGCCGGGGACGGCCACCTGCCTGGCCATCTCAGAGAGCCTCTCCCTACCGGCTGCACCCAGGCAGGTCGCTGTCCCCGATGCAGTCTGCGCTCCCGGACTCGGGGACAGGGACCCATCGCGTTGCAGACGGGAGGGTCCCTGTCTCAAGCGGCCGGCGCGATGGGTGCCAGTCCCCGGAGCCCAGTCCCCTACTTCTCATCCCTCCACAGCTTGCTCCGCTCCTCGTCGCTCAGCGGGTATGGCGTCGTCGCCGGCCGGTGGCGCTGGATCGCGTCAGTCACCGTGGGGATGATCCCGTACAGCTCCGGCCGCCGCGCGGCGAAGATCATCTCCCGCCAGCCCTTCCGCTGCTCCGGGAACACGCCGTGGCGGTACACCGTGTAGCCGCTTTCGGTCTTCTGCGGCTGGTTCTCATGCGCGCCCGCGTAGTAGACGCGCGTGTCATCGAGGTCGATGTCATAGTACACAACACCGTTGCGCTGGAAGCCCGAGGCCGCCACCACCTGCCCGTACGGGTCGATGATGACGCTACGCAGTGAGGGGTCGGAGGTGTTCCAGTGCGCGCAGGCGAGCCATGCGGCGTTATCGGCCGCCCGTGCCCGCAGCATCGTCTCATTCGAGCGTCCCCAGCCGCCCCACATCTGGCTCGGGTCGATGATGATCTCGGCCCCCTTGAGCGCCAGCACGCGGTCGAACAGCGGAGTGAACAGGTCCCCGCACGTGTGCGAGCCCACGCGGCCGAAGTCGGTGTCGAACACCTCGAGCGTATCGAACCCCCGCGGCCAGTAGATCGGCTGGTGATAGACGATATTGCCCTGCCTGTCCCAGACGTGGCAGACGCTGCTCTCCCCGTAGCCCGCGATGCCGCCGATGGCGATATAGCAGTTCATCTGCCGCGCCTTCTCCGCCACCGCGTCCATCACTTCGCTGGTGGTCTTGTCCGCCGAACTGCAGGCCTGCTCGGAGAGCAGCAGCAGATCGGGCTTGATCTCCGCCGCCATGTCGATGACATCGAGCATCGTCTGCGGGACCTTCTCGTTGACCCATATCTCAGCCGGGTCGAAGTAGCCCACCGCCAGCCTGCAGGTGCGCTTGCTGTACTCCGGCACGGTCGGCTTCACATACGGCTCCGCCACGGGTGCCAGCGCCTTGCGATCTGTGTGGTACCCGCAGATGAAGATGCTCTGCACGCGCGGGTCAGACCCCGAGATGTCCTTCTTCTGCTTGTGCATGTCCACGAGCGCCATCGCCACACCGTCATCGAAGCCCGTGTCGGCCAGCGGCACCCCGACATCACTCAGAATCATGCTCCGCCCCCAGACCGCCCCGGGCGTCTGGAGGCTGTAGCGGTTCGTCAGGTAGGTGTACTCATCCGCATACATCGAACTGACCAGATGCGCATGGCTGTCGATACAGCGCGCAGTGAGGATCGCCTCCCACGTCGAGTGCTCCCGGAAGCGCTCCGGGTAGTGGTGCCAGGTGATCAGCTCCGCGCCCTTCATCCGCATCACCTCATAGACCTCCGGCAGGTAGATATCGGTGCCGATGGTCATGGCGATGGGGCCGAGGTCGGTCTGGAAGGTCGGCAGTGAGTCGCCGAGCGATATCGGTCTGCCGTCCACGAGGTCATCTATGAGCGCGTGCGCCTTGCGGTACTTGCCCACGACGGCGCCGTCAGGGCCGACCAGAATCGCGCTCCAGTAGGTTCTGTCCCCGTCCTTCTCTGTCAGCGCAAGCGCCAGGTAGGCGCCCCGTTCCCGTGCGAAATCCATGAACGGTCGCACCGTTGCCGTGGCGTTGCCGGTCTCGAACTCGATGAAGGGCATGTGTGGCAGCACGACGATGTGGGCACCCGTGGGAGCCTGGGCCAGTTGGCTCAGCACGTAGTCCAGATTCTCATACTGCGGCCCGTTGAGCAGGCACAGCGTCGCGATGAAGATGCTCTGCGTCAGTTCCATCATCCATACTCCCTCCGTGAGTCCACTATCCGGCCGCCTCCCGGCACTGCGGCCCTGGCCGAGAGACGCAGACGGCCGGGGACGTCGCCCCCGACCGGGTATACTCCGCTGCGCCAATCCAGTCCGGGCGGGGCTCAGTCGCCGCCTATAGTGGTCCACATGCCCGGCATGCTGGCCTTGAGCCACTTAGCGTGTCCGTCACAGAACACTGAGTTGAACCCGTCGTTGTGACGCTTCGCGACGCGGGTGTAACCCCGCGTACCGAGGTCGGTGCAGTCCAGCAACGTGAAGCTCGACGTTCCGCCGGTGTAGATCTCCGTTGTGGTGGAGTCCACCAGCAGGATCGTGTTCGCCGGCTCTACCAGGATCGCCATGCTGTTGCCGGAGATGCCCGGGATCGCAACGCCGTTAATGTCAATCGTCATGTTCGGCATCGCGTAGGAGCAGACCAGCGGATCCGGCAGGCCGCTGGGGCGGGCATACGTGTAGCCCCAGCTCCCCGATGGGCACTCCAGTATCTGGTAGTTCTTCACGTATGGCTGCAGGAGGTCCCCCCACCAGTACAGGACTGTGCTCCCCGGCGGGTAGTATCGGTAGTAGTATGCCATCCGCTCATCATAATCCTGCGCATACATCAGCAGGCCCAGACCGAGCTGCTTCACATTCTACAAGCAACTCGACTGCCTCGCCTTCTCCCTGGCCTTGGCAAACACCGGGAACAGTATCGCCGCCAGTATGGCGATGATGGCTATGACCACCAGCAACTCAATCAGCGTAAACCCACGACGTCCCTGCACCGTTAGTACCTCCCATCACCATGCTGCCGTCTCGAATAACCTCCCCGATTTCGCCGTCTCTGCGTATGCTACCTGCCGGTCATCGTTTCGCACCGTAGAAGCTGCGCCCTACCCGCCCACCTCCACAATCATCTCCGCGATCTGCCGGCGGACTGCGCTCAGGGAGACGTCTGAGGCCGAAGACCATTTGTGTGGATAACCATTCCAGGGGAGCGTATCGAGCAGTGCGTCGAAGTGCTTCTGTGCGGCATCCGCGGCGGCCGGGTCAGTCTTGCGCAGGCGCTCGATGGCCTGCTGCAGCGTCAGGGCATAGCGGTGGTCATAGAAGGCCTGGCGGAGGCCCTCCCACTGCGGCGTGTCGAGGTTCGCGCCGGGGCGTGCGGGATCGGGATAAGTGATGCAGGCCTGCCCCGTCTCCCTGCGGCCGGTACGCTCATCTGCCAGGAAGTCGTCGAAGGCGTCTCCGCGTGGCCGCTGGAATGTCCAGCTCGCCGTGCCGTCGGCGCCACAGCGGTGGAAGAAGAAGCCGGCCAGGTAGCGGTTCCGCGCCATGTTGCCGACCTGCCCCGAGTAGGCGCCCGTGCAGTAGTACCAGAGCTTCTGGCCTGACGCTCGCGTGGCCTCCGATACCTGCCGGGCGCGCCCGCCGTCCATGAATAGCTGCCGCCCGCCGTAGCAGTGGTAGTCGAGGCCCTGTCCGAGCGGGTCGGAGGGCAGGTAGCTGGAGGTGTCAAAGACCTTCCAGCCCGCCTGCCGCGCGACTGAGACATCCCACAGCAGCCGCTCGGGGCTACCCTCCTTCCAGTAGCCGGGCTCATCGACCGCTACCATCACCGGGTCGCTGATGCCGAGGCGTGTGTACTCCTCGCGGATCAGCTTGAGCGCCTGCACCATCGCAACGGCCAGTTGCGGCGGCCACTGATCGGCATGCACCTCACGTGTGATGCCCCGCTGCAGGCCCATCTGTTGCGCAAGCTGCTCGGGCACATTGCCCGTGTACACCAGCACGGGCCCGGCCAGCCCCGACTGCAGCAACAGCCGCGCCGCCCGGACGGTCGGCTCGGCGAGCTGGTAGGCGGTGACCGTGTTCCCCTCCATCCGCGCCGTGCCGCGACAGCCCAGAGAGATCGAGTTGTAACCGTGATCCGCGATGTCGGCCAGTTCCGCCAGCACCCGCTCATCGGTCATGGTTTCCCAGCGGCCGGCGTCGGCATACAGGTGCATCACTCGCTCCCCGAGATCGGCCGGTGCGAACGGGTATACGGTTACCCGCACCGGCACTGACAGCCCGGCGACGCTCGCCTGCAGCGCGCTCTCGTATGTGCCCGGCTTCGCGCCGGGCGGGATGCGCAGCTTGACGCGGAAGCCGCCCGTCCGCCCCGGCGGGATGTCGATCCCCGGCGGTGCCGCACTGAAGGTATCCGCCACATAGTGGAATGTGTTGCCGCCCCCGTAGAAATCGGTCCTGCGCGCGCGATACTGGACCGCGAGAACCTCCGGCGACGCCACCAGGCCGCCCTGTGCGCCCGACGGCTCACCTGCCGTGAGTGTCACTCCAGTCAGCGGCCCCGGACTGGTGAGGCCAACCATTCCCACGCACATCTCTCCGGGCGTGCCGTACAGCTCCAGTGGCCGCTGCAAGTCGTCCTGCGTCGGCGTCGAGCGGGGCAGGAGTTCGTCGGGGCCCCCGGGAACCCAGAGTATCGGCTGCCCGGGCGCGGCGGCACCCGCTGCCGGCGTCACCTCCGCCCAGTCGCCACTGGGGGTCTGCAGAATCACCCGCTCCTCGGCGGCGTCGACGCGCTCCTGCACAAGCTCGATGTCGCGGATCAGTGCCGTCCCGGTCGTGGCATGCAGCTCCATCGTCACGGTGACCTGCTCGGTGCCGGGTGGCGTGAAGATGCGGTACTCGGCCGGCAGCCAGGCATCCGCTCTGCGCAGTTCCTCGATCCGCACGGCCCCCTCGAGCGTCCTCCCGCCGCCACGGGCCGTGAGCCACCCCGTCAGGCCCGCGTAGTCCGCAGCCCAGTCGAGTTCGGTATCAGGCGTCATCTTCACATCGAAGCCGAGCCTGTACAGCACACCCTCGCGGACGTCACCGGCGGCCGCCAGCACGCGCGATGCCTGCTCCGCGCCCGACGCCTCGATGCGCAGACACATCGCATCATCCACCTGCGTTGCCGTGACACGCCCACGCCTGTCCCAGCCGTCGAGTGCCTCGCTGAGCCGGGGGAGCAGGTTCGCCGAGCCCGCCTGCACCAGCGGTCGGGGCTTGTAGTTCGAGGGGATCAGCTGCGCGGTGCCGTCTGTGCAGCCGGTCACAAGCAGGTGCAGCGCAACTGCTACGCCGACTGCGCAACTGCCGAGGGTCTGTATGTGCGAGTACTCCCGCGGTGCACGCATCTGCCACCTCACTCTGCCGTCGAGTCGGGAGCGAAGCCGCTCCGCGCCGGGCTGTTGCGGTGTGGTCCCTATGGCATCGGCGGCGGATCGACACCCTCCGGAAGCTCGGTATCACGCAGCTCGACGCCGTCGATTCTCCGGGATGTCACCTTGAGGGTGCCGTTCATGGTGGCAAGCTCCCGAACCAGTCCCGTCTTCCTGTCAATCGCCAGAATGACAACGGGATTCCGTCTCCCGACAACGCCCTCGACAATCCAGCACTCGGCCTCATCGATGGTTTCGAGGCCCACGACCGGTGAGCCGGGGTCGTAGAGACCGGCGTCGGCGGGGGGGACGTTGCCGATGCCGTCGAAGGTGATAGCCTCCGTTGCGACATAGGACTTGTCCGAGGGGGTGTAGTGGACTTGCATGGAGCGATCGAAGAACATGTAGACCCGCAGGTCGCCCTCGCTGAGCACCGCCCGCACCGGCTTTCCGCGGTCGTAGCGGGCCAACTGCCGGCCGACTTCCTTCCCATCCGGCGTGGAGATCACCATCTCCCAGCCGCGCGGCCGACGCGTGGCGTCGAGGACCTCTCCGAGTGTCTGGTAGTCGAACTGCTTCTCATCCGCAGTCCCATCCGGCGAGCCGGTTCCGCCGCGCGGACACCCTGCCACAGCTAAGGCGACCACGATTGACAGGGCGACAGGCTGCACGGTGCGCCACGCTGCTGAAATCCCCCGGATCATGAGACAACCTCCGGTCCATAGTGGGCGCGCCCATCCCCTTGCACAGGCGGACAGAACGACTGTCCTGCCCTGGTGGACACGCGCTGTCATCTATCTGAAACACGGGGCGGCCCCGAAGCATGTCTCGAAGCCGCCCCAGTAGTCGTCGGTCTGCGTGCGGCTAGTCGCTACCGCCGGCGCCCTCCATGCCCTTCATCATCTCGCCCATGTCCTCGACCTTGACGCCATCGGGAACCTTGAAGTCGTCATCGGTCAGTTCATTGATCCGTGAGAACTTGAGCGTCA
>DPJP01000080.1 GCA_003542955.1 Armatimonadota bacterium
TTGTGAAAACAGGGCGGCCGTGAAGCCGCCCTGTCTGGTTGTCCTGTGATGTGGTGCGGGTGACCTACAACTGCGCCCAGGCGCGCTTGAAGGTGCGCTTGGTGTGGGCGATGATCAGCTCGGAGGTGTCGCCGTCGTACGGCTTGACCTCGAAGGTCAGCACCGGCTTGTCGGTCGGGACATCGCTCTTGAAGTAGCCGATGTTGATGAGCGCCTCGAGGAACTCGACGAGTTCGGGCACATCGTTTTCCCCGCCGGGGTAGCCGAAGCGCGGGTGCAGGTCGCCGTAGAGGTGCAGGCTCTCGTCGGCCGATACGCAGTTGCCTGCGTGCATGTGGATGAGGTAGGGCGCCAGGCCGGAGAGGATTCCCTCGGTACCGCCCGGCAGCATCGGCAGGTGTGAGAGGTCGGCGGTGATGCCGAAGTTGTCGACCTGCGCCCTGACCTTCTCCGCAAGCTGGATGGTGAGGTCGTTGGGGCCGATGAGGCATTTCTTGTCGGTGGTATCGTCGAACTGCTCGACGGAGAGGTAGATACAGTAGTCGCCGGCCTTCTCTTTGGCGTAGTTGCATATCTGGACGCACGAGTCGGCCATCAGGTCGACGGCTGCGGGGATGTCTGCTTCGCTGTCGGGCATTGGGCCGCTCAGGCACGCGACGATGCGGGCATCCATGAAGTAGCCGGCATCGATGGCGCCCTTGACGGAATCGATGGCCGCCTTGCGTCCGGCCTCATCAGGGTCGTTGAGTGACAGCTTGGGGCCGAGGAGTCCGGGCTGCGCGCCGATGCCGACGCTCATGCCGGCCTGCTCGCAGATCGACTTGATCTGCTCCATGACGGGCTGCTCATACGGCTTGATCTCGACGACATCGAAGAAGTCGTCTTCCCCTAGGTACCTGATCTGTTCGACGGGATCGCCCGTGGGGAAGGCCATGAAGTGGACGATACCGATGTTCATTGATTGACGCCATGATTCGGTCATTGGTACGCCTCCTGAAGCAGTATTCGGAAAGCCGATGGACACATGACGGGGGACCCACACTTTCTACCGTGCGCGCCCCCGCGGATGGTTCCTGATGTCGATGGGGCGACGGGGACAATCGAACCGATGTCCCTTCCGCGCGTGCGTGTCAAATCCTCCCCGATGCGCCCGGATTTGTCAAGAAACGGGGTCTGAGCCTTCTGATTGACGCGTCACCGGGCCTATGCTACGATTCCTCAGGCGGACGCAGGTAACTGGGCCGCCGGCCGTGCATCCTCGACCAGACAGGAAACGCCATGGACGACGAGCGCATCCTCCCCGTCTCGGAACGCGGTGTGCATCTGCTGCGCAACCCCGCACTCAACAAGGGCAGCGCCTTCACACCCTGGGAGCGGCATGCTTTCGGGCTCGACGGCCTGCTGCCCCCCGCCGTCTCGACGCTCGAGGCCCAGATATCGCGCGTATACGAGAACCTGAGCGCTCAGAACACCGCGCTGGACAAGTACATCTACCTCCGGCTGCTACAGGATCGCAACGAGACGCTCTTCCACGCCGTACTGATGCGCTATCTGCCGGAGGTCATCCCGATCGTCTATACGCCGACGGTTGCGGAGGCGGTGCAACGCTTCAGCCACATATTCCGCTCCAGCCGCGGGCTGTACATCACACCGGAGAACGTCGATCGCGCCGACGAGGTGCTTCGCGACCTGCCCGGCTCGGAGGTCGCCATCATCGTGTGTACCGACAACGAGGGCATCCTCGGCATCGGCGACCAGGGAATCGGCGGCATCGGCATCCCAATCGGCAAGCTGGCGCTGTACGTGGCCGCTGGGGGCTTCCACCCCTCCCAGTGTCTGCCGATCTCACTTGATGTGGGCACCTCGAATGAGGAACTGCTCCACGATCCGCTCTATCTGGGACGTCGCGAGCGGCGCCTTGCCGACCCCGAGTACCATGAGTTCATCGAGGCCTTCGTGGGCGCCGTCAGGCGGCAGTGTCCGCACGCGGTGCTGCAGTGGGAGGACCTCAGCCGCGGGCGGGCCTTCAGCAGCCTCGAGCGCTACCGGACTCTGCATCCGTCGTTTAACGATGACATCCAGGGCACGGCCGCCGTCGTCCATGCGGCCGTGCTCAGCGCGCTCAAACAGGCGGGCAGGAGGCTCTGCGATGAGCGCATCTGTGTTGTGGGCGCCGGGGCCGCCGGGGTCGGCGTGGCCAGCGCGCTGGTCGCCGCGCTCGAGGTCGAAGGCCTGTCTCACGAGCAGGCAACGGCCCAGGTGCTGACATTTGACTCGCAGGGCCTGGTGCTCAGCAGCCGCGAGCGCCTGCCCGAGTACAAGAAACGCATCGCCGCGCCGCCCGAACTCGTCGCGGACTGGGACCACACGCCCGAGCAGACGACACTGCTCGAGNNCGAGATCATCGAGCATCTGCGGCCCGGGACACTCCTGGGGCTTTCAGGCACTCCGGGAGCGTTGAGCGAGGAGATCGTGCGAGCGATGGCCGCGTGCGTGGAGCGGCCGATCATCTTCCCCCTGAGCAACCCCTCGGCCAATGTCGAGGCTCACCCGCATGACATCATCCGCTGGACCGAGGGCCGCGCGATTGTCGCAACCGGCAGCCCGTTCGCGCCGATCGAGCATGACGGGGATACGGTGAGCTTCTCGCAGGTCAACAACGTCTACGTCTTCCCAGGCATCGGCGCGGGCGCATACCTCAGCGGCGCGCGGATGATCACCGACCAGATGCTGGTCGCCGCCGCGGGAGCGGTGCACGCCATGGTGGATGACGTCGACGTCGAGCAGGGCCGGCTGTTGCCACCGCTCTACCGGCTCCGCGACACCTCCGTCAGCGTCGCCTCGGCAGTCATGCTGCAGGCGGCCGTCGAGGGCCTCACACGCCGCTACTTCCCCTCCGACCTCCGCGCGTACGTCGCGAACTGGCAGTACGAGCCCCGCTACCATCCGTACAGGCCTGCATAGCCGTCCATTATGCCGCAAGGGGGTGCCGCGAATGACCAGCAGAGAGCGTTTCATGACGGCGCTGGATTGTCGACAGCCGGACCGCGTCCCGGTCTGGGAGATGTACTTCAACGGTGAGGCGATCCTCAGCGTGGCGGAGCTTCTCAACCTCGGTGACACCTCCGCCGCCGGGGACCAGCGGGTCACCGGCCAGGAGGGCGAAGAGGTCATCGAGCTGTATTGCCGCATCGTCGAGGAACTACAACTCGACGGCACCTGCTTCGGCGTGGGGCAGGGCATGGTGCCGGAGGCGCCGGGCACGGCCAGGGACAAGTTCGGCACGCTGCATGAGCTATCCGAGCTCGGCGAGCCCTACCCGCTCGAGGGCCCGATCAAGTCGGAGGCCGACCTCGACGGCTTTGACATGGCCGGCAGGCTCGATGAGCAGGACTTCGCCCAGGTAGTGCAGGTGATGGATCGGCTGGGGCCCGATCTGGCGCACGTCGTCTCGATCCCCGACCCCTACAAGGTGTCGTGGCGGCTGCGCGGCGGCATGGAGCAGTTGCTGATGGACTACGCGATGGCGCCGGACCTCGTCCATGCGCTCAAGCGCGTTGCCACCGACTACTGCCTGGCGGCCATCGACATGTCCGCGGAGATCGGCGCGGATGCCGTCATCATCCCCGGTGACCTCGCGGGGGAGACGAACCTGATCATGTCGCCGACCGCCTACCGCGCGATGATCAAGCCCTACCAGGCGGAGATGTGTCAGCGCGCCCACGAACGCGGGCTGAAGATCTGCAAGCACTCCGACGGCAACATGTGGCCGATTCTCGATGACCTCATCGAGATCGGCTTCGACGGCTTCCACCCCGTCCAGCCGCAGTCAATGGACATCGGCGAGACGAAGGCCCACCTGGCAGGGAAAGCCTGCATCCTGGGCAACATCGACTGCCGCGAGCTACTCGTCTACGGGAGCGAGGACGAGGTCAGGCAGACGGTCAAAGAGACCATCGAGATCGCCGCGCCCGGCGGCGGATATATCCTGGTCTCCTCCAACAGCATCCACCCCTCGGTCAAGCCGGAGAACTTCATCGCCATGGTGAAAGCGGCGAAGGAGTTCGGGGAATACTGACATGCCACCGACACACAGGAGACGCCATACATGAGCCTTTCACTGATCAGCTTCACATACCCTGACAAGCCCAAGCAGGTCCGCGTCGGCGCGTGGCACAATGGCGGTATTCTGGACCTGACGTCGCTCGCGCGCGCGGATGGCAGCCCGATCTGCGATAACTGCGAGATGACTGTCATCGAGTGGCTCAACTGTACGAAGGCGCTCGAGTGGGCCGCCGGGCTGGTCGCCGGTGCGGCGCCCGAGGAGTACACGAGAAGCCGCTCCGAGGTCAAGCTGCTTGCGCCGATCCCGGACCCGCCGAAGGTCATCTGCCTGGCGACCAACTACGAGTCGCACCTCAATGAGAGCCGAAACGCGCAGACCGACCGGCCGAAGCGGCCGACGCCCGAGGGTCCGCGCATCTTCATGAAGCCCTCCGGCAACACCGTCTGCGCCGACGGCGACCCGATCCTGATCACCAGCCATACGACCTTCTGTGACTACGAGGGCGAGTTGGCGGTCATCATCGGGTCGGCCTGCAGGAATGTCGGCGCCGCCGATGCAATGCGCTTCGTCGGCGGCTACGCCTGCTGTAATGACATCTCCGAGCGCGACCTGAGCATCGTTGAGCGTACTGAAACGCAGGAGTGGGACAGGTTCTTCGACTGGCTCAACGGCAAGTGGTTCGATAACTCCCTGCCGATCGGGCCGGGCATAGTCCCCGCGCGCTTCATCGACGACCCGCACGCCCTGACGCTGCGGACGCGGGTGAACGGGGAGTTGCGGCAGGAGACCTCGACGGGCGAGATGTTCTTCGACATCCCGCACACCATCGAGTACCTCTCGAAGATCATGACCCTGCAGCCGGGTGATATCATCGCGACGGGTACGCCGGCAGGCGTGGGCCGCGTGATGGACAAGCCGCTCCAGCCGGGCGACGTGGTGGAAGTGGATATCTCCGAGATCGGGACGCTGAGTAATCCGGTGGCGGGGGAGTAAGGCGCGTTCGCGGCACGCGTACGGTTGCGCAACGCAGTAGTGCCATGGTCGGTAGGGCACAGATGTGCAGCATTCGGGGGGCACATCGGCGGTCAGGCCGCGCCGTCTGCGGGCCAACAGGCCCACAGAGGCCCCTCTCTTTGAGCGCTCGGTGACGTGCCGTGGCGAACTGACTCGGGCGGGCCGGATAGGCAGCAACC
>DPJP01000483.1 GCA_003542955.1 Armatimonadota bacterium
CCCTATCTCGGCGCGGGAGATGCCGGTATGGGCGCGGATGACCTACTCACTGCAGCCCCCGGCGCGGGCGGACAGGGAGGCTCGGTGACCCTGAGTTGCCCCAACGGCCTGCTGACACTGCATCCGCGGTCTGGGCTCATCCATCTCGGGAACGGTGGCGATGGCGGGACGGGGCACATACCCGCGGACTCGGAGGCGGAGTTGGGCGAACCATCCGACCAGACACCCGATGGCGGTGACTCGGGCCTTTTGAGCATGGAGTGTGACGAGTTCGCCGGGCTCGAGGAGCAGGACGGCGCAATCGTCATCGACCCGCCCGAGATGCTGACCGGCGGCAACGGCGGCGACGGCGCGTCGGTCTGGATCTGCGTTGAAGTCGGCACGGACCTCGGCTTGACCGCGACCAGCGCCGTATCATCTTCGGACAACCGGGGGGCGAGTGTTGCACATGCCCGGAACTCCGCAGCCATCTGCGAGAACGGTGAGACGGTCATGTGGCAAAACACTCCGGGGGGTGGAAACGCCGTGTGCCCGGGAGAACCGGGGGATGGCGGGGAGTATTCGGTACGCCACGACCCCAACCTGTACACCCACAGCGATGGCATAGGCTACATCGGTGGACCGGGCGGCGATCTCAACTTCGGCTACATCACACTCGGGACCGGGGAACGCGTGCCCGCTATCTTTCCACAGGATCGCTACGCCGGAGGCAATGGCTCTGACGTGACTATGCGTGGGTGGTGGGCTGCAGGTAGTGCTCAGCCCTGCCAGAACGGCGCGTCGGGTGGGGCGGCTCGTGTCATTGGCGGTCGCGGTGGACGCGTGGTAGAAGACGGCCTACCAGCATTCTGGTTGGCGAGAATGAACCTCGAGGCCGGGAGGGGCGGCCATGGCACGGCGATAGCGGGGTTTGCACAGCACGGCGGCTCCTGCTGCGGAACGACGCCCGGCCCCGGAGGCGCCGGCGGTGATGGGGGCGCATGTGCCGAGGCCACGGGTGGCCGCGGTGGCGACCAGCCGTCCGGGAGGGGCGGCAATGGAGGAAACGCCTCTGCCGGCGGCGCTGATGGCGGAAGCGGCGGCAACGGCAGGCCCCCCGGCGCAGGTGGGAGCCCGACAGCAGTCATCAAGGCCACGGCAGGGGAGCCGGGCGAAGGCAAGTGGCCCGGCAATGAGGGCACAACCTATGTGTTCGCCGGGGACCCGGGAGCCACCGGTGACCCCTGCCCGGGCGAGCCCACAACGACCTACGGCATCGTGACGGCGCGTTCGACATCCCCGGCTATCTACGGCTATCCAGGCTTCTACGCTCCATCACCGAGCACGCAACAGCTGCAGCCGGGCTTCACCCTCGGCGGGCTCAATAACATGGTGCTGCCACAACTGGGCAACAGCATGCTGTTCAACTCGGACGCGTCGCGGCTGTGGGTAGCCAACGAGCTGGGCGGTATCGCGATGTACTCGAACCCGCTCAGCGGCGGAGACCGGGCGCCGGACCGTGTGCTCAACCTCGGGAACGAAGACTGGCGGGGCATCTGGTACGATGAGCAACGCGATATCATCTACGGGGCATCGCTGTTCACGGCCCTCATCTATGCCTGGGATGAGGCGTCGAGCGGCAGTGCCGAGCGCCCACCGGACCGGAGCTTCGAGATAGCCGGCTACCTCGGCGGAGCGCGCCTCACCGGGTCACCGGGCTCGAACCGGCTCTTTGTGGCCACCCGCGTGGACACAGTCCGCAAGGTCCTCATCTACGACCAGGCGCACCTGGCGACAGGGCTGCAGGCGCCCAGTCGCACACTCGAGCCCGCCGACTTCGATACGCATGCCCTGGCATGGGATGGGCAACGCGATGTCCTCTATCTCGGGGCTGTGGACGGGCAGACCATTCACGTCTATGACGCCGCCTCGACACTCCAGGGCGGGGTGACACCGGACCGCACCATCACAGTTGACTTCGCCGGCATGGCCGCGGAAGACTGGATCTCGGCGCTGGTCGCGATGCCGGAGAACGACCTGTTGTTCGTGAGCATGGCGGAGGGGCAGGTCATGGTCTTTGCCGGCGCGAGTAGCCTGAACGGGACGCCCGCGCCTGCGACGCAGGCCCAGGCCGGCACTGCCGCGACCGCCCTCGGGGTTTACGGGCAATAGCGGGCGAGCGGGACCGGTCGGACACTCTCGCAGAGGACGGTATGGTGCGCGGGCTGTTAGACAATTGAGCAAGCTCACCGCGCAGGAATGCTACAACAGCCGGGCGAACACCCCTCCCGCACGATGCGGGAGAGGTCTTCTGCGGTGGTGGGTGACGGCACCGTGCGTCTCGGTGAGCGATCATCGAGGCCGTGAGCAGGCCTTGGGCGTGACAGCATCGACGGCGACTGGTTTGGAAGACGATCTCCTCGGAGGGTATTGAGATGAAGCGCATCACCCCGGCCACTGCCGTACTGCTCCTCGGCGTACTCGCCATCTTTGCCGTCATCCTCAGCTCGTGTCACAGCGGAAGCGATCGGCCTGAAGTCTCCACGGCGGCCACCGGGCTCCGTGGCGATATGGATGACGACGGGCAGCCTTCGGTCAATGATGCCATCGCTATTCTGCGCATCGTTGTCGGGCTCGATTCGCCCGACGGCGCCGCCGATGCCGACGGCGACGGCTCCACCGGCGTCAATGACGCCATCGCGGTGCTCCGATGCGTTGTCGGTCTTGCCGATTGGCCGCTGGGCGAATGGCAACTGCCGCCTACCGATACACTCTCGGGCGTCGTCGTCGTGGAGGAGTTCGTCGTCGGCGCGGATGATCGCATCCAATGCACCGATGATGTGACGGTGCAGTGCCAGACGGCGACCATCACGGGTGAGCTGTACGGTCTGGATGCCGATACTACGGGCGGAGACGGCGTCTCGGTGAGCATCGAGGCGCAGGGCGACGTGACGGTCACGGGTCTTCTGGCCGGCGGTGATGGCGCCGACGGCGCGGAAGCCGACAATGGCGCAAACGGTGGTGTCGGCGGCAGTGTGAGCGTCACATCGGCCAATGGCAATGTCACCATCGGCACGGAGGTCGCTGGCAGCGCAGTGGCAGAGCATGGCCTGCGCGCAGGTGATGGTGGGGATGGCTCAACCGGCCTCGACGGCGGGGCGGGCGGAGCGGGTGGCTCGGTCACGCTCGACGCGGAGAACGGTACGCTCACCATCCATCAGTCGGCCGGGCTGATTCAGATCGGCAACGGTGGCGACGGTGGCGATGGCGTCACAAACGGAGATGACCTGCTAACCCATCAGCCGCCGGCGGAGGCGACCAACGGCGGCGGCGATTCCGGTTGGTTGCTGCTCAGCTTCAATGAGATACAGGGCGTCGAAGTGGGCTCCACCGGCGGGGATACCCCGCAACCCGTTGTCCAGTTCGATGCGGAGACCACTCTCGGCGGCGACGGCGGACATGGCGGCGACACATATTGGGGTGTCGACCCTCTCACGCTGCAAGCCGTCGGTCCGACAGCCCGCTCTGCTGCTGTGCGGGCTGCCGAGGATGGTGAGCCTGCTCACTGTTATGGGGGGGGCGGTGGAGATGCGATGGTGCGGGCCGGCAACGGAGGAGACTGCTTCGTTGATGCAGACGCGGGCGCTGAGCATAACGCCAACGCCACCGGGGGAGATGGTGGCAAGGTATACGCGGATGGACGCCGCGAACATTATGTAGGCAGGACGTTCGTGGCCGGGGACGGTGGAGATGCGACTGCGTACGGCGGCGAGGGAGCAGCCGGCGGGTACGGCGCTCCGGGAGGCAGTGGCGGATCGGCGGTGGCGAAAGGTGGCTCAGGTGGCGATTTCGATAACCCATATGTGGTCCCGGATTTCACGATTGGACGGGGCGGAGACGCACTCGCTATTGGCGGCCGTGGGGGAAACGGCGGCCCGGGATGCAACCAACCATACGTCCGGGGAGGGGATGGCGGCGCGGGCGGAACCGCCACCAGCACTGGTGGTGGCGGCGGCTATATGGTGAGCGGAATGATGTACACAGACACTCGCGGCGTAGGCGGAAATGCGAGGGCGCGCGGTGGCGCCGGCGGCAACGGTGGGCAGGGCTGGGGAGGCGGAACGCGCGGCCTCGGTGGCGAGGCCACTGCAACGCCCGGCTCCGGAGACCCAGGAGGCTGGTCCGAAGAGCGTAACGGAGACCCCGGTGAGCACGGTACACTCTGCTCCGGCCCGGGACCGCAGGAGCAGTTCAGTTCGCTCGTCAGCGACTCGATGGCAACGGGCATCTCACAGAAGAGCAACTGGTTCAGCACCGCCGTGGAGCCTGAACACGGCGTGTCTGCCTCTGACATCACCGATGATGTCGTTGCCGGCCAGGGCCAGAACCTCGCCCTCAACGCCGACCAGTCGCAGCTCTGGGTCGGTACTGACAACGATATCCGCATGTACGCCAATCCGCTCGCCGGCAGCGCTCAGGCAGCCTTCTCGCTCACGCCCAACGGCGGCGCGCCGGGCGGCTGGTGGCCCTCCTCAATCTGGCTCGATGAGGCACACGATGTGCTCTATGCCACCGACCTCCTGGGCAAGAACATCTACGCCTGGGATAATGCCTCGGCGATTACGGCCAACCGCGCCGCTGATCGCACCCTCAATGTCACGCCCTACAGCCCCTCCGGCATCACCGGCGGCGGCGCCGCTGACTACCTGTTTGTCACCACCACACAGGACGGCGGGACGGTACTGGTCTTTGAAGACGCCTCGACGCTCGACGGCGCCGTCGGGCCCGCCCGGCGCATCACGGGGCTACAGGTGGGTGTCGCCATCGCCTACGACGCCACGCGCGACATTCTCTATACCAGCAGCGGCGAGGGCCGAGTAGACGTCACCTCCAATGCCTCGCAGACGGACGGTGACCCCGCCCCGGCAAATCGGCGACTTGTCGCCGGGGCTTCAACGGAGCTGACCAAGCGGCCTGCCGTCTTGCAGGTGTTCCCGGGCAGTAACGTGCTGTTCGTGGCAGAGTTCGGTGGCGGGGTATTCTTCTTCACCAGCGCCAGCTCAATGGAGGGCGATGTGGCCCCCGCGGCCTCAGACACATCAGCCCAGTGGCTGATGACCGCCGTCAGTTGGGTGAGCCGGACGGGCGGGGGATAGAGCAGTCCAGTGGATGCCCGGCGGCGCGTAGCAGGACCGACGGCAATTGCGAGAGCCGCAGGAGTGCAGGTGAAGGACTCTGATACACCGACAGCGAAGACCCCTTCCGCACGAT
>DPJP01000155.1:0-3109 GCA_003542955.1 Armatimonadota bacterium
CCCCGGCCTCTCTTACTCGGCGCCGGTGGTGCTCTGCGACTGTAGCGGGGCGTTGTCCACGCGCGTGGTGACGGTGATGTCGTCGGCGCCGCCCCCGCCTCCCATGCCGCCGAGCAGGTCACCCAGGCCGAGCTTGATCGTCTGGCCCATGCCGAGGGTGATGTTCGAGATCGCGGATGTCACCCGGCCCATCTGTATATCGAAGTTGCGCCGCGTCGTCATCCTCAGAGTCAGCGAGTCGATGCGGGCGGTCATGTTGTCCAGGAGGCTGCCCAGGAACGGAGAGGCTCCGTCGGTCGCCTTGTTGGTGACCGTGACGTACGAGCGCACCAGGATGTCGGCAACGCGTCTGCCCTCGAGGAGCTTGAAGCCGGTCAGCTGCATGGTTGCTCCACCCGAGACATAGCCGCCGCCGGGCCCCGGAGTGAAGACGCCCTGCCAGGTGTCTCCGGGTTTCACGGGCTGCGTGGGCAGGCACCATGTGGCCTGCTGGAGGCGGTAGAACTCCTCGCCCGACATCGTCACACCGAGCATCTGGCCCCATACCTGGCTCATGTCGGCGTCGAGCACGCGGGTGCGCCCGAGCACATCCATCTGCACGCTGTAGGTGCGCGCGAGCAACTGCCGCAACGCGTCCAGCCGCGCGGCGGGCATCTGTGCCGCGCTGCTGCCGCTGACATTGAGCTTCCCGCCGGAGTACTCCATGCGATAGGTGAGCGTCTCGCCCTCGACAAGAGACTTCGCGTCCATCACCATGTAGTCAATCCACTGGGTGATGGTGGCGGTGCCGGCGCGGTCGACGCTCTCGACCCGCTGCATGCTCACGGTGGTCGAATCGACGGTGGTCTGGATGTTCATCCTGGAGGGGAGACCGCCGCCGACGTCCATGCCGGCTGGCATTGTGATGTCGGCGAGCATGGGGACGGAGCCCTTGACGGACTCGATGGACTTGAGCGTCTGCCCGGGGGTGAAGCGGTAATAGAGTAGGATTGCGGCATCATCGGCGAAGGCGGCGGAAGCGATCCAGAGTGTGATGAGAGCAACTGCGGTACAGAGCGATCTCATTGCGAATCCCCTTCCCGGTTGGGCGGGGACAGGCTCTGCTATCCCCGCCCGGAATCGCACTCGTTCAGGCACCGGGCCGGCGGGCCCGGCGGCGCCCCACCACTCCGCCAATGGTCACTGCGTCTACTGCGCGAGCAACTCGTTGGTGATGTCCATGGCCAGCTTCGCATCGCGAATCTGCGTGCTCATGTCGATCTTGATGTCTCCGCCCTCACCGCCGAGCATGGCCCCGAGGTCAATGGTGACCTCCTGATCCATGTTGAGTGTGNNNCGTTGGCCCTGACGGGCTGCCCGAGGTCGATATCGAAGGCCATCTCGAGCGCCGACGTCATCTCGAGGAGGGGTATCTTCATACTCATCCCGGCAGTGAGACCGAGCAGTCCTTCCTGCTCCGGCTGGCCCTCGGGCTGCTCGTCCTCAGGCTTCGCTTCGGCATCAACGATGTTCTCCATCCTGACATAGGCGTCGTTCTTGATCCTGGCGACCCTGTGGCCGCCCTCGTCGACGATCTCGGTCAGTGTCGCTTTCGACTGCCCCTGCGCGAAGCCGCCTGCATCATCCGGCTCGACGACAGTCTCCCACGAGTCGCCGACGGCAACGGGATTCTCCGGCAGGCCACCCGTCAGGCGGCTGACCTTGCTCAGGCTCACACCGGCGAGGTTGTTGCCCATCATCTGCGAGAAGAGCTTCTCGAAGTCCGGGCCGACGGGCTCGCTGCCGCCGAGTGGGTCCATCTTCAGCGTGAACTCGGTGTTGAGCAGCTGCTCCATCTGCTCCTGCTGCTCGGGAGTCATCTGCTGCTGTGGGCCGCCGCCGGTAATCGTCAACTCCCCGTCTTTGAACTCGACCCTGTGGGGGACGACCTCCTCGCCCTGCGTCGTCTTGCTGTCAACCACCATGTAGTCGATCTTGACCGCGCACAGTGCCACGCCGTCGGCGTCAACCTCCCGCACGCTGACGAGCTTGACGGTGGTTGTGTCAAGCTCGACGTGAAGCATGGCATCCTGATTGCCCTGGGCGCCGCCGGGCATCTCGACATGCATCTGAATCGGGAGCGTGCCCTTCATCGCCTCGATGCTCTTGAACTGCTGCCCCGTCGTGAACTTGTAGCGCAGGAGCACGGCATCCCCCTGTGCGAATACCGACCCCGCCGCCAGTACCAGCACCAGAACGACCATCAGCAGTGATCGCTTCATCTGCATACCCTCTCTCCGCGAGAAGCCTGTTGCGCGAGGCTACTACAGGGCAGCAATACCCGTGCCGCCCGACCCGGCTACGAGGGCCAGATCGGGTTGCTCCAGGCCTTGTCACCCACCTCATTGATACATTCGACACGTATCGGCTCAGTTCCGTTCCGTAAAGTGAACTCGATTTCGGTGAACGGCGGCTTCGCCTCGGTCCTGTAGTTGGTGCTGCCCTTGCCCGGGAACGGGCAGATGACCCGAATCTCGAAGCAGGGCGAGCAGCGCACGTAGAGGCGTTCGCCGTCCTGCTCGATGTGCTCGATGCGCGGGCCCATCGAGGAGTAGAAGCTGCCGGCCTTGATCGCGGCGATGATCTGCTCGTACTCGCACGCCTCCGCCTTCACCATGATGTAGCCGCCGAAGGCATCATCATAGCCCCAGTGGGCGTCATCGACGGCAAAGCCGAAGGGGCGCAGGCCCTTGAGCAGCAGGTCGTCCCACTGGACCTCCGAGTGGCCGCGGCCGATACCGTGGTGGCAGGTGGTGTTATAGACCTCCACGCCCAGATAGCCGTGGAGGTCCTTGAGGTCGTTGACATTCAAAGACAGCCACGATGGGTGGGCCATGAAGACGAACTCGCAGTGCTCCAGCCCGTAGTCGATCAACTGCTGCCCGCTCCATGCCGGGTCATAGGAGAGGCCGGGCTGCCCACCGATGGCCACGATGTGATACCCCGCACCCGCCTCCGTCTCCCCGCCGTTCATCTCCATGCCGGGCAGCAACAGCATGCCCATCGCGTCGAGGCCCGAGATGTCGGTTACGCCGCGATGGTCGGTGATGGCGAGGAAGTCGTACTCGTA
>DPJP01000155.1:3115-3299 GCA_003542955.1 Armatimonadota bacterium
CGTAGCCGGCATAGGCCGCGACCGTCTCCTGCGGAGTGATTCTGCCGTCGGACTCGGTCGTGTGAAGGTGCAGGTTGCCCTTGAACCAGGCGCCTTCTTGGGTGAATGGGTTCTGCATGGCGATTCTCCTGTTCCGGTTGGTGTGTTTGGAGCGTTCACCGACCTGCCTCACCCCCGGCCCCTC
>DPJP01000154.1:0-3616 GCA_003542955.1 Armatimonadota bacterium
TCGACACCGAGGTCTTCCACGGCGGCGCCGCATCGCTGCGCATCCGGCAGGCCCGCAGCGCCAGCTACTCCAACGTGCTCCAGGCGATTGCCGTACAGCCCTTCCACAACTATGTCGCCCGCTGCTGGATCAAGGCCGACAATGTCAAGCGCTCCGGCATCGGGCTGAACTTCTACATCGGCGACATCCGGGGCTTCGGCGTGCGCTCGATCGAGGACGACGCCGAGCGCGAGGGGACCTTCGACTGGCGGCAGGTGACCATCCCCTTCAACGCCGGCAGGCATGACACGATCACCATCATCCCCTATCTGCACGAATCCACGGGCACGGTGTGGTTCGATGACATCGAACTCTTTCCGCTCGAGACCGGCTGGAAGCCGCCCGAGGGCGTGCAGCCCCGCTCGATGATCAACGCCCCGGCGCTTCCCCTCGACCAGCAGTTCAACTATGACACTGTCTCAACCGAGATCGAGACACCCCACCTGGTGTGGGCCAGGCCGCTCGCGGGCGGCCCCATCCGCGCCCTCGTCATTGCCCCCGCCTGGGCGCAGCGCGAGTCGACAGAACTCGCCCAGCGCTGCGATGTCGATGTCACCGCGCTCATGGCCTACCGACGCGACGCCATCGGTGTCGACAATCAGCACTACGGAGCCCTGATGCGCGCGGATGCGGAGACGCTGGCGGCGCGCAAGGCCGATGGCGAGTACGATGCAATCATCGTCGGGAAGGTGAAGTGGGGCATTCTGCCCGAAGACGTCCGCGGCAAGCTCCTCGCGCAGGTCAGGGCCGGATGCGGGCTCGTCTGGATACTCGGCCCCGGCGACGAGCTGCCACCCGAGGTCGCCGGGGTGCTCTCCCCCTGCCCGGAGGTCGTTGCCGGCCTCCCGCTGGCATCGCTCCCCGCATTCGGCGCATACGCAAGCGATGACGAGGCCGCCGCCGGCATCTGTCGCGCGGGAGACCTTGGCAAGGGGCGCGTCGTCACACTCGACTACGGGGAGCAGCAGCTCGCCGCCCACCACTACCTGACACCCGCGACGGAGGCGCCCACGGCCGAGTCACCCCTCCACTACGAGTACTACCAGGCGCTGCTGTGCCGCGCCGTCCTCGCAGCCACAGCCCGTAACGGCGTGCACATCCGTCTCGCACCGCCCAACATGACGGGCAACAGCGGTACTATCGACGCGCACATTGTCTCCGATGTCCCGCGCGCGGCCGCGCTCGACCTCACGATGCGCTCCGCCGATGGTCGGCACACCGTCGCGGCTCCTACACAGGAGATGACCGTTTCCGCCGAGGGCACGCAGGTGCGCCTCGTGGTGCCGCCCGGACTCCCCGCCGGCCCCTGCTATGCCGAGCTGCGCATCAGGGAGGGCGACATCCCCATCGGCTTCGCCGCGGTAGCCACCGACGTTGCCCTCGCGGTCTCGGTCGATGGCCTGACCGTCCGGCCCGGGCGCGTCGCCCCGGGCGAGAGCTTCACAGTCTCAGGCGAGGTCCGGACCCGCCTGGCACAGCCGCTCGCGACAGCCATCCGTTGCTTCGACGCCCATGGACGCGAATGGGCGCACACAACGCTCCCGCGCCCAATCGGCCCCTTCTCCATCAGCATTCCGGCCTCCGGCTCGCTGACCGTCGGCAACCGCATCGTCGTCGAGGTCCGCGATGAGCACCAACTGCTCGCCGAGGCGTCGCTGCCGCTGCTGATCCGCCATCCGTACCCCGTCGACGACTTCAGCCTCGTCCTCTGGCCCGGCGCAGGCCGAGACTACATCGGGTATCGGCTCTGGGAGATCATCGCGCGCGACTACGGCGGCGACGTCGTCGACATGAGCGCGGGCCCATGGGAGCCGGCCCCACTCTCGGAAAGCGACCGTGACGGGCTCCGCAAGATGCTCGGCCTCGTCACAGGGCTCGACATGCGCCCCCTCCCCTATATCTCCCGCATCTGGGCCGAGAAACTCAGTGACAACGGCCTCATCCGCACGCCCTGTCTCTCAGACGCCGCCTACCTGCAGGCGCTGACGGACTCCCTGATCGAGCGCGCCACCATCTGCTCAGACCACGCTCCCGCCGGCTACACCCTCGGCGACGAGTGCTTCCTCGCCACGAGCGGAGACGTCTGCTTCTCCGAACACTGCCTGGCGGACTTCAGGGCGTTTCTGATGCGTCGCCATGGGACCCCGGAGGCCCTCGAGGCCGCCTGGGGACGACCTGTCCCGGAGCCCTCCAAGCTGCCGCTGGCGCAGGCGCGGGAGCACAGGGATCCCGGCGCATGGGTGGACCATCGCCTCCACGCTGAGGACCGCTTCACGAGCGCCGTGGCGCTGGGCCGTGACGCCATACGCCGGGCCGACCCCGACGCGCGCGTCGGCTTCGACGGCGCCTTCGACACAGGCACGCACGGCGGCTACGACTGGTGGGCGCTGTCACAGACGATGGATGTCTGGAACGCCTACTGGCAGCAGGATCAGCATCTGGCGCTGAAGTCGTATGCCTCGCCCGATGCGCTCACCGGGCTCTGGTACGGCGGGTATGTCTACGGCCCCGGCGGGAAGACACACGCCCACCACGTCCGCTGGCTCCCCTGGTACAGCCTCGCCCACCGCATGAACGGGGCGTGGTTCTACAGCCCCTACACAAGCGTCGGCGGCGCCGGCGAGACCGGCTTCGGCCCCGACTTCCGCCCCTTCCCCTGCTGGTCGAACTCCGCCGAGGAGCTGGCCGAGATCAAGGCCGGCATCGGCAAGCTGGTCTTGACCGCGACCCCGTGTCCGCCGCAGGTGGGCATCCTCACCTCACCGGCCTCGATGCATGCGCTGACCTATCATCGCCTCACACCCGGCCACATCACGGCCGTCGACAGGGCCGCGGACATCCTCGACGACCTCTGCGTGCCCTACGAGCTGGTCGCGGATGCGGCTGTCGCGGAGGGCGCCCTGGGACAGAAGCCGTACCGCGTGCTCTGGATGCCGATGGCCTGCGCCCTCAGCAGGAGCGTCTGTGACGAGATCAGCGAGTTTGCCGCGCGTGGCGGGATGGTCATCGCCGACGCCATCCCGGCCGTATTCACCGAGAGCGGCGCCCCGCTCCCGCACGGTCGGCTGGATGATCTGTTCGGCATCAGGCGTGATGGCCCGGTCAGGCTCGAGATGGTCGTTGGCGGTGTTGACCGCTTCATGCCGGTGGTCTCGTGCGACCAGGGGATCTCCGCCGCGGCGGCCCAGGCGGCCCAGAGCGCCGGCGGGGTGCCGGTGCTGATGCGCCACGGCGGCGGTAAAGGGCCGGCGGCGCTGCTCAACCTCACGCTCGAAGGCTACAAGGACATGCGCGGGCCAATGGGTGTCGGCGTGCGGGCGACCGTGTGGGAGCTGCTCGAGAGCGCNNGCCGGCGTCCGGCGCCCCGCCGTGCTCTCGGCTCGTGACGACATCCCCGACCAGGTGCTGACATCGGTGTTCGCCGCCGGAGGTAACGAGTACGTGCTCGCGGTCAGACACCCCTACGCATCCTGGGAGCCCGAAGCCGTAGCCGTGACCTTCACGCACAAGGGCCATCTCTACGACTGCCGTTCGGGGAGCTACATCGGCGAGACCGACCGCGTGGAGACGACGATGA
>DPJP01000154.1:3652-3791 GCA_003542955.1 Armatimonadota bacterium
GGCCCTGCTGCCCGAGCGTGTCGAGCGCCTGACCCTCGCGGCTACCCCCGGCGCTCAGCCCGGCGACGACACGGAGATCGCCGTAGACCTGCGCGGAGCCGCCCCCGATGCCCACGGCGTGCTGCATCTCAAGGTCGCG
>DPJP01000154.1:3802-5052 GCA_003542955.1 Armatimonadota bacterium
ACGGCGCCACCATCGGTTGGTTATCCCGGAATGCGGTCATCACAGGGCCGAGTGCGACACTGAGCGTCCCGATTGCACTCAATGACCCGCCCGGCGCCTACACCGCAACAGCGCGTCACGTTGCCACCGGCATCCGGGCGACATGCCGCTGGGTCGTCGCCAGGTAGACAGGCGCCCCGGAATCCGCCATCGGCCTGCCCGTGTACAGCTACCGCATCGGCGCAAGCGGTATCCGCCACCCGTAGCGCCGGTGGACGTTGGTGACATCGAAAAACGCCGGCGAGGCGCAGACGCTCACCGCCCCATCCCCGGTGTCGATCTCCCTTGCCCCCGGCGCAGGCACCCACGGATGTGGCCGCATCTCGCCCCGATGGGCGGCAAACAGGCTCACGATGCGGCACTCCCGCTCCCGTGCCCGCACCTCCACAAACGGCTCCTGCCGCTGCTCCAGCAGCGGACCCAGCCGGTGGCGATTGAACGGCTCGACGTACTGATGGCTCCCGCGCCGCACCCGCAACGTGCCGCCATCGACCCGCAGCACCCGGCAGACGAGCTGTACATCACCGGAGACGACTGTGAAGCTGCAGTCCTCCGAGGGCGTGCAGCGGTTCGCCGTGTGCCAGCGGAGGCTGATGTCGTCCTCCCTCTCGAGCACCACCTCATCCAGCACCGCGCAGATGGCCGGCCACAGGTGCACAACCGTGCGCCGGACTGCTCTCACCCCGTCATACATCCCCGTGAGGTCGATCTGCCACCAGCCGCCACGCTCGTCATCAAACTCCGAGGCCAACAGCGGCGCGATCGATCCCCGCAGGCCTTTCATCTCCCTGCCACCGATGTTGACCACGTTATGCCCGAGCGATGATGCGTTGTAGTAGTTGTAGCGCTTGCGGCCGAAGAAATCCGCCGGATAGCCGGGCGGCGACCCCAGATCAACGATCAGCGGCTCCCCGTACGCGTCGATGCAGACCTGCCCGGCGTCGTGATGCTCGTGCTCGCGCTCGATGCCCGCCTTCGAGTAGACCACCATGGGAGTAGCCTCGGGGTCCCAGTCGGTCCGCGAGCTGATACAGGCCCCGTGCGCGGTGAACTTCGTCCCATGCGGCAGGATGCCCTCGGGGCTGTTGGCTTCCAGTGTATCGTCCACCCACAGCAGCTCTCGCTGCAGCGCGCGTCTGGGGCCACGAAGCGGGTATGTGAGCGCGAACCACTGCAGCACGCTGTCCCCGTGAGCCGCCGCCACCGCGGCT
>DPJP01000237.1:0-1724 GCA_003542955.1 Armatimonadota bacterium
GTGGGGGGCACTCCCACGTGTCCCCCCCTGACCTGCGCCCAGGCCCAAGCATGCTTGGGAATGGACCACTATCATACGCTATCCCGAGGCAGAAGTCAAGGTGAATCCAAACGCTCCCGGGTGGTACCGGTAACGCCCGCGTAAACGTGGCGTAACGCTGGGATTACAGGCCATCACCGGACCCGGCTGCGCGCGCCGGCCACCTTGATCGGCAAGCGGGCTCCCGCGTCCGCGGCGGATTGCCGTTCAGCGGCGCCGACCCTGGCATCCTACCCGCAGGCGCCGCGCTGAATCGGGCCCTGCTGCCTCGTGGACACGCACCCTGCTTTGTGGTAGTGTGCAATGACCGACTGGCCTTCGTTGGCCCAATGCGGAATCAGGGTGCCGGAGTGGCGGAACGGGCAGACGCATGGGACTTAAAATCCCAAGTCCTTCGGGACGTGAGGGTTCGAGTCCCTCCTCCGGCACCACCTCCACCGCTCGCCTTCACGGCGATCCTCTCCTCTCTCCAAAGCCTGCCGCCGTGTCACAGCGCCCCGTGACCCGATCCCTTCTCTATGCATATTGAGCAGATGTCGGCGAGAGGAGCGGGGGATTCCGGGCTATCCCTGGCGAAACAAGGGAGAGTTCAGCCTAGCGGAGATGCACTGCACCGGAGAGAGATGAGACCATGGATCAGGGCAAGCGCGATATCTGGCTATGCATAGCGGGCATCGTCGTGCTGAGTCTCCTTGCGGGTTGCCCGGACAAACCGAGTGATGGTGTGGCTGTTGCCCCAGTTCCGTCTCCGTCGCGACAAGAGCAGAAGCCCTGGGAACAGCCGGGCACGGAGGTCGGGCAGGAGATCGTGGGGCCGGATGGGCGAACGCTGGTCTGGGTGCCCGCCGGGAGTTTCCGCATGGGCAGCACCGATGATGAGGTGGACCAGACGCTGGAGCAGATGGACTCCGAGCTCACCCCCGAGCAGAAGAAGCACTTCCACGCTCCTCGTTGGATGCTGGCCCACGAGCTACCGGCCCGTACCGTGGAGATGGATGGCTTCTGGCTGGGCAAGTGCGAGGTGACCAACCGGCAGTACTGGGAGTTCTGCCAACAGACCAGCCGGGCCTTCCCCTCAGAGAGCGACGAGGGCGACGACCATCCGGTGGCCCAAGTCTGTTGGGAGGATGCGAGGGTCTATTGCGAACACTACGGCTTGAGCCTGCCGACGGAGGCGCAGTGGGAGTACGCTGCGCGCGGCCCCGAAAGCCGGACGTATCCATGGGGAGATGACTGGGACCCGCGGAAGCTGTGCTGGGGCGGGAACAAGGGCCCTGATGACGCCTCGTCCCCTGTCGGGAGCTTCCCCGACGGGGCGAGCTGGTGCGGGGCGTTGGACATGTCGGGCAACGTGTATGAGTGGTGTGCCGACTGGTACCAGTATGACTACTATGCAGGTGGGCCGTCGTCGAACCCAACTGGGCCGGGTAGCGGCGTCAAGCGCGTCTTGCGTGGTGGCCCGTGGAATGCCCGGGGCCAGCAGGCCTTCCGTTGCCCGAACCGCAATTTCCATGACGTGGACTACCGAAGCGCCGGCATCGGCTTCCGTTGTGCGAGCACGATTGAGTGATCACAACTCGGGGTCGGTGCCGCTCTCAACCGGAGTGACCGAACAAACAGGCATCTGGATCTCAAGGGCCCAACTCCCTCGGGACGTGAGGGTTCGAGTCCCTCCTCCGGCACCA
>DPJP01000237.1:1746-4015 GCA_003542955.1 Armatimonadota bacterium
GCCTGCCCTTGCTCAGTTGCTTCGTCTCCTCGACGAAGCGGTCGAAGTCGCTGGTAGGTTCGGTGGCCCCAAGCCGACGACGCTCCGCCTCGTATGCGTCGAACTCGGTCTCGGCGAGGCGTTTGGCCACCTCATGCGACACACGACCCGTGTCTTCCGGCACCTCGCGCTCATTGAACTGCAGGAATGCGTCCGGCCGCTCTCGCCAGTCGGCCATCCTCATCGGACGTCGTCGTTCCGCCTGGTCCTCCGCGTGGTCGAGGTACTGAGTGACGATGCGGTTGAGTGCGTGCATATCGGCGAGTGCCCTCTCCGACGATGGCGCCCTCACGACGATGGCTCTGACGTGGTCGAGTCCTTGCCGATCTGCCGGACAACGCGCTGGATGGTGAGTCGCGATTCCGCGAGGACCCGGTCCTCCACGTCACCGACCGCGCCAATGCCGCTCGCGACCGCGAGGGGGCCCATGCTCGTGCGCTGCTCAAACGCGGTGCCCAGGGCGTCCACCAGGGCTTCGCGGTCTTCGGCATCCAGGTCACGGTCTATCTCAGCAGCGGCGGCTTCTGGGCCTCCGGCCATGTCCGGACGAGGTAGTACACGTCCTGGAGATGCTTCTCACGCGCTGCAGGCTCAATGTCGTGGGCAAAGGGAATCTGAGCCTTGGCGAACAGCAGACCTGCGCGCCCCGCGACCCGAACGGTCTGTTCGACCATCTCTCCGGAGGGAATGACAGCGCGCAGGATGAACTGCCGGGCTGTGCCAATTGCCGCCTCACCGTTCCAGGAAGGGGGCCCAGGCATAGCCGCCAACCACCAACGCTCCCCCCGCGTGGTCTGGCCGATGCGTGGCCATCAGGTCTATCTCGACCGGGTCCGTGTCTCCAGGGTGCTGCCTCAGCCATCTGAACGACGGCGCCGTGGGTTCCACGTATCCTGAGTTCCTCAGCCGCTCGGCAACGACCCCGGCGGTTATCTCCGATAGCTCGGCCCAGGCCAGGGCGATGTCCACATCCACACTTCCTCTGTGATGGGGGAGTGTTGGCGTGCCCGTTACCCCTGATGCCTCCGAAAGAGCGTAGACCGCCCAGCCACCGATGAGGCACAAGCCATCCACGTGTTCGTTCAGCGCCTGCCAGACTTCGGCGACAATCCCCAGACACCGCCTGGCGCGGTCGGTGAGCCCGTCATGCGCCTCGATGACAGGGATGCTCATGTCAGTACCCAATCTCTCGCTGCCGCAGCACCTCGGCCTGCTCCGCGTAGCGACCGCCGGCGACTCTCATATCCAGGTACAACTGGACTGCGCAGACCGGCCCGGCAGCAGCCGACTGCCTGGTCTCCAGGCGCTGCCTTGTCTGCTCCGGCAGGTAGAAGATGCCGTCGTCGCGCGCGGGCAGCAGAATGACGTTGGCGCCCCTGTCCACTTCCTCGAAACCGCACTCCTGCGCGAGTCGTGACGCGTTCCCGCGGTAGTACGCGCACACGACGTCGTCTCTCAGGGATGAGCCGTAGTACTCCGCCCCACTCGCCAGCGTGAATCCGACTGTGCCTGAAAGGTCCCGGCCCGCATCCTCGGCCGCTTGACGCGTCACATCTGCGTTCGCTGCCAGGGAGAGGTAGCGGCCTGCCGACCGCCACACCATGTTCCAGGTGTCACGCCAGTGCACGGCCCAGTCGTTCAGCAGGTCGCCGGGCCTGGTCAGGAAGATGACCTTGCGCGGCCCCCTCCCCTCATGGTCGGCGTAGTGCTCGCGCTCAAGGAAGCTCACGACTCGATGCACGTGCGAGGAGACATTGGTGTGTGTCTCCTCCGCCAGCTCGGTCTGGTGCCACTTCCGCTTCGGGTATGAGAGCATCGCCCGCAGGACACGGTGCCGCATTACCGGGCGCACGCCCAGCACCGACCTGGCTGTGATGCCGGTTGCGGGTCCTGCCGTGAACTTCCGGACACCGGGATGCTTCGCCGGAGACAGCGGGGGCTCCTCTGAGCGAAGACGCTCAATGAACAGGCCCGGCGCACTGAGACGGCATGCCCCGCTCAGGTCGAAGTAGCCTATACCCAACTCCCGGAGGTACCCCGCCAGAGNNGGCTTATCCGTGGGGCAAAGAGAACCAACGTCGGCATGGCGCTCCCTTCGGCAGCTTGCCGGGTGCGCTGCACCAGGGCCTCGGCATCCGCACGCCGGGGGCTTGTCCTCACCTCAACCATCGCCGCAGTCTGCGCGTGCTCAGAGCCGAGTTGGACCACCAGGTCAGCAACACCCGAGGGC
>DPJP01000046.1 GCA_003542955.1 Armatimonadota bacterium
TCTGAACGGTCCGCTAGATGCTTATGTTAGCGCGTATGGGAAGCAGCGGAGAGTGGCTGAGGTCGTGGGGTCAGGTGGTCCAGGATGAGACACTATCGAGTGGTGTTCGGGCTTGCGGGCGTCGGTCTGCTGGCGGCGTGCATGCCGGTGGCGGCGGAGAACACCCCGCCGGTGACAATGGCAACGCTGCAGGAGGTCTATCTGCTGCTGCGGCTGGCGCCGCTGCAACTGACCGCCGAGCAGTGTGAGGCGGTGCTGGGGGTGCTCGAGCAGGGCGCCCAGGCTGCTCAGCCGGATACGGCCCGCGAGCTGTGGGCGCTCAGGCAGCGGTTGCTTGCCGGCGAGCCGGCCACCGCCGCGGACAACAAGCTGCTGCGCGAGGCGGCGAACGAACTGCGACGGACGGCCAGGCCACAGGAGCAGGAGGCTGCCCTCGAGGGGTCGGCGCGAATCGCGGAGATTCTTACCGTCGAGCAACTGGGCATCATGCTGGGCGCCCAGAACCGCGGCGCCATCATCAGGGCCGCGGCCGACACCCGCGCCGCGCGGGTGGTGCTGAATGCGGTAGCCCAGGCGATGAAGGTCGAGGATGCCACACAGAGAACAGAGAAGCTGAGGGCGGTGCTCGAGACGGTGCGGGCGGTCGGCGGCGAGTTGATCGATGAGGCCACGGCGACCAACCTCGAGGGCCTTCTTTCTCGTGTCGAGCAGATGGGCCTGCCGGAGTTCTCGGCGAAGGACGAGGAGCTGCTGGCGGAGGTCGAGGTGCTGCTGCCGGGGGCCATCGACCCCGGGGCGCTGTCGGTGGCGCTGGAGCGGGAGCGGGCGCTCGGGCTTGTGCAGTCGCTGTTCTTCCATCCCCTGGCCGCGGGTCTGGTGCGCGAGCGGCTCGAACTACTCAGGCAGGCGCAGTAGCGTGCCGCCGGGCGCGATTTCTTCATAGTCGAGAAGGTCCTCCGGGATGGTTGCAGGAATAGGCCGGATGTAGTATCCTACAAGTCACTTTGTCGGCTGATTCTCCGAATTGGAGTACGTGCGTCTATGGCCACGATGCGGGAAATCGAGGAACTGAAGGAGTACCGTGACCTGCTCCAGCCGCCCGACGAGTATCAAGAGGGGTTCGGGTGGAAAACGGTCATCGGAGCGTTGTTCATCGGCTTTGTGATGATGCCCGGCGCCATCTACCTGGGCCTTGTGGCCGGGCAGACGATGGGGCCGGCCGCGGAATGGACGACCATCATTCTGTTCACGGAGGTCGCCCGGAGATCGCTCACGAGCCTCACCAAGCAGGAAGTCTACATCCTCTACTACATCGCGTCCGGCCTGACGGCCATGACGGGTGGTCTGGCTCTCGCCGGCGGCCCCTTTGCCGGCCTGGTCTGGAACCAGTTCCTGCGGGCGCAGGCGCCCGGCGGTCTGGGCGAGCAGGTGCCGAACTGGGTGACGCCACCCCCTGACTCTCCGGCCATCCGCGAACGCACATTCCTCCACGGCGACTGGCTGCCGGCCATCGCCGTGCTGTTTGCGACCAACGTCTTCTCGCGTATCGCCTGGTTCACGTTCGGCTATGTGCTCTTCAGGCTGATGTCGGACGGCGAGAAGCTCCCCTACCCGATGGCGCCGATTACCGCGCAGGGCGCAACCGCGCTGGCGGAGGCCTCGAGCAAGGAGGAGACGTGGCGCTGGCGGATGTTCTCCATCGGCAGCATGATCGGTATCGCCTTCGGCTTCATCTACGTCGCGATGCCGACTCTGACCGGTGTGATGCTGGTGCAGCCGGTGTCAATCCTGCCGATTCCGTGGATTGACTTCACGGCCGGCACCGAGTCCTTCCTGCCGGGCGCGGCGACGGGCATCGGCACGAACCTCTCCGCAGTCATCCTGGGCTTTGTGCTGCCGTTCTGGATGGTAGCCGGCTCCTTCTGCGGCGCGATGGCGACATTGATCGTCAACCCGATCATGGTCTGGACGGGTCACATGCCGACATGGCGTCCGGGCATGGAGTCCACGCGTACGCTGTTTGCCACCCAGGTCGACCTGTGGCTCTCCTTCGGCGTGGGCACGGCATTCGCCGTTGCGTTCATCGGCATGTACAAGAGCTTCCTCCAGTACAAGCAGGCGCGGGCCGAGGGGCATACGGGCGGCGCGCTGGGCTTCGGCACTCCGCCGAAGGGCCGCGGCGACTTCAATGTCTACTTGTGCATTGCGCTGTTTCTGGTGTCAACCACCGCGTATATCGTGCTGTGCCGGATCCTGGTGCCGGGCTTCCCGCTGGCGTTCATCATTATCTACGGGTACATCTGGACGCCGTTCCAGTCCTATATCAACGCGCGAATGATCGGGCTGACGGGTCAGTTCATTGCCTTCCCGATGATCCGGGAGGCCACGTTCATCTTCAGCGGCTACAAGGGCGTTGACATCTGGTTTGCGCCGATCCCGCTGGCCAACTACGGCGCCACGAGCCAGAAGTTCCGCGAGGTCGAGCTGACCGGCACGAAGTTCACTTCAGTGTTGAAGGCCGAGATGCTCGCCTTCCCGGTGATCATCATCACCAGCTTCCTGTTCTGGAGCTACATCTGGAAGCTGAACCCGATCCCGAGCGTTCAGTACCCCTACGCCCAGAAGTTCTGGGACTACACGGCGATCCAGCAGTGGCTGTGGTTCTCGGCGACGACGGAGGGCGGGCATGCGGAGATGTTCCAGCGCGCGATCAAGCCGTACGTGATGCTGGGCGGGCTCGGCTTCGGTGTTGTGACCTACACGGTTCTGAATGCGCTGAACTTCCCGGTGTTGCTGATCTACGGGTTCATCCGCGGGTTGAGCCTGATGCCTCACTTCATCGTCCCGGAGTTCGCGGGCGCGCTGATAGGCCGCTACTACATGCGGAAGCGGTTTGGTGAGGAGAACTGGAAGCGATGGCCTCCGGTGCTCTACGCCGGCTTCTCATGCGGGATGGGGCTGGTGTCGATGCTGTCCATTGCGTTCGCGCTTGTCTCACAGTCGATCACGCTGTTGCCATACTGAGCGAACACTACCGCCCGTCGGGCCTGCCGGCCGCGACGGGTCAGAGGCGCCATGCCTGTGCAGTCTGTTGACCATGAGACCCTGAGAGCCCACGCACATGGTGCGTGGGCTCTGCTGTATCCGGACGCGCGCAGCCTGTTGCCGCGGGAGACGATGAAACCATGAAGGCGAGTCTGCACACAGTCAGCTATGCCGGTCTGTGGGCCGGCCAGGCAGCATTGGGCCTCGAGGACACCATTCGCCGGGCCGCCGGGCTGGGCTATGCCGGCGTGATGATCATGGCCAAGCGCCCCCATCTTTCCGTCCTCGATGCAGATGAGACGATGCTCGGGCGCATCGCGGACCTGATCGGTGAACTCGGTCTCGGCGTCGGGCCGATGGCGGCGTACACCAACTTCAGCGCAGATGCCGAACACGCCGAGGTGCCGGCCGGCGAGATGCAGGTTCTCTACGTGAGCCGGCTGGCAGAGATCACGCAGCGGCTCGGGGGCGACACCATTCGCATCTTCACCGCCTACAGCCACCCGAAGCTCGACCACTGGGGCCTGCGGGAGCGGTGCGTGCGTGGCATCAAGGAGTGCGCGCGCCGCGCGGCCGACTTCGGCTGCCGGATCGCCGTGCAGAACCACCACTGCTTCAGCGTGGACTACCGGGCGCTGTCGGACTTGCTCGAGGACATTGATGAGCCCAACTGCGGCGCGGGCTTCGACGCCTGGTCGCCGGCGGTGCAGGGCGCCGATGTCGTCGAGGCGGCGCGGGCGATGGCGGGTGTCACCCTCTGCACCACCTCCGCCGACTATGTGCTCCGCCCCCGCTACAGCTACATGCCCGAGCTGGTCAACTACCAGTCCCTGCCGCCGCTGGTGCAGGCCGTGCCGATGGGCACGGGGATGATCGACTACGCGGGCTTCTTCAATGCGTTGAAGCAGGGCGGCTTCGACGGGTGGGCGACCTACGAGATGTGTTCGCCGCTCCGTGGTGGCGGCAGCCTCGAGAACCTGGACCATTATGCACGGACTTACCTCGATTTCATGCAACCGTGGCTTGACTGAGCACAGACTCGGATGGAGGCCGATATGACATCGCGGGAACGATGGCTGGCGTTGCTCGAGGGCGAGAGTTACGATCGCGTTCCACTCACGTACCGGGCGACCGGGGAGTTCACGCACAAGCTCATGGAGTACCTGGGCTGTGAGAATGCGCAGCAGATGAACGAGCGGCTGCACCTCGACGACCTGGTGACGGTGGGCCCGAAGTACGTCGGCCCGCCGCTGCCGGAGGAGACTGACGTCTACGGCGTCCGCTACGCCTACACCGAGTATGCCGGCGGGCGTTACCACGATGCTGTGTATCACCCGCTGGCGCAGTACGACAGCGTCGAACAGATCGAGGACAACTACCAGTGGCCCGACCCCGACTGGTGGGACTACTCGGTCATCCCCGCCCA
>DPJP01000466.1 GCA_003542955.1 Armatimonadota bacterium
TCTGCCTGCTCTCCCAGGAGGTTCGGATGGTTCACCGCAAGCCACTCTCTGACAGCGGACAGAAAGTCGCCGACCGCGCTCACCAACTCAGACACCTCATGCTCGGATATCTGTCCCACGCGCCGGTACTCGGCCTCGTGGCGCTTGCGACGGCACACATCGTAGTAGGCCGCCGCGGCATTGTACTCTTCTCCCATGACCAGCGGCAGAGCCTGGAAGACCGTGATATGACGCCCATCGCCTACTGGCCTGTACCCCGCGCAGTGTAGAGGAATTGTGGCCAACTGCAGCGCCGCCTGGTATGCTGCGGTGAAGCGGAGATCGGGCGAGATGGTCTCCACCTGCGCATCGGCAAGGTATTGCTCGGCCAAGTGCATGAGGTCCCCAACCTCCTGCGCCGTGGTCTCCTTCGGGGCCAGCTTACGGCGCTCCAACAACTCCTGTAAGGTCACCTTCTCCTCCAATCAGGAAGATCCTGTCGCCCTGCACGACGCTCGTGATGAACGCGTCCTGTGCGGCTGCACGCTCACGTAACTCCGCCGGGCTGATCATCACCGGATTGATCTCACGGCCCAACTGCGCCTGTGCATCCGGGAGCACGGAAGCCAGATCACGGAGACCAGCCTCTCCGATGACCATCAGGTCGATGTCGCTGGCAGGCTGAAGTGTGCCCTCAGCGGCCGAACCGAACACGAAGGCCACCTCTATCCGGTCCGCGAGCGTCGCCAAGGCGCCACGAAGAACGTCGGCTAACCCCACCGTCTTCGTGATCAGACCATGCAATTCGCCGAATACGGGAGCATTCCCGTTGGCCTGATAGATCACCTGGTTGCCACGACGCGCCCTCGTTACCAGACCACACGCGACCAGTCGCCGCAACTCGCGTTGGACGGCTCCATGCCCCGCACCAACCGCGCGCATGATCTCACGGAGATGGCACGCCCGTTCCGGCCGCCCAAACAGCACACCCAGCACGCGAGTGCGCACCGACCCGAACAGCGCCATTGCGATATCGGTCCCGCCTCTATCTGTACTCATTATGGGTACAATCGTACTCTCTTCGGGTACACCTGTCAAGGGCGAGAAGCAGCGCCGTCCCCGAGAATGCCGGGGCATGTCGCACGCTCCGCCTCTCTCCCCCTTGCCATTCGCGGCCATCTCTGGCATGATTCCGCAACCAGAGGGCTTCGTGCGGCCGCCGACGCGCCCGTACACGCCCATCACGCGCTTTCGGAGGAGACTGCATGGCCGAGATCCACGACGCTGCGAAGAACGGTGATATCGCCAGGGTCACACAACTGCTGGATGCCGGCGCCGACATCAACACGCCGGATGGCAAGCAGAATACCGCTCTCCATCACGCCGCGCGATACGGCCACATAGAGCTTGTACAGTTGCTGATCGACCGCGGCGCCGACCTCAACCCCAACGAGGCCATCTCAGGGCACACGCCGCTGCACAAGGCCGAGCGCTGGGGGCATGATGAGGTTGTCGAACTGCTTCTGCGCGCCGGCGCCCATAAGCGCCCGCCGCTGCGTGGTGAGGGCTGAGAGCCGCACCGGGCGCAGCCGGTGCCAGGACCCGACCGACGAACGATATCCCGGCCACCCGCCGGGAACGGGTACAGGAGGAGCCACGATGCGTACACCGATGCCCGCTCTCCTTGCCGTTGCACTCTGCATGGGGTTTGTGTCCCTTGCTCTCGCGCAGGCGGACGCACGGCAGCCCCTGCCGATCAGGGTCTCCCTGGTTGCGTGTACCGACACCGTCTACACGCGCCAGCCGGTCCGTTTGCTGGTGCAGCTCGAGGTCCTCGAGCGGTTCCAGGGCTGCCTGTTCAACCTCAACGAGTGGTCCACGCGCGCCATCGTCCACGTCAACCCATCCAAGGACGTCCATGCCCCCGCCTTCAGGTCGCTCGTTACGGGCGCAACTATCGACGACCTCCCCGCCGCCGCCGAGATGCGCGTGTATGAGGCCGGCTATACCCAGAGCGCGGATATCCTCGTCGGCTATCACTACTATGACAAGAAGCAGTTCTTTGCCGAGCCCGGTGAGTATGAGATCACCGTCGGGCTCAATCTCTTCGNNAATCCCGTCCATGTGACCGTGCTCGAGCCCCCGCCCGCGGAGGAGGGTGCCGCGATCCTTTGGATGCAGATGCCGTGGCACAACGGGATGGTTCCCCACCGCAAGCAGGCGCTTGAACTCATCGCGCTGTACCCGAACACCACCTATGCCGATTACACGCGCTTTTTGCTTACACGGCTGAGTGACTACCGCTGGGCCGACTGGAGCATTCCCATGAGCGAGCGGCTATCGGCGCCGGAGCAGCGCGCGCTGCTGCAGCAGGTCCTGGATGTCGGCCGTGTCCCCCAGGTCATGGATGCCGCCTGGGCGCGGCTGACGGAGCTGGACCACGGGACGCGTGTGTTGCCCCCGACCGGCAGAGCGACTTCGACCTCGACTGCTGTCGCCGCGACCGATGCGCAGTCGGGAAGCAGCCCCGCGCGCTCCTGCTGCCCGAACCCGCGTCGCCCCTGGATGTGGCCGCATAACAGCAAGCGCCGCTGACTGCCGCACGATAGCGGAAAGAGGAACCAGGCCCATGAGCACCCGGCGCATCTCGGACCTCCACGCCGCGCTTGCCATCGCGCATGGGATGGAGGTCCGGCGTGAGGAATTCCTCGACTACATGACATTCCGGGCCAACGAGCGCCCGCTCTTCACAGAGATCTTCGGCCCCATCGTCGGCCTCAANNCCGCCTACCGCTACCGGCGGCACGCGCTCGGGGGCGTCCCGGTCAGCACCGGCTTCATCGGCGGCTCCGAAGAGCAAATCATCGAGGAGACCGGTGAGCACATTGTCGCCCGCGACGCCCGCGGCAGGACCGTCAAGCTCCGCAAGGGCGCCGCGACCATCGCGCTGCCGCTGGATTATCCCGTCAGCAACTTCGACGACTGGCTGAAGGTCAAGCACCACTACGAGTTCTCCGAGCAGCGCCTTGCCGCGGATTGGGAGCGTGTTGCCCGCGAGCACCTCCACGCCGGCCGCGTTGNNCACCGTCTCGATCCCCGGTGGCTTTGACGAGCCCCGCCAACTGCTCGGCGAGGAGAACCTCTGCCTGGCCTACTACGAGCAGCCGGACCTCATCCACGACATCCTCGACACCATCGGCGACACCGCCTTCAAGGTGCTCGACCGGGTCTCGGCCACGGTGCAGGTGGACATGCTCTCGGTCCATGAGGACATGGCCGGCAAGAGCGGCTCGCTGGCGGGCCCGAAGCAGATACTCGAGTTCATCAAGCCCTACTACCGGCGCATCTGGGATATGCTGCAGGACCGTGGCACGCGCGTCTTCGGCCAGGATTCCGACGGCAACATGAACGGGGTCATCGACGCCTTCCTCGATGCCGGGCTCAACTTCATGTACCCGATGGAGCCCGCGGCTGGCATGGATATTGTCAAGCTCCGCGAGCAGTACGGTACGCGCCTGGCCTTCATGGGTGGGCTGGACAAGCACGTTCTCCGCCGCTCGCAGGCCGAGATCGTCGCCGAACTCGAGTACAAGATCCCCCCGATGGTCGCTACGGGNNCCGCATCCCCAACGGCACTCCCCTGCAGGCGTATCGCTTCTACCACCAGAAGGCCTGGGAGATTATCGAGCGCGAGGCGGCAAAGCCCTGACGACACACGCGATGCCGCGGACGACCGCAACCGAGCAATAGCACGGCGCCGCTTG
>DPJP01000454.1 GCA_003542955.1 Armatimonadota bacterium
CGTCTCACACGACGAGACGGAATACGGCGGTCGGACGAGGGGGGTAACGACTTGTCACGCCCCCTGCCGTTGACTGTTCGCTCGCGCCTCGTACCTCACCCCACAGCCCTGTCGCTTTCCACCCGACCCACGTTTGCTTGACACCCTTTATGGATAGTATTACTATACATTATAGTAGAAACTCGCCGACCTGCCGTCAAAGGCCTGATCGACCATGATGACCACCCGGCTTGTCTGCGCGCTGGCAGGCCTTCTCGCATGCGTATGCGCAATCGCGGCGCCGAGCGTCTGCGTGCTGCCTGTTGACGACCCTGAGGCGTCGACGCCCTGGGGTCCCGGCCTCGCGGCGGTGATGACAGACGCGCTCAGCTCGACCACCGCTTACTGTGTGCTGCCCGACCAGCAGGTGCTTGACGCGTTGGGCGGCAGCCACGGCTCGCCCCCCGCCGCTGCCGGTGCGGCCGCGATCTTCGGGGCCGATGCCGTCATCGGCGGCCGGCTCAGCCGCGTGGATGGGCTGCGACTGGAGTTTGAGACCTTCGGCGACGTGGGCGACATCGAGCCCATCGAGGCAGAAGGGTGCGCCGACCTGCTGAGGCAGGCCGCGGCAGCGGTGTGTGCGGCGCTCCGGATGCCTGAACCCGTCGCCGGGCGCCTGACGGAGGAGGATGCGGCCGCGGAGGCCTTCATGGCCGCCCGTTACTACCATGCCAACGGCGAGCTGAACTCCGCACTGGACGCCTACGAGGATGCAATGGTGGATACGGGCTTCGCGCTGGCGCCGTACCAGCTCGCGACACTGCTGCGCGAGGCCGGCCGCTGGGACCAGGCAAAGGGCTCCTACCAGCAGGTGACCGGCCTGGGATCTCCCTGGCCGCGGGCTGAGGTCAACCTCGGGACTGTCTACTACCTGCTTGGCGACACGGCGCGGGCCCGGCAGCTCTGGGAGGGTGTCGCAAGGCAGCAGACTGACCCGCTCGCGGTTGCCTATGCGACGAACAACCTCGGCACCGCGCTGCTGGCGGCGGGCGACACGTTCGGCGCGAGGGCGCAGTACAACCTCGCCCTGAGCATCTTTCCCGACTACGCGATGGCTATCGCGAACCTGGGCCTGGCCGCGCGCATGGAGAAGGACCACGAGACGGCGGCGCGCCAGTTCAAGTCCGCCGCCCGACAACCCGGCGACCTCACGGCCGCATCATTTGCCGAGAAGTGCTGGGCCGACATGCTGCGTATCGAGCAGCGATATGAGGAAGCCATCGTACACTACCAGCGCGCGCTCGAGATCCGGCCGGACTACGCCATGAGCTACGTCAACATGGGCGTGACCTACAAGAGCATGGAGCGCGAGGAGGATGCAGAGCACTCCTACCGGGAGGCCATCGCCATCAACAACGATCGCAACGCCTCCGCATACGCGCACAACAACCTGGGGAATCTCTACATGGCGCGGCAGATGTACCGCGTCGCGCTGGGCGAGTACCAGCGGGCACTCGAGTACAAGCCTGACTACCAGGCCGCGCGCGAGAACCTGGCCAAAGCGCAGGCGATGATCGACCAGCAGTGAACTCACAGAGGTGGGACTGATGAGATATTACATGCCCGGAGTTGTGGTGCTTGCGGTGCTGCTTGCGGGCTGCGGAGGCTGGCAGGGCCCCACAACGGGTCATGCAGTCGGTTATATCTATGTCGACAACGGTGCGGACACCGCACACGACGGTGCGGACACTGCACAGGCGCAGTCCGCAACGCTCGAGCTTCTCCCGGCCGCGACAGCGGATCCAGACCTGCACCCGGTCAGCGGAGCCACGGTGACTATCGTCCAGGTCAGTCGCAGCACGGTGACGACCACCGACGGCTCGTTCGGGATCTTCAATATCGAGCCCGGCACCTACTCGCTGCGTGTCACCCACCCGACCTACGGGGCCCGCCAGTGGCAGGTCAACATCGAGGCGGGATACACGACCTTCGGGGAGAGCGTCCTGCGCCCCAATGGCGGCGTCCCGGTCTATGATGACTATGACTACTTCTGGTCATGGGATGATTACTACGACGACTGGTCATACTGGGATGACAGCGGCGGCTATGTGCCCGAGCCCCCGCCCACCAATGATACAATCGACGACGGTGGCGGGCTGTCATCGGCGCAGGAGGAGTAGGGGCGCGGCGGGGGAGGCCGCGGGCTGGTCTCATCCGCGGCGGTGCGGCCGTCGCAGCCTCGGCCAGCCCCTCCGACGAAGGAAAGGCCCTTTCACCTACTGCCCGTCCGAGAGCCAGTGAACGAACTCCGGCAGCACATCGTGCGTCTTGGCGAACTCGATGTTGAGCCGGTAGGAGTTCCGCAGCGCCCGGCTGTAGCGGTCGATGAGATGCGACAGCGCTTCCTCCGTCCGGGGCTTGTTGACAATGTACAACTGGGGACGTCTGGCCGGTGCGTTGAGCGTGAGCAGGTAGCGGATGGCAAGGTCCGTCGGCGCCATCGAGTAGCCGATGCAGAAGATGCGGTCAGACTCACCGATCGCCTCCGCGGCAAGCCGCCAGATGCAGCGGATCACGTGGTGGTCGTAGATTGCGGTCTTCTGGAAGACCGGCGGTACCATCAGCGGGCGGTGGTCGATCAGGGGCCAGCCGCCATGCGCCTGCAGCTCGGCCTTCACATGCTCGGGCATCAGCTTCGGTGAGCAGTAGACGTGCTCGCCCGGAGTGTCCACGCCTCCGGAGTAGTACCAGTTGGTGGAGCCGTGGAGCTTCAGCAGGCCGAAGCCGGCCTTTCCGGGCGCATACTCGGGCAGCCCCACTCGCGTGGCCGCCTGCTGGATCGGGCCCAGGTAGACCTGCGTGGGCGATTGCACAATGCCCTCGGTTACCGCGGCCCACTCGATGCACAGATCGTAGTTGACGGTGATGATCGTCTCCCGCCGCTGTGCCCAGTGGCTCACCAGTCGCGCCAGCCAATCCGGAGAGTCGTCACCGAAGAAGCGATCCTGCGTCTGCTGGAGCACCGTGGCGATGGTCTGCTGGAAGATGATGAAGTCGGCCTTGTTGTAGAGCGCCTCCGGCTCATCCTGCCACGGGTAGCGCTGCCCGAGGTAGCTCAGCGCCAACTCGATATCGTTGTTGAAGCGTTCCATCAGCGTGTGCAGGCGCTGGTGGTCCGACAGCTCCGCGCAGACGCGCTCGCCCAGATCTGCCAGCAGCGGCATATCGGGCAGCGCCGCGCGAGTCAGCCCGGCTCCGACGAGGAAGACGTCAGCCATCGGTCGAGCCCCCCAATGCCCGCAGCAGGTTGCCTCCCAGGATTGCCTGCTCCTGCTCCGCCGGCAGCCCCAGCGCCCTGAGGTTCGCCACCGCCCCGGATTGGCTCTCCCATGGAAAGTCCGAGCCCCATACGATCCGGTCGGCCCCGTGTGCCTCGATGATGCGGCGCATCTGCCCGTCGGGGCCGTGGCCGACGGCATAGCAGGTGTCCAGATACACGCTGCGACCCACCAGGTGCTGTTCCACGTCATCCCAGAGTTGATATCCGCCCATGTGGGCGATCACCAGCCGCACGTACGGGTGTCTTTCGGCCAGGGCCGCCAGCCGCTGTGGAATGGGCTCGATGTCGGGGATCGGGATGATCTCGTCCCCTGCGTGCATCACCAGCAGGAACTGGTCTGCGATTGCTTCGAAGAGTGCCTCTGCCGCCGGCTCCGCAAGCGTGAAGCCCTGGAAGAACGGCTGGAACTTGATGCCCTGGATGCCGCCGTCGAGCAGACGCCGTATCTGCGCATCGCTGTCATCACAGTGCGGGTGCAGGGCGCCGAAGGGGATCAAGCGGTCGCGCGGGAGTTCGAGTATCCAGCGATTGATCGAGCGCACCTGCTCGGGCCTGGTCGCCACCGGGCAGACGACGCTCTTGTCCACCCCGGCTTCGTCCATGTGGCGCAGGAGGTTATCGATGGTCGGCAACAGGACCGGCACGGCGCCATAGGCCGTCTGGAGCGCCTCGACGGCCGCGGGCGCCACTTTGTCAGGGAAGGCGTGTGTATGTGAGTCGATGATCATGGTTGGTTCCATTCCGCGAGGTTGCGGCCATTTCGTCAGGCGGTGGCCGCGGGTCGGATGGCGGCCGGCTCGTCGTCCCCTGGCGGCGTTGGGCTCGCGGGCCAGTCTCCCTCCGCCCGCATGCAGCCGCGGTCGTCGCTCGGCTGGCCCCTCCCGCGGCGTCTCCAGAGCCCGCCGGCCTACCCCACCCCAGCCACGACCAGCAGACCGTAGAGGAAAACAAGCGCGCCGACAAGCGTCATCCCCGCCGCAAGGAACTTCGCAACGCCGCGGTTGTGCGAGGTGTGCACATCGCCGTTGGGCATGTAGACCTTGTAGATCTCGAGGTAGGGGATCGGGAAGCGCCGGTACCAGCCCTCGACCCGCACATCCTGGCCGACGAACTGCTCAGCCCTGAACAGCCCGAAGAGGAACTCCAGCGCCCCGAGCGGCTGGCGGTAGTCCATGGTCATGAAGCCGGTGTCATCCTGGATGACGAGGTCCTCGGACCAGTAGAGCCCCGGAATGCCGCGGCCGATGATGCGCCCGCTCAGGATCGAGGGAACACAGCGGATCCTGGACACTTTGATCTCCTGCACGAGATCGGCAACTCGCTGTCCGGCGAAGCGACCCAGCGGATAGGAGAAGCCCAGCTTGATGAGCATCCCTATACCCGCGCCTGCCACTGCCGCGCCCAGCCCGACGACCCAGGCCTCCGCGCTCACGCCAAGAGCGAGCGCGACGATGAGGCCGAAAACGAGGCCGAACAGCGGAGCGTAGTTGACCAGCGCGTCGGTGATGAAGTCATCCCAGTAGCTCTCCGGCGCTTTGTCGGGTATCTCCAGCGCCGGCCTCTGCCCCTGTTTGACTGCCAGCTTGCCGAGCGCGCGGATGCGCTTGGCCGGCAAGGGATGGGACGAACTCAACTCGCAGATGATTGCCCAGGGGTTGAAGATGTCCCAGCGCATGGCGTTGGCGGCAACCTCGGGCGCGTACTTGTCCGATGTCGCCGAGTAGCCGCCGGCGCTTGCCAGCGCCATCGATGCGCCGAACTTCGGGTCGAATATGCCCAGCATCTGCGAGCCGCCCGCGGCCACCATGGATACCTGTTCGCGTTCGCCCTGCTCATTCTGCTGTGTTTTTGCGGCGCGTGCCAGCCCGTAGGCGACCTTCAACAGCCCGGTAGCCAACGAGTTCGCGTCCCCCGTGGACTGTGCTGAGAACTCATCCGCGTAGTACTCGCGGAGCCGAGAGAGTCCCAGCACGATATACTGACTGATGATATAGGCGATGAACGCGCCGATCGCGACAAGCACCACGTAGCCGCCGCTCTTGCGGCTGCCGCGGCCCGCGCGGATGCCGAAGCGGTAGATCATGTACAGAACCAGTGGCACGGTCGCGGCGATAGTCATCACCACGAAATCCCAGTGCACGATATGGCCCAGTTCGTGAGCTATGACGGCGCGCACCTCGCGCTCGTCACAGACATCCAGAAGCCCGCGGGTGACCACCAGTCGCGCGTTGCCGGGGTAGTGGCCGAAGGTGAAGGCGTTGGGGTTGCCGTCCTCGATGATGCCGAAGCGCGGGTTGGCCACCTTGTAGCGCCGGCAGGCATCGGCCAGCCAGGCCGCCTGCTTGCCGTCTACCTGCTCGAGCGGCACCCAGCGGATCTTGAGTATCCACTGAAGGATGAACGGGGAGATGGCGTACTGGACCAGCGCCATCCCGACCGCGAAGACGATCGCCAGCCACAGCGGCGCCTCCATGGCGTACAGAGCCGCCACGCCCACGGCGAACACCAGACCGAAGAGGATCAGAAGCGTGCCCATCGACTTGAGAAAGAGCATCTGTTCGTTCACCTTCCTATCGGAGGGCGGCCGAGTCTCCCGTCGGCGCAGGCGCACAGCGCGGAGACGGCGATAGCCCTCGGTGCGCGGTGTATGGTATTATTATAGCACCAAACCGGGACGTGGCGGAGGCGAGTTTGGCGTCACCGACGCCGCCGTCGGGTCTCCTCTCGGCGAAAGGTCTACTCCATCATTGGCAGAACAATTCGCACACTGGCTATCAGAGTTCTTCCGCCCCGAGGTCGTGGTTGTGCTCCTGTCGGCATTGCCGGTCAGTGAGGTCCGGGGTGGGATTCCATACGGGCTGATTGTTGGGCTGCCGCTCTGGAAGACGCTGCTGCTGGCGATTCCGGCGAATGTGGTCGCCGTCATCCCTGTGATTCTGGGCTTCAACTGGGCCGCCGAACGGCTGGCCGACAAGCCGCTGCTGGGCAAGGTCGTCGCGCATCTGTTGAAGAAGGCGCGCGGCAAAGAGGACATGGTGAACAAGCATGGAGTGTGGGCGATCACGCTCTTTGTGGCCGTGCCGCTGCCGGTGACGGGGGCATGGACGGGTTCTGTGATCGCGGCCGTGTTTGGGATGGACTTCTGGCGGGCACTCGGGTGCATGCTGGTGGGTGTGCTCATCGCAAGCACCATCGTCACGATCATCACTCTCGGCGGCATCGGTGCGGCCAATGCCGTGGCATACCCCCCGGGCGGCTGATCTCTGGTGCAACCCGGACGTAACATCAGGTGAGTTGGTATGGCGACCATGCAGTCGCTGCTGGACCTGTTTCTGAATATCCGGGTGCTTGATGTCATCGACATCATCGTCGTCGCCTACCTGTTGTACCATGTGCTGGTACTGCTGCGGCGCACGGGGGCTTTCTCGCTGGTCAAGGGGCTGGCGGTGTTCCTGATCGCGGTGGCGGTGACGGCCTGGCTGCCGACTTTGCACTACCTGCTGCGGGCGATGCTGTTTCCGGGCATCATCGCGCTGGTGATCATCTTCCAGCCGGAGCTGCGGACGGCACTGACGCGGCTCGGCAAGGCGGGCTTCCTGGGCTCGCAGTTGTCCAACCTCTCATCCTCGATGGACGCCGAGGACATCCAGCAGACCATCAGTGAGGTGGTCGAGGCGGCGGGCAACTTCTCCGAGAGCCACATCGGCGCGCTGATCGTCTTCCAGCGAGAGGTCGGGTTGATGGATATCACGCGCACCGGGAAGACGCTGGCCGCCCGCGTCTCGGCCGAGTTGCTCGAGTCGATCTTCCACCCCAAGTCACCATTGCACGACGGAGCGGTGGTGATCCGGGGCAGTACACTGGTTGCGGCGGCCTGCGTGCTCCCGTACACGGAGCGGCCCGGGCTGTCGGCCAGCGCCGGGATGAGACACCGCGCGGCGCTGGGAGTGAGCGAGCAGACCGACGCAGTCTGTGTCGTGGTCTCCGAGGAGACCGGCGCGATCTCTCTGGCCATTGACGGAGCGCTCAGCCGGCGGCTGGACAGGGCACACCTCACCGAGCGGCTGATGAGCCTGTTTGCCGCTGAGAAGAGTGTGCCGAAGTTTATGTTCTGGAAGCGCGAACGCAAGTAGACCCAGCTCAACGAACACGGAAGAGGCGACCCGGTGGAATTGCCGACATTCGCGGCGCTACGCAGGATGCTCGCAGCCTCCCTGCGGCAGGATGTGGGGCTGAAAACATTCTCGCTGCTGGCAGCGGTGGTGATCTGGGCGGCCGTGCGCATGCAGACCGACCCCATCACCGAGCGCCGCTTCAGTCTGCATGTCCACACCACCACCGCGCAGGAGGGCATGCAGGTGGTGAGGATCGATCCCCCCGAGCTGGCAGTCACACTGCGGGGACGCAAGTCGCTACTCACGGACAGCGCTCCGGAGCCCGCGCGCCTCGAGGCCGATATCTCCCAGGCGACGGTCGGGTCGCAGATGGTGACGGTCCAGGTCAAGCGTTTGCGCCCCGGCGTGCAACTCGTCGAGATGGTCCACCACCGTGTACAGATCGAGATTGATACCGTCATCACCGAAGCGCGCGCGGTGCAGGCCCAGCTGCGCGGGCGGCCGGCCGATGGCTTTGCGGCCAAAGGCTGGCAGGTGCAGCCGAACGAGGTGAAGATCACCGGCCCGGCCTCGAGCGTCAAGCGCGTCGAGGGCGTCTTCGCCGTCGTCGACGTCTCCGCGGCAGGGGCTGCGGTGAGACGTGATGTGGCCGCCCAAGCGCGAGACGCCAACAACTTCCCGGTCACCGATGTCGTGATTGAGCCCGCCAGGGTGAGTGTCACCGTCAGCGTCGAGATGGTCAACACCAAGACCGTCCCGATCCGGCCCGTCATCGGCACCCCATCCGCGGGGTGGCGATTGGACACGGTTACGGTCTTGCCGACCTCCGTCACGCTCTCGGGCTCCGGGCAGGCGTTGGCCGCCATCGACTCGGTCAACACCGCCCGCATTGACATCTCTGAGCTGCGCGGCACCAGTGCCTACTCGGTGCCGCTGGATGTGCCCTCCGGCGCCCAGGCCGTTGGGGCGGCCTCCGCCCGGGTTACCGTGGCCGTGGTGCGGCTTGGCGCCGGGAGAGGGGCGGGCGGCGCCGCGGCGGGCGAGGACGGAGGTGGTGCGCCGGCGGGCGCCGGCGGACTACAGACTGATGAACGCGGGGACACCGTT
>DPJP01000496.1:0-3427 GCA_003542955.1 Armatimonadota bacterium
AGGACCATGCCTGTCTGACGGCGAAACCCCGCGCCATGCTACCAACAGCCGACTTCTCCGCGCACAATGAGGAACAGGCTGCCGTCTGGCAGGCCTACCAGGGGCGCGCTCCCATCCGCGTGCCGATGCGGCTGGGGGTCTCGAGCCGCTACACCGTCTTCAACTCCGAGGCCAACCCGGCGGGGCACACCTTCGAGGCATTCTTCTCAGACCCGCGCGTGATGTTCGAGCAGCTTCTCGCCAAGCAGCACTTCATTCGCCATCGGCTCTGGTGCGACCAGGAGATGGGGCTGCCGGAGAAGTGGACGGTCGCCGTGGACTTCCAGAACTCCCACGAGGCGCTCTGGTATGGCTGCCCGATTCACTTCCGCGATGGGGAAGTGCCCGACACCACGCCGCTTCTGAACGATGACAACAAGCGGATGCTGTTCGACCTCGGTCTGCCCGAGCCTTTCCCGGAGACGGGCTGGGCTGCCCGCGCGTGGGAGTACTACGACCTGTTCAGGCGATGGGCCGCCGAGGGCTACGAGTTCCACGGGCGGCCTGTCGAGGTCGCCAGGTCGGTACCCGGCCTGGCCAGTGACGGTATCTTCACCACCGCCGTCGCCCTGCGCAATCCCACCGGCCTGATGCTGGACATCTTCACCGACCCCGACTATGTCCACAAGCTGCTCGACTTCATCACCGAGGCAACCATCCGCCGCATCAGGGCGTACCGCGAGCGCCTCGATCACCCCGTCGAGTCGACCGCCTGTGGGCTGGCGGATGACGCCATCCAGATGCTCTCGCCGCAGCACTACCGCGAGTTCGTGCTCCCATACCACAGGCGATACATGGACGAGTTCGGCCCGCAGGGGCCCAACAGCTGCCACCTGTGCGGGGATGCGACCCGCCACTTTGTGACCATCCGCGATGAACTGAGGGTAGGGAGCTTCGACACCGGCTTCCCCGTCGACTTCTCACAACTGCGGGCAGACCTGGGACCGGATGTCGAGGTCTCCGGCGGGGTGCACGTCGAGTTGCTCCGCGCGGGCCCCCCGGAGGCCATTCGGGCTGAGGTCAGGCGCATTCTGAGTTCGGGTATCTGCGAGGGTGGGCGCTTCGTGTTGCGCGACGCCAACAACCTCGCGCCCCATACCCCACCCGAGCATATCGAAGTGATGTACCAGGCGTGCAGGGAGTACGGGCAGTACTGAGACGCCGGAGCCCCACTCCGGCTCGAGGAGATGCGTCAGGTGAGGGTCTACATGATGTGCGATCAGGAGGGCACCGCCGGGATGGTGCTGTTCGAGAACCCGGACGATCACAGCGACTGGAATGCCGCGTACCGGCGCAGGATCATGATGCTGCAGACGCTGGAGGTGAAGGCCTGCATCGAGGGCTTGATGGCCGCGGGCGCCACCGACATCGTCGTCAACGACGCGCACGGCACCGGCTACAACATCCAGGTCGAAGAGCTGGAGGGACCCGTTCGGGTCATCCACGGCAACCAGCGCCATGCGGAGTTCTGGACATCGCGCCTTGATGAGTCATTCGACGCGCTCTGCTACATGGGCGGCCACCCGATGGCGGGCACGGAGAAGGGGATCCTCCCGCACACGCGCTGGGAGGTCAACGGCATCTCGCTGGGCGAGGTCGGCATGGCGATGACACTCGGCGGATGGTACGGGGTGCCGACCGTGATGGTCAGCGGGGATAAGGCGGTGGGGGAGGAGGTCGCGGCGCTCTCGCCGGATACGGAGATGGCGGTGGTCAAGGAGGCGCTCGCGCCGGATATCGCCATCGAGCACATCCCGGTCAACGCCAGGGAGATGATCCGCGAGGCGGCCGAGAAGGGCCTGCGGAAGGTCGGCTCCATCGCCCCGACGCGTATCGAGCCGCCGTATGACCTCCACCTGGGCAGCATCCACGTTACGGGTGATGACTACTACCAGGTGGTCCATGATGCGCTCATCGGCGGCTATTACCACTACGGCAGCCGCTTCAGAGTCGAGGGGCACGAGTGGGTGAAGGCCGACGATTGACGGCCTACACCAGCTCCGCAACACTCTCCAGGATGTAGTCGGGCTTGTCGGCCTCCGGCAGCGCCAGCACGTCCTCACGGCTGCTCACGCCCGTCAGCACCGTGGCGGTGGCGCAGCCGGCGGCCTTGCCGCACTTGAGATCGGTCTGTAGACGGTCCCCGATGAGTATCGTCCCCGGCGGCTGTGTGCCCATCCGCGCCATGGCCGCCTGCGCCAGCGCCGGGTAGGGCTTGCCCGCGATGTGATCGGGTCTGCGCCTGCTGGCCGCCTCCATGTACGCTACCACCGCGCCGGCATCGGAGAGTTCACCGCTCTCAACCGGGCAGGTGACATCCGGGTTGGTGACATAGAACCGCGCGCCCGCCCTGATCGCCTGGAAGACCTCCTCGAGCTTGTCATAGGTGGTCTGCCGGTCCCACGAGATCACCGCGATGTCGGCCTCCGCCGCGGTGGTCACGATGCGGCAGCCGGCGTTACGCAACTCCTCGAGCACGGGCTCCTCACCCACGACAATGCAGGCCGGGGCGTCATGGTGCTCGCGGATGTAGTCTGCCAGGGCCAGCGGGCTGGTGAGCACGTCATCGACGCCGGTGGGTATCCCGAGGCTCGAGAGCTTCGCGGCGTAGTTCGCGCGCGTGTCGATGGGCTTGTTCGAGACGAACATGACGCGCGCCCCGCGCCCGCGCAGGGTGGCGATGGTCTCATCCGCGCCCGGGATCAACTGCTTGCCCAGGTATACGGTGCCATCGAGATCGAATATGTAGCCGGCGTACGGCGGTACGGTGCCCATGAAGTGACTCCCGGAAGTGGTCTGTATTCGGTGTGCGCGCCCTGCGCGAGGGTTGCCTACTGGGGGAAGGACGCGACTGTGTCACCGATCAGCGAGCGGATGACATCGATGCGGCGGTTCATCATCCCGACGACTTCCTCCCCGGTCAGGGGTTGTCCCGAGATGCCGGCGGCGTAGTTGGTGACCACACAGATTGTTGCGTAGCTGATGCCCAACTCGCAGGCGAGTACAACCTCCGGGACGCCGGTCATGCCGACGACATCGGCTCCCCACAAAGCGTACATGCCGATTTCGGCGGGGGTCTCGAAGCGCGGGCCCTCGGTACAGATGTAGACGCCGTGCGGGTGGATTGAAAGGCCCTCACCTGCCTGCAGGATGGCATCTCTGAGCTTCGGGCAGTATGGGGTCGTCTGGTCGATGTGGACGACACCCTCGTCGCCACCATCGAAGAATGTGGTCGGGCGCTGTCTGGTCGCGTCGATATAGCCGTCGGGCAGCACGAACTCGCCGGGCGCCATGTTCAGACGCAGGCTGCCGACGGCATTGCTCGCGATGATGTGGTCGCACCCGAGTTCATGGAGCGCGGCGATGTTGGCCCGGTAGTTGATGCGAT
>DPJP01000496.1:3438-3643 GCA_003542955.1 Armatimonadota bacterium
CATCCGTGCCTGGGCAGGAAGTAGACGGTCCGCCCATGGAGCTGCAACTCGAAGAGCTGTGCCGCCCCATAGGTGGTGTTGTGCGTGAACTCGCGGAACCCCGGCCCGTCGGATTGTGCGAGTGTGTAGAGCCCGGTGCCGCCGATGATGCCGATAGCCATGGTTCTCTCTCCCTTGTTGACGCGACAGTGTAGCACCAACGGCG
>DPJP01000435.1:0-159 GCA_003542955.1 Armatimonadota bacterium
CATCGCGGCGCTGAATGAGGCCTGGGGGACCGACCACGCGGATTTCGCCGCCATCAACCCGCGGGATTACTCGCCAAGCAAGCCGAACGGGCTGATGTACGAATTCCAGGTGTTCCGCCAGGATGGCTACTTTGAGTGGATGAGGCTGCTCAGGGAGCA
>DPJP01000435.1:174-13154 GCA_003542955.1 Armatimonadota bacterium
GCACTTGCGCAGCAACCTGCCCAATATGCCGACCATGAATGACTTCAACTGGGCGTTCGGCGGCGCCACGCAGGAGCGCGCGCTCGACCTCCCGCGCATGTTCGAGACCTATGACATCGTCGGAAGCCACTTCTACGGCATCGACGCGGTCCAACCGATGTACCGCTGCGGCGACTCACTGCGCAAGGCCTACGGCACCCCGCTGGGCAACTTCGAGTGGGCCGCGGGCCTGCACCTGCCAGACCTGTTCAATGAGGATGCCTACAAGGCGTGTGGGCTGCTGGACATGTGGGAGGAGATGGCCTGGGGCAAGTCGGTGCTGTCGATCTGGTACGGCGGCTCCGCGGGTTTCTCCGAGGGCGCGCAGTTCTTCGTCCCCAACCTCCGGCAGTCGGTGCTGCGCTACTCGACGGGGTTCATGCCGGTAGCCCGGGATCGCTCGCGCCGCTTCGGGGAGATCGCGCTCACGTACCCGACCGTGACGCCAAAGGTCTGCATCATGGAGCCGACGGCATCCAAGTGGAACGGGATCGACGTCTACACGCCGATGCTGGAGACTGCCGTCAAGCTCGAGGAGGGCGGATGGAACTACGGCTTCATCTACGAGGAGCCGCTGCTGGCGGGCAAGCAGTCGCTGGCGGGCATCAACACACTGATCGTCCCGCGCAGCCTCTGCCTCAAGCCCGAGACGAGCGCCATGCTGCTCAAGTGGATCAAACAGGGCGGGACGCTGATTGCGCTGCTGCCGCCGGGGATGCTCAACGAGTACGGGCAGCCGGACGGCCGCCTGATGCGGGAGATCACGGGCAGCGACGCCGGGACATTCAGCGAGGACTTCAGGACATGGACGGCGGCCGATACGGAGACTTTCGCCGACACAGTGACCCTCGCCGACGGCAACACGCTCCTGCAGGCTCCATACGGGCAGGGGCGACTGATCGTCTTCACTGCCTCCGAGCCGTNNAGCCGCTGCCGACAGACGCGCTCGTCGAGCAGGTGGAGGCCACCACGCCACGCGACTTCTACGCAGCCGGCCGAGACTTCCGTCTTGTAGCTCGCGAATCAGACGATCACCTGTACCTGTTCGTGGTGAATCCCGACTACTATGCCGACCGGGAGGACCGCATCATCCTGAGCGGCCAGTACGGGGATGCCGTGGACCTCGGTTGTGACGTGGCCTTCCCGGTGAAGACCACCTTCGCGCGCGGCGCCGCCGCCTTCGACCTCCGCCTCGCCCCCGGAGAAGGCACCGTCGTGCGGCTGGAGAAGACTACCACCAACTGACGGCGTGGAGAAAGGCACCCACAATGGCAGATAGGCAGATGGTATTCCGCGCAGCCGTCATTGGGCTCGGCTTCATCGGGGCAGCGGATCAGGTGTCCGGCGATGCCATCGGCCAGCAGGTCAGGAACCTCGATGGCACCCATGCACAGGCGCTGCAGGCTCACCCGCGGGTCGAGCTTGTCGCGGGCTCCAGCCGCGATGAGGGCAGGAGAGAGCGGTTCTCGGAGCGCACGGGATGCCGGAACACCTACGCCGACTGGCGCGAGATGCTGGCAGCCGAGCAGCTCGATATCGTCAGCATCGCCACCAACAGCCCGCATCATGCCGAGATCACTATCGCCTGCGCCGCGGCCGGTGTGCGCGCAGTGCTGTGCGAAAAGCCTATCACGACCCGGCTCTCTGATGCGGACCGGGCCATTGAGGCCTGCAAGCAGCACGGGACGGTGCTGGCCATCAACCACCTGCGGCGCTGGAACCCCATGTGGATTACCGTACGCGATGAACTCGCATCAGGCGCCATCGGTGATATTGAACATCTGACGGCCCACTGGACCAGTGGCAGACTGGGCAACATCGGCACCCATGTCTTCGATGCCTGTCGCATGCTGCTGGGAGCCGACCCGGTAGCCGTCAGTGGCAGGCTCGGCCCTGTCGTGCCCCCGGACTGCCGCGGCCCGCAGTTCCGCGACCCCGGCGGCTGGGGCATTGTCGAGTTCTCGGGCGGGGTGAAGGGCTATGTGCACGCCGCGGCGGAAGCCAGAGCGCCGATCCGGGTGTGCATCGTCGGCAGCGAGGGCCAGTTGACGGTCCGCAGGGATGAGGCGCGGGTCGAGTTGTGGAGCGGGCAGCGGCGCGAAATCCCCGTCAAGACGGATCGCCCGACATCGCTGGAACTGGCCGTGCGCGACCTCGTCGACTGCATCTCACACGGTACCCAGCCCGCCTGCACTGGCGAGGACGGCCGTGCGGCGCTGGAGGTCACCATCGGCTTCCATGTGTCGGATCGTCTCAACGGCGCATGGATCCCTCTGCCGATCTCAGGGGATGACAGGCACTACGAGGTGCAGATCGGGTAGCGATCCGACAGGTCGCACGACCGGGGTTGGCGCCTTCTCTCAGCGAAGCATGATCCCTCAGAAACCCATCTCCCCAAACCGGGCCGGGACGTGGAATCCGCCGAAGGTCGGAGACCAGCAGGTCGCCTGCTTCGTCTGAGTGTCCTCGCGCCCGAGGTTGATGCGCCAAGTGCCGTCGGGCCTCCCCTGGAGGGCAGCCCAGGGGACAGCGATCTCCACGACCCAGCCGCCCTCGATGCGACCCGACTTCGCCCCCCAGTCAGGATTCCAGGACGCGTCACTGCCGGGGCAGCGGGCGTCGAAGCGAGAGCCGGCCGCGTTCACGGCAAGGTGGTAGTAGGTCTCCGAGCCCGGCGGCTGCAGGAACACCTCCACGCAGTCATCCTCCCACACCGCCCCGTCGCGCGGACGCTCAACCGCCTTCGGCTCCGGCTGATCTCGGCAGATGAAGGCCAGGTACAACGTGGAGGCGTCGCCGGCGACGTTTGCATCAGTCGCGTGGCCTGATGGTGTCGCGTCATCATGCTTGACGAAGCCGGAGAGCTTCGCCGCCGCGGCCCACTCATCGTGCCCAAGCTGCCCGTCGATGACAGGGGGCGACGCCAATTCAGGGCACCTGAATCCCCGCAGGAGCGCAACCTCGACGTCGCCCTCGAGCGCCGCCCCGGACGCGGAGGTCGCCTTCCAGCGGACGTTGCACGCCTTGCCGGCAGCGGCCAGCGCATCCACCTGTTCGGCAACATCCACGGGCAGCGGCCAGGAGACGGCAGCGGGCTTGTCCGGCGCCGGGGTCACAGACTGTCCCGGCAACGCGAACTCCATATCGCCAACCGTCCCGGTCACCTCGAGGCTCATGGCCGCGGCGCCGGGCGAGAACGACTTCACCAGCAGCGACAACCCCGGGCTGATCGCGCCTATCGGGCCGGCTGCAGTCACGTCCAGCGCCGCGCGCGGCCGCAGTGTCACACGGCGCGGCAGCCACACAGCCTGTGTGCCGAAATCGAAGTGGCTCACGAGCATGGCGTCTTGCCAACCCCAGGGCGCGTCATCGGGCGCCGGGACCGTGACGGGGATGGTGACCTCAGAGCCGGGGGAAACCGGCACACCCGCGCTTCCCGCTACCCCATCCAGCGCGATCCGCACCCCCGCGAGGGCGTCTGCTGCCGCGCGGACTGTGCATGCCAGTTGCGCGGGCGCGCCGAGAGCCACCTCGACGAACGGCGGCCCGTCGGACACTCCGATGCTGACGCCGGTCAGGACCTCCGTTGCGCGCCCGATAGCCTCCGCGAAGTTGCTCGTCGGCAGGAGGAAGCAGCGCTTGATATGCCCCTCGGGCAGGCCCTGGATCGTACCCAGCAGGGATTCGTATAACCGCTCCTGGCCGGAGGCGAAAGCGAGCAGCCCGTCCGGTCCGGCCTGCTCCAGGCCCGCCCTGAACCCGCTCTCCGCCGCCCGGGCCTGCTCGGGGAGGCGTGCCAGCCGCTCGCGCTGGGCATCCAGCGTCGCGGAGCTGATCTGCACATCGTCCAGCCGCACCGTTCCCCAGTGGCCGTTGAACATGAACTGGAAGAAGCCGGTGGTGCAGCCCTCGGGCACGGTGAAGCTGCGCTCAAAGGTCGTGATCTCACCGTTGGTCGGTTCCACGTCGCGGAAGTAGATGTACTTGCCGGTAGCCCACTCGCCGTCGGGGCCCTTGACGCCGAAGCGCGGCACCATGGTTCCCGTGGCGCCTTCGGGTCGCGTCCACGAGTAGCTGCAGCGGAGGGTGTACTCGTCGCCCGAAGTCAGTACAACGCCCTGGTTGAGTCCGTGCAGGGACTCATCTGACCGACTCTGGACAAGCGCACTGCGCTTGCCGGCCAGCGGCTGCGCTTCATCCGCCTCGACCGTGGACTCCTTCTGGTAGGGGTCCTGCGCGACACCCCAGGAGTTCAACCCTCCCTCGAAGTCGCCGTTGGCGATGATGTCGCCCGCGCCCTTGCCCGTCTGCCAGGTCGTCTCGCGGGCCAGCCGGTTGAGCCACTCGCCTGCCTGGTCGAGGAAGAGCCGCGCAACTGCCTCACGCCGCCCAATCGCGAGGACCTCGGTGGTGTCGGGCGCCAGTGTGAGACCTGAGACGGTGAAGCCGTCACGTGTACGTGTGAGGCGCGCCTCATAATTGCCCACGAGCGCCCGGGCGACGGTCTCGCGGGCCTCCGAAGCGGGCAGTGCCCCGGTCTCGACAGCCACCCGTGGCTCTTTCGCCTCATTGCCGCTGTTGCGCAGGGCCAAGAACGTGACGTCGCCGAGGGGGTCGGCGCCGGGGCCATAGCGCTCGACGAGCACCTCCGGATCATCTGTGGCAGCCAGGGTGACGGGCTGCCAGCCCGCTGCGTCGAGCCAGATGATGAGCGGCTCGTAGTAGCGGTACAGAGGGCGGGAGGGCTCATACTGATCGGGCTGATTGAACCGCGCCGTGCCGGGATGGACGGCATAGAACAGGCTGCGGTGCATCCCGCGCTCCTTCTCCTCCCAACTGCGTGTGGGGTCGACGAAGCCGTACTGCATCCAGCTGATTGGCTTGTGATAAGCACAGAAGCGCAGGTATCGGTAATGGCGCTCATCCGACATCCCGCACTGGTTCGCCTCGCCCGCCCCAAGCATATCCAGCAGTGGTATCCAGTAGGTCATCTCCGGTGGACCGGTATTGCCGATGACGTATCTGCCCTCCGAGCGCATGCGGCCGGCGATCTGCTTGCTGATCTCAAAGCAACTAAAGGAGTGCAGTTGGGCGGGCGCCTTCGCCTTGTAGCTGGCCACCAGCGGGGTATCGGCATACTGCCAGTGCTCGCGGCGGAAGCTCTCGTCATAGAAGCCAACGTAGCCGCACACGCTATCCAGATAGACGCCGCCGAGCGTTCCTCCGGCGCTTTCGGCCCGCTGATAGGCCGGGGTGATCTCGCCGTCCCAGGTGACGGAGTTGCGGCTGGGCGGCGGCAAGTCGGGGTCGGGGTTGAGGCAGATGTTGCACAGGAAGTTGCCGGGCGACCACGTCTGGGTGTAGTGGCTCCATATCCACTGCCCGTTGATGTCCTCGATGGCGGAGTTGACCTCCGCCCGCGCGATCTCGCTCTGCGATAGCCCCCAGCGCGTCTGGTCCGCGGGGGCGTCGAGGCGGTCGAGGACCGATTGCCGCATCTGCTCGGCCGTGCCGGGATAGACGTTGCGGCCGTAGCGATCCTTGCCGTCCGGCGGTGGGGTGTTGCCGTAGCCCTCGTAGATGCCCCAGCACTCGGTGTAGACGAATGTCAGGATGTCGTGAGCATCGTTATAGCCGGCATGCTCAAGCCCATGCTCCTCGAAGCGGAAGCCCCAATCCCAGGGGCAGGCCATCGAGTTGGGCGCAAGCCCGATCAGCCAGATGCCTCCCGGCCCCACGCGCCGCTCGGCGTAATCCGGGAATAGCTCGTAATAGCGCTCCATGGCCGACCGGAAGCCCCAGGCGGGATCGTGTGGGTACACCAGCAGGCGGATGGTGCTGCGGCAGGGGAACTTGAGCGTCTCCGGCGAAAGGCCGACATCGAACTCCGCCTCCAGCGCCTGCCGCGTCGCATCATAGCCGAAGCGGAACACCTGCGGCTCGTGCACCGGCACGGCGGCAGACACACCGACGCGGTCGTTCCCCACCCCGCAGAACGGGTATGCGGAGACCTCCCGCAGCCCGCCCCAGCGCGTCAACCGGTCGTAGTGCTTGCCGACCTCGATGGGGCGAGAGGTGCCCATGTCATCCCACCACGTCCAGCCGACGGCATCCAACGGCAGCGCAACCCTCACAACGAGCGCGCGGTCTGTGGGTGGATCGGCCGTCACCGTCAGTTCCAGCTCACGCGCAAAGCCACGGGCAGCCCAACCGCCGGAGAAGCGCAGACCGTCGCCCGCGCCGATGAATGCCGTCTCATCACCCGCAACCGTGATGGGGACGAAGGCGTCACCGGCTGCGAGGTCGCGGACCTGTAGCCACTGGTCACTGCCGCCGAGGGTGGTCTCGCCGGACTGCCAACTCAGGCGCCCGGAATCAAGCTCGACGTGGCACTGGGAGACGGCAGCCGCAGCGCACAGGCACAGGAGCGCCGCCGCTGCGAGGCCGCACCGTGGAAGAGGGATCAACATGCTGGTCCTCCGGGCTCAGTCTCCCGCAAGGGAGCGAGTGTCTATGGAGATGTACTCCTTGCTCTGAGCGTCCCAGATGAAGTCGATCTCGAGGACGAGCTGCTTTGGAGTGGGCCCCATCCTGACGCTGGCGGTCGTCCAGTCGCCGTTGTGGCGGCTCACACCCACCGACCAACTCTGATCCGGGCACATCGTGAGCGCCTTTGCGACAACGGCATCCTCGCCGCCTCCGACAGTCCGCGTGGCTTCCCCGTCCCCGACCAGCGGCTTGTCGAGGAACTCATCCGGCTTCACGGGGTCCGGGACGATGTCGCTGCCCACCGGTACTGTGGCACTGTATGCGCTTGCGGAGGCATTCCAGTGCAACTGCACCGGCACAGGCTCATCAATGCCCTCGGTGGTCACGTTGACGACGGCGGTAGTCCAGTCATCCGAGTGCGAGACGACTGCGGCCGTCCCGGGGACTTCATGCAGCGCCGCGGCGATCGCCGCTTCCTCCGAGGGCCCGCTCGCTTGCGGCGCNNATCACATCCTGAACCGAAGTGCTGACACCGGTCCGGAAGGTCGCGTACCCCGTGTAGACGATGGTGGCCAGAATGGCCAATGCGACAAGGCAGCCGCAGCCCACTATCAGGAGCCACGGGTTGAACTTCTTCCCGGGTGGGGGCGGCGCGACGCCCCCGGGCGCGCCCGTGCCCGACCCCGGAGTGGGCGTTGGGGCGGGAGCCGGGGGCTCGACGGCAGACAGAACGGGACCGGGGAACAGAGGCATCGTTAGGGCCTGGACACGGGAGTATGCCATCGAGGTCGACCTCCACTCACACTGACATCACCTGATTGGATCGGAGACTGCATTCGCCACCGGCTGCTCCGTTCCTGCAGGTCGGCTCTGGCGAGTCAGCCGACCACGGCGAGCCCATAGCCGCGCAGGACGGCTGCGAGGGAAGCCATTAGCCCGGCCTCGGGCGGAGCGACATCGGGCATGGTATCCGGCCGGCCGACGATCGCATACTTCTGCCGCGCCAGGTGATACGGCAACAGGCGCACGCCGACGATGCTGGGGAGCCCACTCAGCAGTCCCCCTATCGCCGCGATGCTCGGGCCATCGGCGTTGAAACCCGNNAGCGGGATGCGGATCTCGATGGGCACGTCACGCCCCGCCAGGTGGCGGAGGTTCTCGAGGATAGGCCGGCTCGAGCTGCCGGTGTGTTCGCCATTTGTGAGATCATCCACATGCTTCAAGTCGTAGAGGAACATGTCCGTATGCGGCAACACGGTCTCAAAGCGCTCCCATACGACCGCGCCGGAGGTGTCGATCGCGCAGTGGATGCCCTTCGGTCGCAGGAGCGCGAACACCTCCGCGCAGAACTCGGCCTGCATCAGCGGCTCGCCACCGGAGAGAGTACACCCGCCCCCCGACTCTGCATAAAAGGTCCGGTCTTCCAGCACCGCAGCGGCGACGTCCTCGGTGGACATCTCCCTCCCGTAGTACTCAAGCCCCCCCGGCAAGCAGGCCTCGACACAGGCTCCACAGACGGTGCACAGCTCGCGGTTGAGGGTGTGAGCGCCATCGGCGAACACGTGCGCACCCGTCGGGCACACCTGCGCGCATGCCCGGCAGCCGATGCACCGGGTCGCACGGAAGCCGATCTCGGGCCGTGGCGAGATGCTCTCCGGGTTGTGGCACCACCGGCACTGCAGGGGGCAGCCCTTCAGGTACACGGTCGTCCTGATGCCCGGGCCGTCATGTACACACAGGCGCTCAATCTGGATCACACGGCCCTGCATCAGACGACCTCCGCCTTGGCGATGAATATCTCCTGCTCATCCGGCGCGAGGTCGACAAAGCGCGCGTTCCAGCCACACACGCGCACCTGAAGGTTGGCGAACCGCTCCGGACTGCGCTGGGCTTCCCGAAGCTGTTCGGCGTCGAAGATGTTGAACTGGATAGCCATGCCGCCCTNNGCCCTGCGCGAAATGGCTGCGGATGATCGAGCAGATGGTCTGAATTCCCTCCATGCCGCGGGTGACGCTCGGGTGCAACATGATATCGAGCACAGTGCCATTCGGGAAGCCGGAGAGGTCAATCTTCGTCACGGAGTTGATGAGCGCGGTAACACCGCTCCTGTCCATCCCCACGGTCGCACCGGTGTTCATCGTGAGCGGCTCGCCGGCCAGGCGGCCGTCCGGCAGTGCGCCGGTCGGCGCGCCAAAACGCTTGGCGGTGTTGATGATCGCGTAGAGCGCCGCCTGGAACACTCCCCCACGGGCGTTGGGCTCGTGGTTGATCCGCTCCGCGAGGAAATCGGTCACTTCAGCCGCGATGCCGTCGACGCGATCGTCGTTGTTGCCCCACTTGGGCACCCGGTTGCGCGCAATCAGCCGCAGGCGCTCATGGCCCTCCCAGTTGGCGGCCAGAGCGGTCTTCAGCTCATCCAGCGTGCACAGCCCCTCGTCGTAGACAAGCCGCCTGATGACGGCCAGTGAGTCAACGGCGTTGGCCAGGCCGACGCAGAGGCAGCCGCTTGTGTTGTACTCCGCTCCGCCCTCGGAGACGTCCAGCCCGCGCTCAATGCATGCGCCCATCGTGCCGGAGAGCAAAGGAGTGGGCGCCGCCTGCGGCCACAACCGCTCCTCCCGCCGCACCCGGTCCATGGCCCGGGTGATCAACTCGTCAAGCACATCCAGATACGCGGCCATGAGCTGCTCGAATGACGCGTAGTTGCCGCTGGCAAGCACCAACTCGACGGCTTTCGCCAGATTCACCGCACACGCCCCGGAGCAATTCAGCTCCCTGCCCATCACGGCAGGCTCATAGCAGCCGATGAGGATGTAGTCCTCGGCATCAGCACGCGCCTTGCCATTCTCGCAGAGCATCTGAACCTGCGCGGTGTCGTTGACCGTGACGATACCCGTGCAGCCGGCCTGGATGCAGCCGACAACCTGCTGGAGAAACTCCTGCGGTGTGCGCTCCGAGAACCTGAAATGCAGCTTCGGGTCGACAATCTGCATCTCCCGATAGACCTCGAATGCCAGACATGAAAGCTCATTGGCCTCCGGGCCAAACAGGAACGGCTTGCCAAACAGCTTCCCCTGCGTCTTGGCGAAGAATTTGACCCAGAAGTACTTGAGCAGCTCCTTGGCCTGCTCGCGCGTCAATCTGCCTGCCGCGAGGTCGTCCACGTAGAAGCGGTTGTAGAGTACATCGAGCCGCCCCATCGAGCGAACCGAGTAGCCGTCCTCCATCTCCTGGAGTTCGTGGTAGAGGTAGGCCAGTTGCAGCGCCTCGTGGAACGTCTTCGGGGGGCCTTCAGCCAGCGCGGCGACAGCCGATCCGGGCAGCGCGCTGCCAAACCGCCTGCAGAGGGTGACGGCGCCTTCGTAGACCATCGCCNNCATCGCCACAGCATCATAGAAGACACCCGAGCCTGCGGCCGCGCGGTCGCGCAGGCCGGTGAAGCCGTATTCGAGCAGGTCGCGCCAGTCCGGGCAGGTATGGCCGGTGTCGAGTTGCGCCGTCCATGCCCCCGGCTCAGCCGGCGGATCGTCACCGAACTCCTTCAGATCCTCTTCCAGCCGCCAGCGGTTGCGGAGGTCCACAAGCAGGTTGTGGTGCTCGAGCTTATCGACGAAGTAGTCATCGGGGTCGAGGGCGATACGAGCTTTCGAGCACAGCAGGTGGAAGAGCCATGCCCGCGTCATGATCCTGGGCTCATCGGGGTTCTCGGCGCAGTGTCGCTCGAACTCGGCAACCAGTTCATCTCTGGCCAGACCGGAATCCGGATCGAACTGCACATCGAGGTACTGACGCTCGAGCCGGGTACGAACCTCGTCGAATGGTCTGGGCATGGCTGGCTCCCGATTGTTGTTTCTGCCCGCGTGCGTGGATTGGTGGGACTGCTGTGGGCAGGGTAGTCCCGGCAGCGCACCCATGTCAACTGCGTCCGCGCAGGGCAGCCACCCAATGGCGGGGAAGGGGCAGCCGATTGACTTGCCCGCCGGCGCCCACGCCGCACTGTGTTGCGCCCACAACCAGATGTGAGGGGAACGCCATGGTCCGCAAAGGTGTTGCTGCCGCAGCCCTGGCAATCGTGACGTATCTGCCAATCTGTGCCGCCCAGCAGGCGGGCCCTGACGCATACTGGCGCTTCGATGGTGATGCCGCCGCGACGCTGCGTGATGGGACACGTGCGGGGACCGCGTTGCATGGCCCCGAGTTCGCCGCCGGCATCGATGGACAGGCGCTGACCATCGGCAGCCCGGATGGGAAGAGCGATCGGTCAGTCTCTTACATCGTCGATGACCTTCTCGACCACCGCAGCGGCAGCGTTTCGTTCTGGGTGAAGCCACTGGATTGGCATGGCGGCGATGCGCCATTCCACATCATGCTGCGGGCAATGGCAGGGCAGACGCACTTCCTCGTCTACAAGTACTTCAACAGCGACCGTCTGCTATTCCTGGTGGGGCTACCGGAGAAGTGGACCAGCGTCAGGTCATCGATTGCCGACTGGACCCCGGGCGCGTGGCACCATGTCGCCGCCACCTGGAGCGAGGATGAGATCGCGCTGTGGGTGGATGGCCGTCGGCGCGCGGCGGAGCGTCTGCGGTACCCCACCCCCCCATTCGCCAACCTTGAGCCACTCAGCGTCGGGCCGGGCGGCTGGACGTTCGGCACCGGCGGCACGAGCCTGCTCGATGAACTCCGCCTGTATGGGCATGTGATGGGCCGCACCGAGATCGAGGCCCAGTACCTGCAGCATGCCGGGCCCGCCGGCATCCGTCACAACGCAGGCCTGATCGTTGCCGGCGCCGCTACCGCCACAGTCGATGGCACGCTCGGTGAAGATGAGTATGCCTTCACAGGCACCGGATTCCAGCGACTCGACGGCACCCTCTCGCCCCTTCAGAGCCGTTACCTCGTCGGCTATGACGCGGAGGCGCTGCATATCGCGATTCAGAGCCCCCTGGCTGAGGCGCCGGGGGCCACGCCGGAGGCGCAACGCGACGCTGACCTGTCCGGCGTCGACCGGGTGGAGTTGTACCTGGCGCCGGGCGAGACCGCCGATCCCCTCTATCACCTGGTCCTCGCGCCCGACGGCCGACTCAGCGACGCCCGGGGCGGCGACACCACCTGGGATTGCCATGGCCTCATCGCAGACCATCGCGTCGCCGACGGGACCTGGATTGCCGAGGCGTCTATCCCCTTCGCGGCGCTTGGCCTGTCTACTCCGCCCGATGGGCAGGACTGGCGCATCAACCTGGGACGAGTGTTCCCAGCGTTCGAGGGCGTCACAGGCATAGCGCCCGCCGTCGGCACGCTCGCCGACTGGAGCAACTTCGTCACACTCAGGTTCCGCCAGACTGCTCCGGGAATCCGCATACTCAGCCTGGTCGAGCCGGCCACAGGCATCTACCAACCCCGTGTCGAGGCACGCGCGGGCGGGCCGCTCGAGGTCGCCGGCACGCTCTTCAGCAGCACCGGACGCGACTACGGTGACCGCACAGTCTCGTTCACGCTGTGCCGGGAGGGCCGGGCAACGCCTTTCGCGCCACCCGAGACGCCCGTGACGGGGCGAATGAGCTATGTGCTTGAACTCAGCGAGGGTGCGGGCGATGCTGCAGAACCGTTGTACCGGGGGAGCTTCGTCTACGACCCCCAGGCGCCACTGAGTGTGCTGTTTGCCTACACGCTGCATGCCACGCGGGAGTTGGCCGTGGCGGCACACACACGGCTCGAGGGGGAGGTCCGCGCGCGCCTCTTCCGCCTTGACGGCACGGTAGCCCTCGAGCGACGCCGACCGGCGCCTCCCGGCGACCACTACCTCAACCTCCGCTTCGGTCTCGACCTTGAGGCGCTCACCCCCGGCGACTACGTGCTGCGGATCGATCACCTGGCCCCCGACGGCACGGCAACCGGCGACTTCGAGCAGGAGTACCGCGTGCCGGACGTCTCATCTGCCGCCTATCAGCCGTATGAGGACCCGGACGCGGCGGTCGTCCCGACGCCATGGACCCCGTTGCAGACCGACGCCTCGACCGCCACCATGCTCGGGCGGACCTACGGCTTCGGCGGGGGCTTTCTCGTCNNTGCAGAGCGAGGGGCAGGAGATGCTGGCAGCTCCCATGCGGCTGGTGCTGGACGGGAAGCAGCTCTCCCCCGCCGCTGAGCCGACGGTGCGCAAGCTCTCCGATGCCGAGGTCCGCGCTGAGTGGGAGAAGATGGCCAACCTCGGCCCAATCCAGGTCGACACCCATCTCACCGTGCACTTCGACGGCTACTGCGAGGTCTCGATGACGCTGAAGCCACCCGCCACAGGCCCGGTCGACATCGCGAGCCTGTCGCTCGAGGTGCCATTTCACTCGGAGGTCATCAGCCTGGTGCGCGACAGCTTCGTGTCCTACGGGAGCAGATCTGGCGCCATTGGTGATTACTGGTCACAGACGCTTGCCGACAAGCCGATGCTGTGGGTG
>DPJP01000435.1:13159-35821 GCA_003542955.1 Armatimonadota bacterium
GGGAATGAGCAGGTCGGCTTCAACTGGATCGCCGATGATCTCAGCCGCTGGCACTACCGCCAGGAGCAGAAAAATGTCGAGATCGTGCGCGAAGGCGACCAGGCGATGCTGCGCCTTAACCTTGTCGATACGCCTCTGCGCCTCGATGCCCCGCGCACCATCGACTTCGGCTTTGTGCTCACGCCGTCTCGCCCGCTCGATCCGCGCCTGAGGCGCTCGCGCACCGACCGGGAGTGGCAGATGTGGGCACAGCCCTGGGATTACTTCAACTACCTCGACGCCGATGAGATGGATATGGCACAGCTCGAGGCCGCCGGTGAGCGCCATGACGAGACGTTTCTCTACATGAGCCACAACTTCGTCTCACCATTTTGCCCGGAGTGGGCATGGTGGGAGGAGCAATGGCGCCACATCGGCCGTCCGTACGGGGAGTTCACGGGCGATCCCAACCTGCCACCGGCACTGCGCAACCGTTCGTGCTATGCGGAGGGCTGTCTGGGCAGCGACGGCTTCCGCAACTTCCACATCCACCAGATCGTGGAGCTGCTCCGACGGGCCCCCGTGAGCCCGAAGGCCCGCCATTACTACTTCGACTTCTCCTACGGCATCGGCTGCGAGAACGAGCAGCACGGCTGCAGCCCGTGGGTGGATATCAACGGCAAAGTGCACAAGCGGCTGCTCAATCGCGAGACCCGTGAGGTGGCCCTGGCGACCTACCGGGCCATCAAGCGCTCCGACCCGAACGCGGTCATCAGCGCCCACCTCGGCTACCAGCGCAACATGCCCGTGCAGCATTTCACCGAGGTGTTGGCGGTCGGGGAGGGCACGGAGCCGGAGATCGCCACACAGGGCAGCTACTACGACATCCTGACCCCCGAGGTGTTTCGGGCCACATACCTGCCGCAGACATGGGGGATGAAGATCGTCTTCATCAACCAGCTCCTCCGGGCGCCCTACATCTTCAGGCCCCAGCAGTACGCCGACTACACCCTCGACGACCCACAGACGTGCCGGGCCCTGCTCCATCTGTTAGGTTACCTCATGGTGCATGACGTTGATGGCTGGTGGGCCTACCTGCACAAGTACCGGGCCGCCATCGAGGCCCTCTGGGCGACGCAGGATGCGCTCGGATGGGATGAGCACGTCGTCTTCCATCCGTACTGGGGCAATGATGGCGCCGTATCGCTGACTGCTCCCGACTCCGACCGCGTATTGGCCTCCGCCTACACACGCGAGGGCAAGCTGCTGCTGGCTGTGCTCAATGACACGGACCAGGCACAGGATGTCTCCCTGACGCTGGAACTGGACAGGCTCGGCGTGGCCGCCGGCATGCACGGAGCCGACGTCTGGGAGCCGGAGAAGACGTACGTGCTTTCCTCGCGCTGGCAGGACGTCATCCCGCCGCGCGGCTTCCGGCTGGTGCTCTACGCGGAGTAGGCCCCCAGCGCTCCAGCCGCCGACCTCAGGCGATCCATCGCCGCCTGATATTGTGCAGGCTCAACGCGAACAAGACCGCACAGAACACGCCCAGGAGCGCGAAATCGAGGCCGAGCGGCATGGTGTTCTCAGCGCCGAAGGCTGCGTGGAGGACATCGGCGCCATAGGTCACGGGGAACAGATACGACAGTGGACGCACGACTATCGGCAACTTCGCGATCGGGAAGAACAGCCCGCACAGGAAGATCATCGGAAAGCGGAAGAAGTTTGAGAAGGTCTGCGCCTCGAAGACCTCGCTGACAGACACCGCGATGAAGAGCCCCAGGAAGGTCGAGGCAATCGCCATCAGCACGACTGCCGGGACGGCTATGCCCCATGCCACGTGAGACAGGTCCGCGAAGAAAGCAGCCATGACCACCGGCACCGCGGCATTGGCGATGCCGAAGAGGATCGCGCCGGAGGTCTTTGCCAGCATCAGAAGCTCCAGCGATATGGGGGCCAGCAGCAGGCGCTCGAAGGTGCGCCCCTTCTTCTCAAAGGTAACGGTCACCGCCAGCACGGAGGTGGTGCCAAACAGGATCGCCACCGTCACCACCCCCGGCAACAGTGACACGATGTCGCCGAGCCCGCTCCCCGAGCGGATGAAGAACATCCCCGTCCAGGCGAGCGGGAACAGCAGCCCCCAACTGATATTCGGCGGCTTGAGGTAGTACGAGCGGGTGTCCTTGCCCAGGATGGTCCAGAAGGCAATCCACTGCTTCATGCTGCACCTCCCCCCTTGCCGCCCTTCTCCTTATCCTTCTGCATGGCGCCGGCCTCGATGCCTGTGACCTCGACGAACACATCCTCGAGTGAAGGCCGCACCTGGCGGGCTTCGGTGACCTCGACGCCATGCTCTTCGAGCAGCCGCACCAATGGAGCGATCAAGATCGGCGCATCCGCCTCGACGCGGATGCGCCCCGGGCCGGCCCCCGCCACGCGACAACCCGGACATGCCTCGGCCAGGGCTTCGACGATCCCTGCATCCGAGCTGGATACGGCGAAAAGCAATACATGGCGGTCGCGGGTCGGCTGCATCAACTCGGCGACGGCATCGGTGCGGACGATCCTCCCGCGCACGATGAAAGCGATGCGCTCGCAGAGACGCTCTGCCTCCTCGATATAGTGCGTGGTCAGGAAGATCGTCGTCCCGGCGTCGTGGAGACCGGCGATGAGCTGTCGGATCTGCCGCGCCCCGGCAACGTCGATGCCGGTCGTCGGCTCATCGAGGAAGAGGATAGGCGGGTCGTGGATGATGCCGGCGGCGATGGTGAGCTTCCGCTTCATCCCACGCGAGTAGCCGCCGAAGCCCCTGTCGGCCGCCTCAGCCAGACCGAATTGCGCAAGCAGCTCCCTCGCGCGGGCCTCGCGCTCCCGCCGCCGCATGCCGTACAGCGCCGCGCAGAAGCAGAGGTTCTCAAAGCCCGTCAACTCGGGGTACAGGTTGCTCTCGTCGGGGACGACGCCGATCAGGTGCTGGGCAGCCTTGGGATTGCGGGTGCAGTCGATGCCGTCAATTGAGATCGTGCCCGCATCAAGCCGGGCAAGACCGGTCAGCATGTTGAGTGTGCTGGTCTTGCCCGCGCCGTTGGGACCCAGGAAGCCGAACAGCTCCCCCCGCCGGACGGCGAAGTCAACTCCATCCACCGCCTGGACGTCTCCATAGAGTTTGCTGAGGCCCTCGACCCGGATGGCGATGTCGAGGTCGAGGCCCGTCGTGCTCCGGCTGGTCGTCGATGCCGCCATTCACTTCGCCGTGCCCTTCTTCCGCTCGGTGCACGGATGCTCCTTGACCTCGCCGTGGCATTCCTTGATCTGCTCCGCGGAGCACTCGCCGGGCTTCGTCTTCAACTTCTCCTGATGCTGACAGCCCTTGCAGTCACACATCGTCTGCTTCCTCCTTTTCTTGTGTGCCAAGAATCCAATCCAGCGCCTCGCCACATCTACTGCGCGCATCCTCGGCGAGGCTGTAGTGCACGTAGCTCCCGCGCTTGTCGGACTGAACCAGCCCCGCGGTGCGCAAGACCGTCAGGTGCTGGGACACAGCGCTCTGGGTGATACCCAGGCGCACCGCCAGCATCCCCACGCACAGGGGCCGCTCGGCCAACTCCTGAAGGAGCTTGATGCGCGTATCCGAGCCGAGAGCACTGAACAACTCCGCCAGGTTTCCCATGCCAGCACCTTTCAGCACTTCAGCGATTGCTAATATTCTAATACGAGGGCTGTGCGGTGTCAAGCTGTGTTTGGGGAGGCGCCGCTATCCACCGCGTGCCAGGCCCGGGGTGATGCGGAAGTAGCCATCCTCTACCCGGCCGGAGGCTAACTCGCGCGCATGAACCCGCCAGACGCCGGTGCGGTCGTTGCTTGCGAGGTCCAACTGCAGGTCAATGCGCCCCTCGACCGCGCCGTAGTAGCCGCTGTACTCGGCCACGCGGCCCGCCGGGTCGGTGATCTGGACCTGCACCGGCACCGTCGCCGCGACCGGCCGCCCTGTGCCATCGAGCACCCGAACGCCGCAGTCGATCACCTGGCCGCGCGCGGCTTGCTGAGGCAACTCGATGTCCACGCCGACGAGCCGCTCCGGCGTCACCATGAGCACCGTTCCCTCACCGGGGCCGAGCGCAACGGGGATGCTCAGGCGGCCCTCCACGCTCTCCGAGGGCACCTCGCGCTGTGCCACGAGGTCGTAGACGTACCCACGCTCTTGAGCAAGCGTAAGCACGGTCTCCGCCGGCAGACCGTTCTCCATCACCAGGCCGTGGTGGCCCACATAGTCACCGAACTCGCGCCGGTCGTTGATGGCGAACACGTACCATGTCGGCCCCGTCCCACGAGTGCGCACAAGCACATCGGGGTTCGAGGAGTCGGCGAAGCGCTCATACCTCGGATCGAGCGACTCCCGCAGCTTCCTTGCCGTCCGCTGCAGCAACTCTCGGGCCGTGTCCGCTTGCTTCGGCCGCTGGAAGCTCTCGATCAGGATATCGGGCCTCAGCGCCGGTGTCAGTCGCTCGTCACCGACGACCAGCCCGCCGCGCTGCTGGAACGCTCTTGCCGCCGCCACAACCGCCTCCGTCAGCACGTCGCAGTCGGCCAGCACAAGCACATTGAAACGATCGAGACCGTCGCGCTGGATGCTCTCCTCGTAGATGATCTCAGGCTGCAACTGCGCGTAGCCCATCGCCATGTAGAGGTCTGAGGCCCACCCGGTGTTCCAGCCGTAGCTGCCGCGCTGGGCGAACATCTGCGATGCGAAGCTCTCCAGGAAGCCGATGTCCGAGGGGCGATTGGGGATGTCGCGCAGAGTCGGCCCCAGCGGCTCAACCACACCGCGCAGCAACCGGCGCAACTCCGCCTGCGTGTCGGGGTGGGTATAGCAGTACGCGTAGGGAAGCCNNCGCAGTTGCATCGGTGCAATTGTGATGAAGCGGGCGTCCGGCTGCTCGCGCTCCCAGTCGGCGCGGGGCGCGGCCCTGTCAGCGGCGTTCTGTCCCACGCGCGCATCGGCATCCTGGAACTGCGCGGTCTGTTGCCCGGCCGCCTCATCCGGCTCCGGAGCGGCCTGGGACCGGTACCAGATGAGTTGCGTGGCCTTGATGATCTGCGGATTGCGCGGTGAGCCGGCTGCCATAGCCAGCAGTTCGTCGGTCGCCAGGCCGATGCGGATCGGGTCGGGGTATGAGTAGGTCCAGTGGCAGAGCACATCCACATCTCCCCCACTCCCCCACACACTGGGCACCCGCACCGTGGGGGCAAACCATGCCAGCAGGTCATCCCGCCCGCACGAACGCAGCCCGCGCAGCACCTCATTGTGCAGCTCGTTCCAGCCATCGCCGTCCTTCCAGAACCACTTGTAGTACACGTACAGCGGGTAGTCGTCAGGGATGACGCGGTCAGCCGGGAAGTCCGGGATCTGCGCGTACGGGAGCCCGCGCGGTCTCGTCACCAAGTCGGGGATGTCGAAGCCGGAGAAGGCCTTGAATGCGGCCCTATCCGCTTCGTGGAAGCAGGGCTGCGAGTCGTCGCGCACCTCACTGTGGACGTCGACGCCGGCAAAGGAGGGGAACTGCCCGAAGGCCTGTGCCACCGAGGCGCCGACGTTGTAGCAGTACTCGCGCACCGCCGGATCGCGCGGGCAGATGTCGGGGCGCTTCGTGTCGTATGGCTTGCCCGTGCGGTCGACACGCTGGAACTCGGGGCGATCCCGCAGGTAGCGTCCGGGATACAGATAGGCCGAGATGCAGACCCCCTCCGCCAGTGCCCTGTCGAGGTCCTTGTACGCCTTCTCCAGCGTCTCCGGACTGGCCGGCGAGCCGGGCGCACCCGCATCCCAGATCATCTTGTAGTCGCGCGGGAGGCCCAGGAAGTGGGTGAACCCGATGTCTCTGAGTGCCGCCGCGTCGTCTATCGTCGCGCCGCCCCACATGATGACCGGCATCCCTCCGGGGACCGGGCGCCGCACGATGGCCAGCTCCATCTGCGTAACGCTCACGTACGGCGGGTCGCCCGGCACAATCAATTCGGCACTCAGGCGATAGCGGTCGGGGCGGAGGCCCGTGTCAGGCTCGAAGCTCACCGGGCATGACTCGCCTGAAGCCAACTCCGGGAGCGCCACCTCGCGGGCGGGAGCCGGCCCCACGCCGAATGTCACCCGCGCCCCGGTCAGCGCTGCTGCCTGTCGGTTGGTGACGGTGAACTCCATCCGGGCGTTCTCGCGCCGGACGAACACGGTGCGGGGCGAACTCAACGCCACAGTCACGGGACGGAACTCCAGGACTCGATTGCAGATGCGGACCTGATCCAGGTATCCGGGGAAGCCGAAGTGGCGGCTGCCGACGCGGTCGCCGATCATCAGTGGCTGCGTGCCTGGGGTGATAGCACGGGCGCCGGCCTCCGTCTGGCTGCCGAGCGCAACTCCATCCCGATAGAAGCAGGCTGTCCCGGCGGCATCGTAGGTGACTGCGACATGGTGCCACACGCCAGGCCCATAGACGGCGGGGTCGGAGGTGAAAGTGGCAGTGCGCGTGCCGAGCCCCAGCACCAGCCGTATGGTGCGCCTGTCGCTGGTGTCGGCGGCGGAGAGCACCAGTTGGTAGTCCGTGCGCTCCCCGTAGCGCTTGTCAAGCAGATACGCTTCGCCATAGCCGGCCAACTCCGGCTTCGGGCACAGCCACATCTCAAGCGTGAACGGCCCCGCCGGAGACAGCTTTGGGCTGCCGGCCGTAGTCGCGCCATGCGGGCTATCGTCATCCGGCCAGCCGCGGAACGACTCCAGCGCGCCACCAAAGCGCCCAGAGGCCGTGACGCTGCCACCCCGAAGCGTCAGGTCATGCCCATGGCCGGAGGCGTCGCGGAGCGCATCATCCCCGTCGAACTGCCACAGTGCGATGACGTGCTCGCCGGTGGCATCAGCACTCGCGTAGGAGCTTTGCCACGGCTCCGCGCGGGTGACTCGCGCCTCCTGGGCGTGGAGGCAGACTACGGGCAACAGCGCGAGCAGGGCAGTCGGCAGCAGTCGCTGCATCAGAGATCACTTCCCGCGTGATGAGCAGGTGCCGCACGGCAGGCCGCTGGGCCAGGCGCCGCGGATTCTGCGGCCCAGCAGCGGACTAGGTGCGCCCCGGGGTGGCGCCGGCGCTACCTCCGCGGCGCACACATCTCAGGGCTGTGCGCTCACCGGCCCGCCGCCATCCGCCGCGGCGAGGGCCGTCTCGATCTCGGCGAAACCCCTCCGGTCGGCTACGGCGATACGTTCCACGAGCTTCGCCAACCTCTCACGCCCCTCCTGCGTCCCCATCGTCTCGGTGCTGATGTCGGCCGTGCTGAGCTGCTCCAGCACTTGCTCGAACAGTGCCGCTGCCGCGTTGAGGTGTGTGGCGATCTCCTCCGGATGCCGCGTGGCCATCTTCCTCACATACGCCGACGCGGCGCGACGGTTGATGCCCAGGTGCAGACACATGTTCGATTGCCAGCGGGCCTGGCCGAGATGCTCGGTATCGCGGAGGGCTTCCGTCCACAGCCTGTAGCTCTTGCGGCCGGTGAAACAGCGCGGCGGCGCTCCGGCCCTGTCTCTGGCCAGAGCCAGGGCGTGACGTAGCGCCTCGATGTCGGCCTGTCTGCGGTCGAGAGGCGTGATCTCGTCGCCCAGCACCACCAGCCCCCACGGGTGCTCATGTATGCGAACGGGCTCACGCCTGGCATCCCGGAGCGCCCAATCGCCCAGCAGCGGAGGCTCCTGGGCGTCGTATCCCGCCACGATGAAGAAGGTATCATGCTCCGCCAGTAACGGCCTGCCCTCGGCGATCGATGACTTCACCTCTAACTCGAACCTGTCGCGGTAGTGTCCTGCCGCGTCGGCGTAGTACGCGTCGATGGTACCATTGACCTTGCGAATGCGCCGGCCGAGGGCGTGGCCGAGGAAGTCCAGCCGCATGGACAGACCCCAGGAGGCCATCGGCCACCACCCGACATCCACCGCCCCCTCGATCACCGGGCGGCCCCGCTCGGACTGGAGGATGAACGCCTGCCCTGAGTCGCCCATGATGGTGTCGTAGTCCGCCTGGGTGCCGGCGTGGTTGAGGATCACAGCCAGGCCACCGGCGTAGCTGTTGCAGTGCCCGCCGGCAGGGACGTCGTGGAGCAGTGCCGACTTCGGGTAGCTGGCGAGCAGCGCGGCCTCCATGGCGTCGGCGGCGGCCGCCAACTCCTGCCTCACGGGCCGGAGGACATCGGCCGCGTGAGCCTGTTGCCCCTCCAGATTCCCTATGAAGGCACGGCAGTGCTGCCCGCTCCCCTCGGTCATCGACGGCCGGAGCAGCTCGGCAATCCGCTCGTAGCAGTCAGCCGCCTGCTCCAGGTGTGGTCGGGCCGCCTCCGGTAAGCTCGCGGCACGTTCGCGCAGGTAGTGGGCAGCCGTGGCGGCGCCGGCGGCGGTTGTGTTCGAGTTGTCGAGCGCGCACGTCCAGACTCTGTCCGGAGCCGACTCGAAGCACGGCCCGCAGAAGGGAAGCTGCTCCATCTTCGCGATCCAGACGTCCATCGCGTCCAGCCCATACGCGGCGTACTCGGTCCGCGCATAGGGGCCCTCGCCGCGGATGCGGAGTACCGCGTTGTGGAGCATCCGCAGGTCTGTCTGTTCCCGGCTCAGAGACGGTTCACATGCCGAGAGCCCCCATGCCTCGCCGCGCATCGGGTAGTCGCAGACGTTGTCAGTCCTGCCATTGAGGCACGCGCCGACCATCTCGCCATCGGGCATGACTTCTGTGATGATCCCGGCATAGCACCATGGGACGAAGCCGTGCTCCTGAACGGCGCGCCACCCGCCTGAGGTGAGCACCACCTCGCCGCGGTCGAGTGCGTCCCGGACGACCGGCGCAGCATCTGCCCTGTAGCGCGCCCACGTCTCCTTCTCATGGTCGGCCGGACGCGAGGGCAGCGGCAACTCCCGCGCCTTCAGGCCGATGGCGCCGCAAGCCGTGCCCAGGGCCATGTGGGCCAGACTGCCCTCCACATGCCACCAGGCAACGCAATCCTCAGGCGGGAAAATGGCGGGGCTGAAGGCGTTTGACGAGAGGCAGTAGATCGCGGGGTAGTCGCCCTCCCGGCCCAACACGCGGGCAGCAGCCTGCAGCGCGAGCGAAAACGAATCCTGTGTGTGTCCGTTGCCGGTCAGCTCCAGAGCACTGTAGTCCACGCGATCAGCCCCTTGGCGAGTGGTCGGTGTGTCGAGGCGGGCCCGACTCGCACACACACAGGTGCAAGCGAGTACAGACACGGCGGCGAATACGTGCGCGGTTCGTGTACGGCACATCATCACTCACTCCTTCAGGCCGGCGGAGCCCTCCTCGAGGCTCAGAGCTCCCCCCCGTGTGACCCACGCCTCAGCATAGCTATCCCGGCAGCGAGTTGAGAACATCTGTTCGACAACTGTAACACACAGGGGAACAGCATGCAAGAGCTTTGTTTGACGATTCTGCCTGACCGATGCGAGAGAGGCTGGTGGCAGGCACTGACGGCGGAGCCGCGGCTTGACACCGCTGCCCGGCGCGGGCATACTGCCCCGACACGGCCCCGCCCTGTGTGGCGCGAGCTGAACGCGAACTGCAACCGAAGGCCGGATGGGAGCCGATATGAGCATCGACGCCACAGCGACAGAGATCGTGCTGAGAGATGACGCCGGTATGACGGCGCATTTCGCCATGGATGGCGGGCTTATCGCCGTGAAGAGCGACGGGTCGGCGTGGGACCTCGCGCCCGGGTGCTTCGGCTGGTCACTGCGCATGGGGTTCGATGACAGGGAGCCCCAGATGCTGCGCCCGTCCGCGGCAACCTGCGTGTCGCAGCCGGACACCAACCACCTGCACGTAGAGTTCGATCGGCTCGTGCACGAAGATGGCCGTGAGGTCGAGGTCACAGTCGAACTGACATGGGAACTCGTCGACGGCCTGCTCCAGGGGCACATCGAGCATGTCGAGCTGCCGGAGGGCCTCCTGCCCGCGGCCCTCGCCTTCCCGGATATCCTGCTCCCCTACTCCGGCAATGCGCAGTGGGTGGTGCCGCGTGATATCGGCGTACTCATCGACAACCCGCTTTCCGACGCCGTGGATGCGCCCGAGATCAGCGCGTTCCGCCGCGAGCGTGCCCACATGCAGATGACTGCGTGGCTCTCCGACGGTGCGGGGCTCCACCTGGACTCACGCGATCTCGACGGCTGGATGAAGTCGCTGCTGCTGCGGGTCGGCAGGCAAACCGCGGAATTGAGCATCGAGCACCTGCTGCCGCAACCTGTCACCGGACAGCCCGAGTTCCCGAGCTACAGCGTATCTGTTGCCCCGTTCGCGGGCGGCTGGTACGAGGCCGCGCAGATTTACAGGCCCTGGGCTATCAAGCAGGAGTGGGCCTCGCGCGGGCCGGATCAGCGCCGAGACACCTACGTCGCCGAGTTGGCCTGCTGGCTGTGGCTGCGGGGCCGCATCAGCAACGTCTGCCCGGCGGCAAGGGAGGTCGCTCGCCGCCTGAACCTGCCTGTCGCCGTCGACTGGTACTGGTGGCACAAGCATCCATACGACACCAGCTACCCGGACTACTTCCCCCCGCGCGAGGGCGCCGAGGCCTTCAGCGCCGCCGTGGCCGACCTGCAGGCGAACAACGTCAGCGTGCAGGTCTACACCAACGGCATGTCGTGGGACCTCGAGGAGCCGCGCTGGGAGGCCGAGGGCAGCAAGTGCACAACGGTGCTCAGCGACGGCGAGTACTGGGGCCATGTCTACAACACCTGGATGAACCGCAAGCTGATGCACACCTGCGGCGCGGCCGAGGGCTGGCACAAGCAGGCGCTCATCACCGCCGAGGGCGTTGCATCGCTGGGTCTGGACGGACTTTACATGGATCAGATCGCCATCGTTGGCGGAACCACGCCATGCTACAGCACCGAGCACGGGCATATTCCGGGTGGCGGGGCCTACGGTGTGCAGGGCTTCCGCGAGGTATTCCGCAAGGTCCGCGCCGCGGAGCCGGGCCTGGTGCTCAGCAGTGAGAGCGTCGCGGAGGTCTACCAGGACCTGCTCGACTGCTGCATCACGCTGCAGACGAGTTGGGAGGCGTCGGTGGGAGTTGCAGGCTGCAAGGGCACGACGCTCATACCGCTGTTTCAGGCGGTCTACCACGGGCATGCGATCGTGTTCGGCAACTACTCGCATATCGACGGTATCACGCCCTGGGACTATCTCTGGCCCGAGGACGCCCGCCCCGCGCCATCGGAGGAGCAGGACTGGCACGCGCTCTGCCCGGATCAATTCTGCCTCGACATGGCCCGCACCGTCGCCTGTGGTTGCCAGCCGCTGGCGACCAATCTGACGATGGATCACCTCAATGACCCCGTCTTCGCGGACGATGTCGCATTCTTCCTGGATCTCAGCCGCTTCTACCATGCCCACCGCGAGTGGCTGTTGTGGGGTGAGATGCTCCATCCGGGCGCCGTGGACTGCGCACAGGCAGATGTCACCTGCATCCAGCGCAGCATCTTCACGCGACCATCGACCATCAAGCCTTTCACCGTGCAGCGTGCTGCCGTACTGCACAGCGCCTGGCGCGCCCCGGATGGCGAGGCGGGGCTGTTTCTGTTCAACTACACTCGCGATGAGCAGACCGTGACGATCTCCCGCCCCGATGGCCTCGCGCCGGAGGACGGGGAAAGCACACTGACGCTGCCGGCCCGCAGTATGCGGTTCGTGCGCCTCGTGGAGGGCTGAGGGGCAGCGAAACCCCGCCGCACAGGGGAGCGCCCACCCCCACAGGATTCTGCCGGCTACACGGGAGTGCCGGTTACGCGGAGGCCGGGCAGTCGTGCCGTCGCCGACCGCGTGCGTCGGGCGAGCACAGGTAGCTGACCTTCGGCGCCTGGTGGGCGGATTATCGAGTCGTCTGCATCGCGGACGCGATGCGGACGCCGGATAATCCGCNNCCCCGCCGGTGTATGCTGTTCGCCGTCCGCCGTTTGCCGTCCGCTGTTCGGTGATCTACTCCCGCGTACTCACGACCCGTACTTCGCCGCGATCTCGTCCATCCGGCGGTCGAAGGCCTCATCGATCACCTTGAACTCTGGGTTTTCCTCGTAGAACCGGATCGTGCGCTTGACGCCCTCGGCGAAGCGTGTCGTGCAGACGAACTCGGGCACCAGCGCCCGGACCTTGCTGCTGTCACACACAGCGTTATTGGCGAAGCTGATCAGCTTCTCCCCGAAGTCCCCGCCAAGCTCGAAGCCCAGGTCATGCGCGGGCACATGGCAGAGCACCGGCGTCTCCCCCAACGCGTCGCCGACGAGTTCGGCCAGGCGGTTCCAAGTCAGGTACTCATCGGATGTGATGTGGAACGCCTCGCCGTATGCCGCCGGGTTGCCGCAGAGGCCAAGGAAGCCTTTCGCGAAGTCCTCGGTGTGGGTGACCGTGCACAGCGCGTTACCGTCATCATGCATGAGCAGGGGCTTGCGCTGAAGAATGCGGCTGGCGATGGTCCAGGAGTACCTCTGGTGCGAGGGTCCCACCGGGTGGAGGATGCGCAGGCGGTTGTAGGTGAAGGCCGGGCGGACGATGGTGTAGTCGAGGCCGCTGCTCTCATGCTCCGCCTGCAGACGCCGCTCGCAGAGGATCTTGTTGCGGCCGTAGGACCAGAGCGTGTTGCCGACTATCGTGTTGGCCTCGGTGATGATCTCGCACTGGGCCCTGATTCTGTAGACCGCCACGGAGGAGATGAGGATGTACTGCCGGCAGCGTTCGCCGAAGATGCCGAGGGTGTTCTCGAGTTGCTCAACGCCGTAGGAGAGGAAGTCGGCCACCACGTCGAACTCCATCCCCCCGAGCTTCTCCCGTACCTCATCGGGCCGGGAGATATCCGCCTGGATGCAGTGCGCTCCCTCCGGGACGAACTCCGGCCGGTTGCCGCGGTTGAGCAGCCACAGCTCGATGTCATCCCTCGTTGCCGCCAGTGCGGCGATATCCCCGCTGATGCAGCCGGTGCCGCCTACCAGCATGATCCGCATACTCAGCCCTCCCATGTGATGGGCCCGACGCAACCCGAGTCCATGGAGCGGAAGATCGCGTCGGTGATGATCTCCGTCTTTGTAGCACTCTCTATCGTGCAGACTGGCTCGCGGCCTGTAAGCACTGCGTCGACGAAGTCCTCGATCATCGGCAGATGCCAATTCTCGTGCGTGTGGGCCTCGATCTGCTCGAGGCCGGCTCCGGTCTTCTTCACCACCGGCCCGTTCGCATGCGGCGGCCACTGCGGCCAGTAGATGCGCCCCTCGGTCCCGAACAGCTCCAACTCGTGCCGAGTGCCGGGCGAGGTGCAGTTGAAGATGATCGTGAAGACCGCCCCGCCGGGGAAGCTCAGAACAACCGTGGCAAGCTCTTCGACATCATTCATCAGCTCAGTACTGATCGTGCTCCCGCACGCCATAGCCGTCGAGGGCATACCGAGGAAGCTCTGAGCGATGTCGATGAGGTAGAAGCCCAGCTCCTTGATCCTGCTGGAGCCCAGAGCCCGGCTGATCGGCGCATTGCCCGGATTGTGGTAGCCCGTCGAGTAGATGGCCCAGCCGCCCGTCAGCGTGCCGATCTCGCCGCGCCGGAGCATGGCCTCGGTCGCCTTGTACTGCTCTGAGAGCCGGCGGTAGTTCGAGCAGCTCGTGACGCGATCCGAACGTCGGGCCGCATCGAGCAGCCGCAGACACTCGGCGCCGTTGAGCCCCAGCGGCTTCTCGCACAGCAGGTGCTTGCCCGCATCAAGCGCCGCGAGGCTCAACTCGATGTGTGTATGCTGCGGCGTGGCGATGTAGACGGCATCTGCGTCGCTGTCGGTCAGGGCTGCCGCATAGTCAGTGTAGACCTCGCCCGCGCCCAGCTTCGCCGCAAGCTGTTCCGCGCGCTCCCTGCTGATGTCGCACACCGCGACCACTGTGGAGTTCTCTACCTCCACAAGCGCCGGCCCTGCGCGCCGTGTGGCGATATCCCCTGCTCCGACCAGCAGCCACTTCACCTTATCCATCAGCCTGCTCCCTGCTCTCCCCGTGAGCGACCTGCCGCTTTCACGCCGCAATGCTTCCGCAGCACGGTCCCGTCGTCCTGCCGACCGACGCGCAAAGGAGGATGCCTCCGGCCCCGAGGCGAAGCTGCCCGGCGGCCCGGAGACCGTCCGGGGCCTGAAGATGGAGACGCCCGGTGGGCGCGGACAACTGCAGTCAGGGAGGAATCATGCCATCACCCTACGACTTTCACATCCACACCACACATCTCAAGTGCGCCAACGAGACGATGACCGTGCCGGCGCTGGTGGAGCGCTGTGAGGGCCTCGGCCTCGAGGCCATCGCCATCACCGATCACCTCAACGCCCCGGAATTCATGCCAAAGCAGGACTTGATCAAGGCAGACCTCGAGCAGATCGACAGCCCGCTGAAGATCTACTTCGGTGTCGAGGTCAATGTGATCGACAAGGAGACGGGAGCCGTGTCGATCGACGAGGAGGAGCTCGCTTACGGCGGCTTCGACCCCGTCATCGGCGGCCCGCACACCTCGTATCACGAGAAGCCGGACCAGGAATCCATCATTGACCTCCAGCATAGGCTGATGCTGGCCGTGCTGGCCAATCCGCTGGTCGAGGTGCTCGTGCACCCTTGGTGGTTCGCCGGAAGAGAGTTCCAGCCCGGCGGGCCGATGGAGTGGTTCACCAGCATGGAGCAGATTCCCGACTGGCACACCCGCGAAGTCGCCGATGCCGCGCTCAAGCACAAGAAGGCCATCGAGGCGAATCACTCCGCGATCTTCGCGGCAGGCCAGTACTCGGAGGCGTTCCGCGAGTCATACGCTCACTACCTGGCCGAGATCGCCGGGCGCGGCGTGAAGATCAGCATCTCCACCGATGCCCATGACATCAACCGCCTCGACGGCATCCACGAGATGATGGGTATTCTCGAGGGCGTCGGCATCACTCGCGAGCAGCTCTGGACGCCGGAGGTGTAGGCGACACACAGCATGCGGCAAGGAGGCATCATGCCCTCACCATACGACTTCCACATCCACACAACGCATCTGAAATGCGCGAATGAGACGATGACCGTTCCGGCGCTGGTCGAGCGCTGCGAAAGCCTCGGCCTCGAGGCCATCGCCATCACCGACCATCTCGATGCCCCGCAGTTCATGCCGAAGCATGATCTGATAGAGGCCGACCTGGCGCAGATCGACAGCCCGTTGAGAATCTACTTCGGTGTCGAGGTCAATGTCATCGACGCGGATACCGGCGCTGTGTCGATCGACGAGGAGCAGCTTGCCTACGGCGGCTTCGACCCCGTCATCGGCGGCCCGCACAGCTCGTACCACACCACGCGGGACAGGGAATCGATCATCGACCTCCAGCACAGGCTGATGCTGGCCGTGCTGGCCAATCCGCTGGTCGAGGTGCTCGTGCATCCGTGGTGGTTCGGCGGCGGCGAGTTCGCACCCGGTGGGCCGATGGAGTGGTTCACCAGCATGGAGCAGATCCCCGACTGGCACACCCGCGAACTCGCCGATGCCGCGCTCAAACACAAGAAGGCCATCGAGGCGAACTACTCCGCGATCTTCGGCGCTCCCCAGTACAGCGAGAGCTTCCGTGAGAGCTACGCCGCGTACCTGGCAGAGATTGCGCGACGCGGCGTGAGGATCAGTGTGGGCTCCGACGCACATGATATCAACAGCCTCGACGGGGTCCACCCGATGATGGAGGTCCTCGAGGGCGTCGGCATCACTCGCGAGCAGCTCTGGACGCCGGAGGTGTAGCGCGCGGGAGTTTGCAGGTCGCGCTAACGCCCACCGACGGCTTCCGGCGCCTTCACAGCTTCATCCGGCTGAGCCGCTCGTTGATTGCGTCGACGTCGACGGCATCCGGGTCGAGGGTATTATCTCCCCACCACTCGAGGTAGTCCTCATGCTCCGGGTGCTCCGGGTCGGCAATCGCTTCCAGCATGTCGTAGTAGCCCCAGAGGCCGCCGCAGTCCTCGGGCGGCGCCGCTCCCGCGGCCTCGATGCAAACCGGGTACTTCATCTCCGGATCGCGTTCGAGCATCTTCTCGACCTTGATGTCATGGAGCCAGTCGTCGCCGAAGTCGTAGATGTACTGGAACTTGTTCCCCCTCTTCAGCCCCGACTCCGCAAGGGTGACTTCGGTCTCGTACGCGTCGATCGGGGGCTCAAACCCGTCGCTCTCGAAAACGTCATCGGGGTCGGGGTTGGGCAGGGTCTTGATGCGGAACTCGTGAAGATGCGAGTTGTCCCAGTTCAGGGAAAGCTGTATCACACCGTCAAGCGTCTCGAGGGTGATACTCGCGGGCACGAGCACCCGCCGCCAGATGGGGGGATCGCTGTGCTTCAGGCTGATATGCAGTTGCCAGATGCTCCTCTCGACGCTCTCGACACCGCTCTTGCTTGCCATGTCGCACCTTCAACTCCTTCTCCGGTCTCAGGCGATCGTCTCCCGCCTCGTCGGGTGGGAGCTTCCACGGGCGCACCCCATTTCCTGCATCCATGGTCGCCGGATTGAACCGTTTTCGCGCCCTGGAGGGAGGTCCCGCGCCCATCGTTGACGCAGTAGACACCACCGAGGCCGCCGCGGCGCCCTGTGTCTGCTCGGCGGGCGGCCCACATGCCACCGGAGTCAGTGGAGGTGCACCCATGTCCTCGCAGATGCTTGCAGCAGTGCTCGGGCTACTTGTACTCGGTCTGTCGGCCCAGGCCGAGGGTCTCGCAATGCAGACATTCGCCGATCACGAGAGCATCGGCTGTGAGGCGAACCCAACCGGCAACCCCATCGGCGGCGGGGAGGGCTACGAGCCGATTGTCACCTCCGGCGACTTCACCGTCACCAGCAAGGACGAACTGCTCGAGGCGTTCAAGCAGGCGAAGCCCGGGCAGGTAGTCTTCTTCCCCGACGGTGTCGAGATCGACCTCACAGGGATGCGCAATGTGGTGATCCCGGCAGGAGTGACACTCGCCGGCACGCGCGGGCTCAACGGCTCGCCCGGCGCACGCATCTTCACCACTCTCCGGGAGAGCCATACGCTGTTCAGCAGCGGCGGCGACGAGATACGCCTCACCGGCCTGCGCTTCCAGGGGGCCTTCGGCGGGACGGAGAAGGTCGCGGACCACTCCGGCTTCCTCGGCATCGGCCACTACGGGGCTGAGGTCGACAACTGCGAAATCTACGACTTCAACGTCTCGGGCATCGGGGTGGGAGCCGGCGCGATCCATGTGCGCATCCACCACAACTTCCTGCACAACATCCAGCGCTCCGGCTACGGTTACCCGGTCTCGACTAATACAAGCGACCTGCGCGTGATCGCCAACCGCTTCGACTACTGCCGCCACGCCATTGCCTCCAGCGGGACGCCCGGCGGCGGCTATGAGGCGGCCTGGAACCTCGTCGGCCCCAACGAGATCGGCCACTCGTTCGACGTGCATGGCGGCAGCGACCGGGGCGACAACACCGACATCGCCGGCGACTGGACGCATGTGCACCACAACACCTTCCTGGGCACAGTGGCGGCCGTCGGCATACGCGGCGTGCCGTCGCAGGGCGCGCTGATACACAACAACTGGTTCGTCGGCAGAACCCCGGACAAGGCCGTCTTCTCCACCGCCAACACGAGGGTCTACAACAACATCCACGGGCCCGAGAAGACACCGCAGGAGCAGCCCTTCGAGTTCCTCGGTCGGCAGCCTGTGATGCGCCCGGAGGGCTTTGCCGATACGCTGCTGCCGACAACCGACCGCTGAGCGAGCGGCCTGCACGACAACCGTCGCATGGAGGGACTGATATGAAGCCGTCGGTAGCGACAGCGATCGGGGTGTCTCTCATGGCAGTGACCATCTGCGGGGCTCAGCAGCCCGTAGACAGCTTTGGCGATCCGCTCCCGCAGGGCGCAATCCAGCGGCTGGGCACGCTCAAGATGCGCTACGGCAGCGTGAGCGCGCTTGCGTACCTCCCTGACGGCAGGGGCGTCGTGCTCACAGGGCCGAACGTCGACATCTGGGACCTCGCCGCGGGCACTGTGCAATCGAGCACGCAGGTCGCCAAGACGACCCTCACAAGCGTCGAGATGCGTCCCGATGGCAAGGTCATGCTGCTCGGCGACGCCTCCGGCATCGTCTACGAGTGGGACCCCGAAACCAAAGAGATCGTCCGAAGCTGGGCGACCGAGCAGGCGGGCCTGCGCAGCGCCCGGTACAGCCCCGATGGCACGCGCTTCCTCGTCGCCGGGACCTCACCGCTCGGCTACATGGAATACGACCTCGAGACCGGCGGGAAGACTGCCGGGGGCGGGGTCGAGTTCGCCACTACCCGCTGCGGCGCCATCTATGGGCCCGATGGCGCCACAGTCATCATGGGCGGCGGCTATGCGCACCTGCTCGAGCACCGCGTGCTGGCCACCGGCGAGCTGCTCGGGAAGTTCGCCACCAACTACGAGGCCAAGGAGATCCGCCTCTCGCCTGATCGCACATGCGTGCTGGTGGGTGTGGAGAGCTGCGCGGAGGAGTACAAGCTCTCTGACTACTCGCTCCTGCACCGCTACGACCCCGTGCCCGGTGAGGCAGGCCGATGCTACACCCACGGCTTCGCCGGAATGCGCAATGAGGCCGTGCTCGGGCTGCGCACCGGCTCGATCCACCGCTACGACCGCGTCAGCGGCGGGGAAGTGCTCCGCTGGATGGCCCACCCCAGCGTCATCATGGCCCTCGCGGTCTCACCCGATGAGAAGTATGTCCTCACCTACGGCGGCGGCCTGCTTGTGGAAAGCGACATGGATGCCGGCCGCCCCCGCCTGCAATGGGATCGCCACGGCGGCCCCGTGCAGGCCATCGCATTCACCCCCTCCGGTGACCGCGTCATCAGCGGCTCCGAGGATGCCACACTGCGCGTCTGGGACGCCCGCAGTGGCAAGAGCCTGCTGCGGATCGAGGGCGCGACGCTCGGGGCGTATACGCTCGCCGTGTCACCCGACGGCTCCCGCACGGCCGCCGGCTGCAAGGATGGCATCATCCGCGAGTTCTCGTTGACCGATGGGACGCTGCTGGCCGAGCTGAAGGGCCACCTGGGGTTCATCCGCTCCCTCGCCTACACCCACGACGGCGCGCGGCTGGTCAGCAGCGCCGATGACGGCTCCGTGCGCATCTGGTCATTGAAGGGTGACGAGGAGCCCGTTGTGCTGAAGGGCCACCTGGGCGGAGTGCTCTCGGTGGCGGTGTCAGCAGATGGTAGCCGGGTGCTCAGCGGCGGACGCGACGGCACCGTGCGCCTGTGGGACATAGCACAGGCGCGGGAGATCAAGCAGCATACGGCGCACCGCGGCTGGGTCGAGGTGGTCGCTTTTGCCGGGCCGGAGGGCACGTGGGCCGTCTCGACGGGACGTGACGGCAAGGTGGCCCGCTGGGACCTGCAGACCGGGGAACTGGTCGCCGACATCGACAACGGCGGCTGGACCTATGACATGGTCATCTCGCCCGACGGCAGCAGGGCCTACTGTACGGCCGCAACTGGCGCGAACTGCTGGAACCTCGCGGATGGTCAGAAGATCGCCGAGCTGCGCGGCCACGCATCCGGCACGCTCGGCCTGGCAGTCTCACCCGACGGCTCTCTGCTCGCCACCGGGGCCGGCGACACCTCAGTGCTGGTGTGGGAGGCGCCGGCAGGGCAGTAGGGGTACGCCGACGTGTCACGGGGCATCGGCTGCGCACACTCCCAGATCGGTCATATGTTCAGCGCGAGTGCAATGCTCAGGCTGCTCAAGATCCGGAGCATATGCTCTGCGCTCCGAGCGTTCTGTTCGGATTCTGCCGAGATCGGTGAACCCCACGCCCAACGCCCTACCCCACCTCCACCACCATAGCCCCGTACCCATCAAGCGTCAGCTTCAACATGCCGTCCTGCGCCTGCAGGGCCTCGCCCCGCAGAACGTCACGCGCCCCCGCGTCCCCGGCCAGATCGATGCTGACGGCCATCTCGGTCTCTTCATCATTGACCAGCAGTAGCCAGCGCTTCTCCCCCACCTGCCGCTCCAGCGTATGCAGCGCCGCCGCACGTGCGGGATCGGCCACGCGGCAGGTGAGAGTGGGCTCGGTGTCCGGCGCCAGAACCAGCGGCTCGCCCTTCTTCAGGTCTGAGAGCAACGGCTTGAACGCCGCCCAGACCTCGGGGAAATCCTCCAGCGTCTGATCGTGGCCGATCTTGCCCGTGTAGTAGCAGTACCAGAATATGCCCCTGGCCCCATGGGCGATGGTGAGCCACGCGCAGCGGTTCAGCTCCGCCGGCGTCGGCAGTCGTGGCCCGCCCTGGTAGCCGCCGTAGGCCCACATCGTCATCCACACGGGCTTCTCGCCGTGTACCGCGGCGATGGTCAGGTCGGTGTAGTCGGCCACCATGCGCAGGGGACGCCGCCCCAGCGGGTACGGGTCGGAGGCGTGGATGTCGCAGTAGGGCGCATAGATGTCGAACACATCCGGCCGGTTCTGGAGCAGAAAGACCGGGTGTTCGGGGTCCAGAGCCCGCATCGCCTGGTACCACTCCGCCATGGCGGCAGCGCCCGGCTTGCTCTCATCGGGCTCGTCATAGATGTAGTACGCCAGCGTCGAGGGGCTCTCTTTGAGCAGTGGTATCCACTCGTCGAACCTCGCCGGCGAGACGTGCGGGAGATTCATGATCTGAGCCTGCTCCGCGCGCTCGATGCACAGGGGCATCTCCTCGGCGGGGTCGTTACCCAGTGCCTCTTCGGTCGCGCCCCAGCCGCGCGGCAGCAGCCAGTACATGAAGTTGAAGCCGTGCTCGCGCATCGTCTGGAACTTCGAGGGCGGCGGGAAGTAGATACCCAGCGGGAAGAACTGCTCCCCATCGACCAGGCAGATGTTGTTCTCATTGAACATCACCCGGCGCTCGCCCAGCACCGTCAGCACCGCTTCCGCGGAGCCTTCCTCGCCGCCCGCGGGGTGTGCGGTCAGCTTCAGTGCGTACACACCCGGTGGGAGCGCTCCGGCCTTCAGCACGCGACAGCCATCCCTCGGGCTCGGCTCAAGCGTGCAGGGAACCGCCAGGCCATCCGGGCCGGTCAGTGTGGCGCTCGCGGGCGCATCCGCGGGCAGCAGCCCGGTCGGCGTCCGGAAGCGGATCGTCGTGATCACCGGCCCGGTGTAGAAGTAGCTCTTGTTGACGGTGATGCGGACCGGTGGAAAGACCTCATGCCTGAGCTTCTCCGTCGTCCAGAGCGTTGTATCGCCCTCGGAGAGGCTCAATCGCAACTCGTAGACTCCAGGCTGTGAGAGTTCGGCGGCGATGGCACCCTCCGCCGCCCCTCCCGCCTGGAGCCCGATATCTGCGCGTCCTACGACCTCGGCGCCCCCATCGCGTGCGATGCCTGCGCTGAGAATCACCTCGCGCGCCCGCTGTGCCGTGTCGGCTACAGAGCAGGCGATGGCATCGCGGCCGATGGTCACCTGCCGCAGTTCGAGCCCGGCTCGCGCCAACTCCATGTGGCACCAGAGGTTGCGCAGCAGCGCCTCCTGGAAGTCCACGAACCGCTCGGTCATGTAGTAGCTCATGCTGATGACGAGCCCATCGCCAAGCGGCCGCATCGCCATGAGGGTGTGGCCGTTCTCGTAGCGGACCAGCGGCTGCCACTCGGGGGCCATCTCGCCCAGTGATTGCCAGCATGGCTTGGCTACTTCGGGGAGGTACGCGCGGAGGTCACACGGGGCGCGCATCAGCCCGATGTCGGCGACCCACGACGGTGGCGGCAGCTCCATGTTATCGGGCCGCTTGCCATTCTCCCAGTAGAAGCCGGGGCGTACGGAGTGGTAGAAGCCCTCCGGGAAGGACTTCAGGAAATCGAGCTGCGGGCCGTAATTCTGATCGCTGAGGATCAGCACGCCGCCGGCCCGCACCCAATCCGCGATTCGCGGCCCCGTTTGGGTGAAAACGACCTTGTCGTAGAGGTTCCAGACGGTCGATGTGATGACGAGGTCGTATTCATCGAGCGCCGGCAGTAGCTTCTGCTCGAACTGCGGCGTCGGGCATCGCTCGCGCGTGAAGCCTGAGCGTTCGAGCGCCTTGTCCCACTCACCGATGTAGTGGGTGGCCTTCTCGCTGTAGAGGAAGGCTGCCCTGGGACCGACAGGAGCGGGCTGGCCAACGGCCGGCAACGATGCGCCACCGAGAACGGCAGTGAGCAGCACCAGACTGACGCAGAAACGAGTGTACCGAATGTACACGGGCGTCAACTCCCCTCGCGCGAATGACTGCCTTTCAAGCCGGCAACAGGCCTTGTTGCCGTGTGCCGCGATGCGCTATACTCGTACTTGTTTCCGCTTGTCTGCACCATCACCTGTCTCGGTATGCGCAGCCCCCGGCTGCTGGCACCGCGACACGAGACTGCAGAGCGTTGCGCGTGGCTCCTATGTATCTGCTGTGTATGCGCGAGACACGCAGAGGCGCTGCCCTCGGCAGAATCGCAGGTGAGATGGTGCGGAGCAGGGAATACTTACACTCGCACACCCGAAGGTCGTGACAACAATCAGAAGGAGAGCATGCGTATGAGACGTGGGTTCACTCTTATTGAGCTGTTGGTCGTCATTGCGATCATTGCCATCCTGGCAGCGATCCTCTTCCCGGTGTTCG